>DAIOWE010000245.1:0-1528 GCA_036758605.1 Pseudomonadota bacterium | reverse complement strand
TCAAACCGAATACTCCTTCGCGATTTCGCGCAGTTTGAATTTCTGGATTTTGCCGCTGGCGGTGCGCGGCATTTCCGCAATCACTTCCAGGCGTTCCGGCAGATAGTTGCGCGCCAGTTTCGCGTCTTTCAGATAGGCCACCATATCCTCAAAGCCGAGTTTCGCCCCCGGCTGTAGCGTGACAAAGGCGCAGCCGCGTTCGCCCAGCCTGTCATCGGGCATGCCAACAATCGCCGCATCGGCAATGGCGGGGTGGCGGTAGAGCAATTCCTCCACCTCGACCACGGGAATATTCTCGCCGCCGCGAATCAGAATGTCCTTGGCGCGCCCGGTGATGCGGATATAGCCGTCGGCATCCATGCGCGCATAGTCGCCGGTGTCGAACCAGCCATCGGCGTCGGTGCCGTGCATTTCCGGCTTTTTCATATAGCCCACAAATGCCGAACAGCCACGCGATTGCAGCAGGCCTTCGGTATTGAGTGGCGCAACCTTGCCTTTTTCATCGACAATACGCACCTCAACGCCCGGTAGCGGTTTGCCGTCTGTATTGAAGACTTTTTCCAGCGGATCACTGGGCTGTGTCGTCGTCACCGCGCCATTTTCGCTCATGCCCCAGCCCGACAGAACATTGATATCCAGATCCCTGCTGGCGTTTTCCGCCAGTACGCGCGGAATAGGCGCCCCCGCACAGAGGAAGTTTTTCAGGGTGCTGATATCATAATCGCGCACCTGCGGCGTGCCCGCCAGATCGGCCAGAAAGGGCGTCGACGCCATGGTGTAGGTCACGCGTTCTTCCTGAATAAGCTGCGCCGCAACGCTTGCGTCCCAAACATCCTGATACACCACCTTGGCGCCAATCAGCAGCGGCATGATGACCCCGTACAGAAATCCGGTCTGATGCGCCAGCGGTGAGGACATCAAAATCACATCGCGTTCCCCCAGCGCCAGGCGTTGCGCATAGGGCAGGGCGTTGGCCAATTGCGTATTGGCGGTATGCATCACGCCCTTGGGCTGGCCCGTGGTGCCGGAGGTGTAGAGCATTTCATTGACGTCATTGGGCCCCATTTTGCGGGCGGCAAAAATCGCCCCGGCGTCCATTTCGTCCTCAAAGCGGTGGTTCAGGAAATTATCCTCGAAACTTTGCGCGCCTTCACCCCCAAGCAGGAACACATGCTCCAGCGCGGGCAGATCCTTGCGCAGCCCCGCCATCATCGCGCCATGATCGAAACCACGAAATTCACGCGGCACGAATACCGCTTTGGTTTCCGCAAAGGACAGCATGAAAGAAAGTTCGCGTTCCCGGAAAATTGGCATGACCGGATTGCTGATCGCGCCAATGCGCACACAGGCCAGATGCAGGGCGGCGAATTCCCACCAGTTTGGCAACTGAAACGACACCATATCGCCCTTTTCGATGCCGTAATGCACCAGGCCAAGCGCAATGCGCCTGGAAAGAATATCCAGTTGGCGATAGGAAACTGTTTCGCGGCGTCCGCCCCGCATGGTGTTTATGCCGGTTATGGCCACG
>DAIOWE010000244.1:0-1802 GCA_036758605.1 Pseudomonadota bacterium | reverse complement strand
GGTAATTCACATTGATGGGCGAGGCGCGCATTTTGAACGAGGCGAAATGCGCCTCCATATATTCGTTGGAATTATACAGATAATGGCCAATTTTCGAATCCGCCTTCAGGCCCGCTTTGGCAAAGGCGCCTGCCAGTTTGGCGGCGCGCAGATCAAATTCCGCCCAGGTCCGGCGATTGCCGCCATGCACCAGGGCAGGGCGCGTTGGTATGGCGTCCGCAATGATTTCCATGACAGTGGCGTAGTGATATTGCATCTGGCTTCTTCCCGTTTTTAACATTCTTGTTTGCCGGTATTATGCCTCAAATTCCTTATCAGGAATAGAGGCCAGTTGCGCTGCCCAGGTTAAATCTTCTGGTTGGTTAATATTGAAAAACGGGTCAAAGGGCAGCACCGGATATTCGGCAAGGGCCACCCCGTGGCGCGCGGTCCAGGCGTCAACCTTGCGCATATTTTCCCGTGTCATGGCGTGGCGCAGATCATCCGCCAGCGCCACGGGCCACAGGCCAAACACCGGATGGGCGCGCCCGCCCGAAGCCGCACAGGCCAATGGCAATTGTTTTTCCCGTGCGGCGCGGATCAGGCGCGCGACCAGATCGACTGGAAAAAACGGCGTGTCAGAGGCAAAGCTGACCACATGAGAGCAAAGCGGGCGCTGTTCGCGCGCCCATTCCAGCGCGCTGAGAATGCCCGCCAGCGGTCCGGCATAATTTTCGATCACATCCGGCAGCACCGGCAATCGCGCGTCCGCAAACCGCGCCGGATCGCCATTGGCATTTAGCAAAAGTTCATGTACCTGCGGGCGCGCACGGGTAATGGCGCGGGACAGCAAAGTTTGACCGGCTAACAGACTTAGGCATTTGTCGCCGCCCCCCATGCGGGCGGATTTCCCCCCCGCCAGTATGGCGCCCACGATCTCTGTCATCTGTGTCATTCCCATTATATCAATGGACTCAGGAGTATAACGAAACGTAATACATTTGCATTGCTTTGCCTGAAATCTATTATTAGCATTTATAGTAAAGCAAATAAATGCAGGGACAAGGCTACCGCTTACACAGGCTTGATCCTTGCTAAACCCTGTGAGGAGGGAACACCATGGCGAATGTTGATATTCATATTAAAGGCGGCACGGTTGTTGATGGCACACGCACCCCGCGTTACAAGGCCGATGTCTGGATCAAGGATGGCAAGATTCTGCAAATCGGCGGCGCGTCACCCGGGTCGGCAAAGCAGACCATTGATGCGGAGGGCTTGATCGTCGCACCGGGTTTCGTTGATCTGCATACGCACTATGATGCACAGATCCGCTGGGATCCGTATTGTTCGATTTCCGGCTGGCACGGCGTGACCTCGGTGGTGCTGGGCAATTGCGGCTTTGGCTTTGCGCCTGTGAAGCCGGCTGAACGTGAACGCGCCATGCTGATGATGACGCGCACCGAAGCGATCCCGATGGAATCCATGCGCCAGGGCATGACCTGGGATTGGGAAACCATTCCCGAATATCTTGATTCACTGGAACGCACCCCCAAAGGCGTGAACTGCATTCAATATCTGCCGACCACATCGCTGATGGTCTATGTGATGGGTCTGGAAGCGGCGAAAACCCGCCCTGCGACCGATGCAGAAAAAGCCGAGATGAAGCGCCTGCTGCATGAAGGCATGGATGCGGGCCTGTGCGGGTTCTCGCTGCAACGCCTTGGCAAGGATTCCGTGCAGGCGGATTATGACGGCGGCCCGATGGTCACCGACACCATGTGCGATGCGGATATTCTCAATCTGGCCGAAGTGCTGCGCGAACG
>DAIOWE010000243.1:0-1909 GCA_036758605.1 Pseudomonadota bacterium | reverse complement strand
TATCATGACGGCAATGGCAAGGATCTGTTCTATACGCTGGAATTCCGCAGCCAGATTGAAATCAGCTATCGCTTTCAGAACGGCCACCGTCTGGGGGCCAGCTTCAACCATATTTCCAACGCCAATCTGGGCGACGACAATCCCGGCGTGGAAAGCGCGGCGCTGACCTATATCGTGCCTTTTGATGCAATTTTCAGGCGGCGCTGAAATCCCCTTGCCCCATCTGTCCTGCGAAGCAATGTCCTTTGAGATAACAATAAAAGCAGCATGCGCACATATTTAAAAAGTCACCGGCTGCTGTTAATGACGCTGCCCTTTGTAACTGTGATCATGGGCTTAAAATTTGCAGTGCATTACTTTGGCTATGAAATTATTGAACTGAACGCGCTTTTCACATCGTTCGTCGCGGCAAATGTGTTTCTGCTCGGCTTTCTTCTGGCAGGCGTCCTGAGTGATTTCAAGGAAAGCGAAAAACTGCCAGGGGAATTATCGGTAAGCCTGGAGTCGATTGCCGATGAGGCGCATATTCTTTATCAGGCAAAAAATATCAGGGAAGCGGCGCAGTGTTTGGAACATGTGCGTATGCTGATCGGGTGTCTCAGGGAATGGTTCCATAAAAAGGAACGCACACGCACGATATTTGAGCATCTTTCGGCGCTGAACCAGTTGATCGCCGCGTTAGAGCCACACACCCAGGCGAATTTCATCGTGCGCCTGAAGCAGGAACAGGCGAATATCCGGCGGATCGTGACCCGGATTGACACCATACGCGACACGTCTTTCGTTTCGTCCGGTTATCGCATTGCGGAGATCAATTCGATCCTGCTTATTCTTGGTCTTATCGTGATACAGCTTGAACCCTTTATGCATGCGCTGTTTCTGACGGGTGCTGTTTCACTGCTGTTCCTCTATATGATGTTTCTGATCAAGGATCTCGACAATCCGTTTGGATATTATAACGGAAGTTCCGTCGAGAATGTGCCGATCAGGGTGATTGAAGAACTGGAAGAACGGCTAAAAAATTATTGATCCGGGTACGGATGCGTCACGCAATCGCTGCCAGCAATTGCCGTAAAAACGCATCGCATGCCGCAAGCTCGGACCGGGCGATGAATTCATCTGGCTTGTGTGCCTGATCGATGCTGCCAGGGCCGCATAGCACTGCGGGAATGCCCGCCTTCTGAAATATCCCGGCCTCGGTGGTATAGGAAACAGCTTGCGGGGCGTTGGATCCGCGCAATGCGGTGACAAGCGCTTCGGCGGGCGAGCCGTTTTGCGGCGCCATCGGCGGCACATCGGCGCGCTGTCTGGTGACGATATCCGCCTGCTGTGAAATGGCGCGCAGCGGCGGCAAAACCTCGTTCATGGCATAGGCATTGAAACGCGCCGCGATTTCATCCGGGTCCTGTCCCGGCAGCGGTCGGATTTCCCACTGAAAGCGGCAGCGCCGCGGCACAATATTCAGCGCCGTACCCCCTTCGATGACGCCCACATGAATGCTGGTATAAGGCGGGTCGAACCGCCCCGACGCATCGCCCAGCGCCTGCATCTGTGCGCGCAGCATGTGCAGATAATTGATCAGTTGCACCGCCACATCAATGGCGTTGACGCCCAGATGCGGCGTGGACGAATGCGTCTCCAGCCCGGTGACCTCGGTCGTAAAGGTGCGAATGCCCTTGTGGCTGTTCACCACCCGCATCATTGTCGGCTCACCCACAATCACTGCTTTGGGGCGCGGCAGATGCGCCGCAATATGGCGCACCATGGCATGCACGCCCAGACAGCCAACCTCTTCGTCATACGAAAACGCCAGATGCAGCGGCGTGCGCCCAACGCCTGCCACAAATTCCGGAACCAGCGCCAGCGCGCTGGCGATAAAACCCTTCATATCCGCCGTGCCGCGCCCATA
>DAIOWE010000242.1:0-2023 GCA_036758605.1 Pseudomonadota bacterium | reverse complement strand
TTCTCAATCAGAAACGCCAATGGCTGCATCAGATTGAGGCCCGCACGGCCAGCTCAATTTTTATCATTGCCTCGGATGCCATTCAGTCGCCGAATTTTGAAATCAAGCAGTCGGATCGCATCGCGGTTATTCAGCCCCTCTCAGTCAGCGCACCAATTTCACCCGAGATCGTGGAAGAAGAGGTGGATGCCCCTGAAGAGATATTGGATGAACCCATAGCGCAGGAAGCCGGGGAAAAGCGGAACACAGAACGCAGGCGCAGGCGTGGTCGGGGGCGTGGGGATGATGCGCGCAAACCCCGGACGGAAAATGATGCAGATGTTCAAAACATATCTGATGTCAATGAGTTGCAGGAAGAACCTATTGTAAGACTGGAAGGTGAAACGGCGGAAGAAGAAGCCGTGCGTCGCAAGTCGCGTCGTCGTCGGCGTGGCCGGGGGCGTAATCGTGACCGGGATGGGACGCAACCCTTACCGGGGAACGAGGGCGTATTTCCGCCCCAGGACGGTGATGCCGGGGTATCAGGCAATGTGTTAATCATCCCAATTCATACAGGCGAAGAAACGACAGCCGACACGCCAATGCAGGAAATGTGGCGTCCGGCAGCGGCGCAGGCCGAATCCGCTGTTGCGGAGGAGGAGGCTCCGACGATAGAAGCGCCGCGTCCGGCAGATCAGGAGGCCATTGCCGTGGCGTCAATTTCCGAGGTTGCCGAAATGGCGCATGCGCCCGAACCCGAACCCGAACCCGAACCCGAACCAGAACCAGAACCTGAACCCGCCCCCCAGCAAGTGCTGCCGGAAGCTCCGGCAGGGCCAAAACGCGGCGGTTGGTGGCAACGCCAATTTGGCAGCAAGGTGTAACTGCAAACCAACCCGCGACGAAAACAATAGACCAGCTACATAAATATGGAAGATGGCCTCATGGATATGATCCCGCTAGATACGGAAAAAGAAGTCCTGCTGCGTTACGGCGCAGCATCGCAGGCGCGTGAAGACGCGTTGTGCTGCCCGGTTGATTACGATCCGCAATATCTGAAAATCATCCCGCAGGAGATTATTGATCGCGATTATGGCTGCGGCGATCCGTCGCAATTTGTCCGAGCGGGTGAAGCTGTACTGGATCTTGGCAGCGGCGGTGGCAAGATATGTTACATTATCTCGCAGATTGTTGGTGCGACGGGCAAGGTTACGGGGGTCGATTTTAATCCGCCAATGCTGGAATTGGCCGAAAAACACCGTAGCCAGATTGCGCGCAGCACCGGCTTTGACAATGTGGTGTTCAAGCGTGGCAAGATTCAGGATTTGCGCACGGATATCGCCGCCGTCGAAGCCTGGCTGGCGGCCCATCCCGTATCGTCCTATGCCGATTTAGAGGCGCTGGAAGCCTACAAGAAGCAGCAGGCGCTGGATGCGCCGCTTATCGCTGACGCCAGTATGGACGTGATCGTTTCCAACTGCGTGCTGAATCTGGTGGCGGCTGAAGATAAAGCTGCGCTGTTTGCCGAAATGTTCCGCGTTCTGAAAGTGGGTGGCCGGGTCGCCATTTCTGACATTGTTTCGGATGAAATGGTGCCGCGGCATATGCGCAATGATCCGGAATTATGGTCCGGCTGCATCTCTGGTGCGTTTCAGGAACGCGAATTTCTGCGCGCGTTTGAAGATGCCGGCTTTTATGGCGTCGCCATTGCCAAACGCGACGCGACCCCCTGGCGCACGGTAGAAGGCATCGAGTTCCGCTCGATCACGGTCACGGCTTATAAGGGCAAGCAGGGCATATGTCTGGAGCGCAAACAGGCGGTCATCTATGCCGGCCCCTGGCGCAAGGTCGAAGATGATGACGGCCATGTGCTGGAACGTGGCGTCCCGGTGGCGGTCTGTGACAAAACCTATCGCATCTACAACCGCGATCCCTATAGCGCGCAGATTATTCCGGTGCCGCCACTGATTGACGTACCACTGGAAGAAGCCGGGTTATTCGATTGTATGCGTTCGGTTTTACGCCATCCGAAAGAAACCAAGGG
>DAIOWE010000241.1:0-2067 GCA_036758605.1 Pseudomonadota bacterium | reverse complement strand
GGACGAATACAACATGGCGCTGTCCATGCGCCGGGGCAATGCGGTGAAAGCCCGCCTGCTGGCCCTGGGAGTGCCGGAATCTGAAATCACCGTCGCCGCCAAAGGCGAGACCGAACCGCTGGTTGCGACCGAAGATGGTGTGCGCGAACCGCAAAACCGCCGTGTCGAAATCGTTCTGCAGTAAACTCGTATAGCCGGGCGGTAATACCATCCGGCGAGACATTTCAATAAAAAAGGGAACCAGATGGTTCCCTTTTTTATATTCGATCATTCGTCCCAGCTATGGCAGCAGGTTATCCCTGCGCCCCGTCACCATACTATAGATAAGGCTCGCGACAAACAGCACGACAAATACAAGCGCCAGAAACTGGGCAATGTTTGCGAAGTCGGCGGCAAGGCCGCCAAACCCGAGAAGTCCCGCAATAACCGCCAGAATAAAAAAGGTGATTACGTAGCCCAACATGGCTGCACTCCTTATATTTGACGATTATTTCCAGATCGGCTTGCCGAGATCGACATCTTTTTTCTTGGTCACAGCGCCGGTGGCAGCGCCGACGGCGCCGCCGATTACTGCGCCGGTTATCGGGTCAGCACCCAGGACTGCGCCGCCGACAGCGCCCGCACCCGCGCCAATGGCCGCGCCGCTCAGCGCCCGGTCGCCCTTGGTGCTGCCGCACGCGGCCAACGATATCAGGGCTGTCATTGCAATGATGGTTTTTTGATATGGTTTCATAAAATTCTCCTTGGTTAAGGTTCAGCTGAATACTTAGAAGCCTCCCCGCAAGCTTACTGCATGGGAAAAGTGATTAGACGTAAGGGAGGCATAAAATAGGCATGTCGCTTTAGCTTTATCTGCTTAAAAGCAGTGGGTGGAATGATATCCATCCGGTAGCCAACGCCTGGCACGGTCTTTATTAAATTGGGTAATTTCGCATTTTCTTCGATCTTTGCACGGATCTGTCCGATATAGACGCGCAGATAGGTGGTGTCCTCGGCATGCGACACGCCCCAGACTTTGTTGAGAATTTCCCTGTGGGTCAGCATCTTGCCGCGATTGACCATAAAGTGGCGCAGCAGATCATATTCCCTGGGCGTAAAGGCCTGCAATTTATCATGCAAAAACACCTCATGGCGCACCAGATCCATGCGCAACGGGCCATTGCATAATTCCGGTTCGCCGGTCTCCTGCACCACGGAGGTGCGCAGGGCGGCATTGATCCGCGCCAGCAGGACATCGACATTGAACGGTTTGGTAACGTAATCATTGGCACCCATATTCAGCGACGCGGCGATTTCCTCATCGGATGAACATACGGAAAGAATGATAATTGGCGCTTGCGACCATTCACGAATATTCTTGATAACATCCTTGCCGTCCATATCCGGCAGGCAAAGCTCAAGCAATATCAAATCTGGATTGACTGAGGCGCACATCCGCATCGCCTGCTTGCCGGAAGTGCTGTCGATAATCCTGAAATTCTCGGCAGCCAGAACAACCTCAAGCATCTTCTGTATCTTCGGTTCACCGTCCACTACCAGAATAGTGTTTTTCTTCTCATGCATAGCGATCTCCTAACGCGTGAAAAGCCAGTTGGCCTTGGTTAACATCTAACTCGTGCTAAATGGGCTTGTAATCAATAAGCATTCATTGCGCCCGAAACTATCTCTTATTTGCATATTGATTATGGCCATAATTTGGCTATATTTCGGTTATATTTGGACTATAGTTTGTATCTCCCAAAGACATTATTTGAAATGATTTCCGATATTTATTACATTGATAAATTACATTATAACCTGACTCCTTTATCTCTCCCCGCGAATGAGAAGAGTCTGTCAAGGGAAGGGGCAGGTTCACCTTTGTGACTAAGCTATAAGCTTTAGGGGGGCAGGCAGCTTCACGCCCACCGGCCACGGCGCACCCGGACGGAAGGACATTTTCGAGTTTTTGTGGAAGTTGCTATACCACTTCCATCCGGTAGCCAATGCCGGGCTCGGTGGTTATCAGGACGGGCGCCGCAGGATTTTCTTCGATCTTTGCACGGATCTGTCCGATATAGACGCGCA
>DAIOWE010000240.1:0-2083 GCA_036758605.1 Pseudomonadota bacterium | reverse complement strand
TAGCCTGCACTTCCACATCGGCCGCATTGGGGCGCATGCCGCGCGCCAGCCGTTCGCCTGCGGATTTCTGGTCCGGCACATACCACCAGCGATAATGGAACATATGCTTGTTGCACCACTCATCCGCATATTCCTCAATCAGCGCGGAAATAAACGCCAATATGGGCTCATGCGGCACGATTGCGGGCTCGGGATGCAATTCCTCCATCGCCTCGATGATCGGGGTTGAATCCTGCATCGCGTCGCCACGCGCGGAAACAACCAGCGGCACCAGCGGCAATTTCGCAAATTTGCTGAATTCCGCCATATCGTCCTCGCTGCGCGCGATCCATTCATGGGGAATGTTTTTATAGCGGAAATAGGACCGCACCTTGACCGAGTAAGGCGACAGCTCCACGCCGAAAATTCTGTATTGCTCTTTCATGGCTATTTCCTTCCGGCATTGCGGCCTGCTACTTATATCCCACACTTATCTCACACTAACATAAGAATGGAGGGACCGGCATGGGGCAAGAGACGATTGGCGACATTTTATATGAAACGCGCGGTCAGATCACTATCCTTACCATCAACCGGGCGCCGCAGCGCAATTCCATTAATATCGGGGTGCGCGAGGGATTATTTGCAGGCTTTGAAAGATACGAAGCCGACGCCAATGCCCGCGTCGCCATTCTGACCGGCGCCGGGGACAAGGCGTTTTGCGCGGGCGCGGACCTGAAGGAAATGTCGGACATGAAACTGGGCGTGCTGCCACGCAATTTTCTGCCGCTGATTGGCGACACGATCGAAGTGCGTAAACCCGTGATCGCGGCGGTAAACGGGGTGGCCTATGCAGGCGGCTGGATGCTGGCGCAAATGTGCGACATGGTGGTGGCCAGCGACACTGCGCGCTTTGCCATTACAGAGGCCAAGGTCGGGCGCGGCATGCCCTGGGCCACACCGCTGACCCATATGATCCCGCAGAAAATATTGCTGGAAATCCTGATGACGGGAAATCCGGTCACGGCGCAGCGCGCCCATGAATTTGGTTTCGTCAATCATGTGACATCGCCAGAAGGATTAATGCCCAAAGCGCTGGAACTGGCGCAAACCATCTGCGAAAACGCCCCGCTCACGGTGATGGCAGCCAAGCAGATGGTCTATACCGCCACTGAAATGGGCAGAAGCGCCGCACAGGAGGCCGGACGGCGGATTTTTGAGCCGGTCTATCAAAGCCAGGACGCCCAGGAAGGCCCCAAGGCCTTTGCCGAAAAGCGCAAACCCAACTGGCAGGGGCGGTAAGTCACTGGCCAAGTAAGCCGGAGAATACAGGAATTATGGAGTGTCATACGCTTATCTTCAGCGGCCATGCCTTGCAGCGCATGTTCGCGCGTAGCATTGCGCCAGCCGAGATCCGCGCCGTGCTGGAAAGCGCGGAGATTATTGAAACCTATCCCGACGATGTTCCATATCCGAGCAGCCTGCTCCTAGGATTTACGAATAGCCAACCAATTCATGTTGTTATAGGCTATGACAAAATCATCCACGAATGTTATGTTGTCACGGCCTATCGTCCCGATCCTGCCCTATGGGACAGCAGCTTCAAAGTAAGGAGGACGGTATGAAATGCCTGATTTGCAAGCTCGGGGAGACTCGGGCTGGAGAAGCAACCGTACCGCTTACCCGAGGCAAGACGACGGTCGTTATCAAGGGTGTTCCGGCGGAAATCTGTAGCAATTGTGGTGAATATTATCTATCCGAGGGTGTTGCCCGGCAGGCATACGCTTTGGCCGACGCTGCGGCGCAGCGCGAAACAGAAGTGGAAATCGTCCGCTTCGCAGCCTGAGCAATGCCAATGTGTGCGCACCAAAACAAAAACGGCATTATAGGCAAAACAATATAGGAGTGAGACGCATGGATTTCAGTCTATTCATCTATGGCACAGTGGGCCGCCGCAAGGAACTGGAAGCAGGCATGGCCGGACGCAAGCCTGAGCTGTATCAGCGCTTTTTGGGCGAACTGGCGGAATATGCCAAATTCGCCGATGAACGGGATTATTACGCCATCGGTCACCCGGAACATCATTTGCAGATCGAAGGCTTTG
>DAIOWE010000239.1:0-2085 GCA_036758605.1 Pseudomonadota bacterium | reverse complement strand
AGGCGTCGCTGGAGCTGGCCGAAAAAGGACCGCGCCGGGTCAGCCCGTTCTTTATCACCGGGCGCCTGATCAATCTGGTGTCGGGCAATGTGTCCATCGAGTTTGGCCTCAAGGGCCCCAACCATTCGGTCGTGACCGCCTGCGCTTCCGGCTCACACGCCATTGGCGATGCAGCCCGTCTTATTCAGTATGACGATGCCGATGTGATGGTGGCCGGCGGTGCAGAGGCGACCATCTGTCCCATCGGCGTTGCCGGCTTTGCCGCCTGTAAGGCGTTGAGCACCAATTTCAACGATGCGCCCACGCGTGGATCGCGCCCCTATGACAGAGACCGCGATGGCTTCGTCATGGGCGAAGGCGCGGGCATTGTCGTGCTGGAAGAGCTTGAGCACGCCAAAAAGCGTGGCGCGACAATTTACGCCGAAATCATCGGATATGGGTTGAGCGGCGACGCCTATCATATTACCGCGCCGGAAGAAACCGGCGACGGCGGCTTTCGCGCCATGCAGATGGCGCTGCGCAAGGCCGGAATTTCTACATCCGATATTCAATATGTGAATGCGCATGGCACATCGACGCCGCTGGGCGATGAAATCGAGCTGGGCGCCGTTGCGCGGCTGTTCGGCAATGCCGCCAATGGTCTGGTGATGTCATCTACAAAATCCTCGATTGGTCACTTGCTTGGCGCGGCGGGCGCGGTAGAGGCGATTTATTCCATACTCGCCATCCGCGATGGGGTTTGCCCCGCGACCATCAATCTGGATAATCCATCGGTTGAAACGCCGATCAATCTGGCGGCCAATGCGCCGGTCGAGCGCAAGGTTGACACCGTTCTGTCGAACAGCTTCGGCTTTGGCGGCACGAATGCGTCCCTGTTGCTAAGCCGGGCGCGGCTATAATTTTACCGGATAACAGATGAGTGTTTCGCCGACTGTCAGGCGCACGTGCATCATTATCGCCTGTGGTTTGGCGATAGTTGCGCTATCTGGCGCTGCAGCATGGCACTGGACGCAAACCTGGCTGAATTCGCCCGGACCACACCGCACTGAAGTCATTATCGATCTGCCCAAAGGCGCATCGCTCGCGAGGATTGCCGCGCGGTTAGAAAATGCAGGCGTTATTGACCAGCCGGTCATGTTTCGCACAGCCGCCATTCTGTCCGGCAATGCGCGCCAGTTAAAGGCCGGGGAATATGCCTTTGCGCCGGAGGCAAGTCCGCGCATGATACTGGGAAAAATAACCACTGGTGACATTTTACAGCATCAGATCAGCATTGCTGAAGGGCTGAGCGCCCACGAAATTCTGGCGCTTGTCGCCACTACCGAGCCTTTAAGCGGAACAATGCCACCACCGCCACCCGAAGGCAGTCTGTTACCGGAAACATATAATTTCCCCAGGGGCGAAAGCCGGACCGCGCTTATTGCCCGCATGCAGGAGGCGCAAAAATTATTGCTTGCAAACGTTTGGGCTAAGCGTGACGAACAAATCCCCCTTGCGACACCAGAGGATGCCCTCATCCTTGCCTCGATTGTCGAGAAGGAAACCGGCATCGCCGCAGAACGCCCGCTGATCGCCGGTGTCTTTTACAATCGTTTGCGCCTCGGCATGGCCTTGCAGTCTGATCCGACCGTCGTGTACGCCCGTGATAAGGGCGCACCCAATGATGCCCCTATCAGCCGCGCGGACCTGGCCATCGAAAGCCCGTTCAACACTTATAAACGGCCCGGCCTACCCCCTGCCCCTATCGCCAATCCGGGGCGCGCTGCGCTTGAGGCGGTGCTGCATCCGGGGGATACGGATGCGCTATATTTCGTCGCCGATGGCAATGGGGGCCACAGCTTTGCGGCCAGCCTCGATGAACACAATAAAAACGTCGCAAGGTTACGGGCGCGCGAGAAGCAACAAAAGAATTTATCCCCCAATAAATGATCTGAAATGTGGCATAATGCCTTTCAGGAAAACACAACACGAACAGGAACTATCGCAAAATGCCCGTAGCCAGCATGACCGGTTTTGGACGCGCCGATGGCGAATATGCGGCGTTTCGCTGGGCATGGGAACTGCGCAGTGTCAATGGACGCGGGC
>DAIOWE010000238.1:0-2094 GCA_036758605.1 Pseudomonadota bacterium | reverse complement strand
CGACCTTTTCGCCCAGAAAGGCTTCGGCGGTTTCTTTCATCTTTTGCAGGATGAAGGCCGAAATCTGGCTGGGGGAATATTTCTGGCCATGGGCTTCAACCCAGGCATCGCCATTATCCGCCTTGGCGATCTTGTAGGGCACCATTTTGGCGTCTTTTTGCACGGTCGGATCGGTGAATGAACGTCCGATCAGGCGCTTGATGGCAAACAGGGTATTTTCCGGATTGGTCACCGCCTGCCGTTTGGCGGGCTGGCCGACCAGACGTTCGCCATCTTCCGTAAAGGCGACGATAGAGGGGGTGGTGCGCGACCCTTCAGCGTTTTCAATGACGCGCGGTGTTGCGCCGTCCATGATGGCGACGCATGAATTCGTTGTGCCAAGGTCGATACCGATTACTTTTCCCATGTTCTTTCACTCCTGCGGCAGACCTGCCGGGCCACAATGGCGCCCGTTAAAGGCCCCCATTAACTATTGGTTCGTGTCTATGACCCCATGTCATACCACACACAGCCACTCCCGGACGGGGGTGGGCTGTTGTGAAGGGTATATAGGGGCCGCCTGTCTGGGCCGCAACCCACTCCGGGGACGGCTGACAAGAAAATTTGGTATCCGGGACATCAGGCGGACGTGTTAACCGTACTGCCGGGCGCGCCGGAATTCTGATTGCCGCCCTTGGCCACGCCGACCATGGCGGGGCGCAACAATCTGTCGCCAATGACATAGCCCGTTTGCAGAATTTGCACGATCGTGCCGTCCGGCTGGCCGGTATCGGGGGCCTCGAACATGGCCTGATGGAAGTTGGGGTCGAATTTTTCCCCCATCGGGTGAATCGGTTTGATGCCGTGACGCTCAAAAATGCCCAGCAACTGACGCTGGGTCAGCTCCATGCCCTCGATCAGGTTCACCACGCCTTCCTGGGCGCGCACCTCTTCAGGAATGCTGCTGATGGCGCGGTCCAGCGTGTCCGGCACGGCCAGCAGGTCACGCGCCAGACTGGCGATGGCGAACTTGCTGGCGTCCTGCTTTTCCCTGGCGGCGCGGCGGCGGACATTCTCGCCCTCGGCCACGGCGCGCAAAAGCTGGTCCTTGAGATCCGCCACCTCAGTTACCAGCCGCGCAATAAGCTCCTCCGGGGTGGGTTGCGGCGGCACTTCAGACTGAATTTCGATATTTTCTTCCTGGGGAAAACCCTCAGCCTCGTTCTCGATTTCGTTCATCATAAATCCATTATTTTCGCAGCCACACTCTATAGCAGAGCGCGCTCAGGACAACAATTGCCCTACAATCCTGGCGGTATAATCCACCATGGGGATGATGCGGGCATAATTCAACCGGGTCGGACCAATAACTCCGATCACGCCGACAATCTGTTCGTTCTTGTTGCGATAGGGCGATAGCACCAGGGATGAGCCGGACAGGCTGAACAGCTTGTTTTCCGATCCGATAAAGATACGCACCCCATCGGCGTTGCGGGCCAGCTCCAGAAGCTGGATCAGGTCATTCTGGCCCTCCAGATCCTCGAACAGGGTGCGGATACGCTCCAGATCCTCGATCGCGTGCACATCCTCCAGCAGATTGGAATGGCCCCGCACAATCAGCGAGGCCCCTGCACTTCGATTATGCCCGCCGCCCCAGACCGCAAGCCCCGCTTCCACCACCTTGGCGCTCAGCTCATCCAGCTCCAGGCGCTTGCTCTCCAGTTCCACCAATATCTGCCTGCGCGCCTCTTCCAGTGTGCGGCCCAGAAGCCGCGCATTCAGATAATTGCTGGCCTGTTGCAGCGCGCCCGCCGTCATGCCCAGCGGCACCGTGATCAGCCGGTTTTCCACATGGCCATCCTGCCCGACAATCACCGTCAGCGCCTGACCGGGACCGATATTTACAAATTCGATATGCCTGAGCGGCGGTTCATGCTTGGGCGACAGCACCAGCCCCGCGCAACGCGCCAGACCCGAAAGGCGGCTGGTGGCGTCTGCCAGCACATCTTCCATCTTGGTGCCCCGCGCGGAGGTCATGGCCTCGATTTCGCGCGCCTCTTTTTCGGTGACATTGCCGATTTCCAGCAGCGCGTCGACAAACATGCGCAGGCCGGT
>DAIOWE010000237.1:0-2107 GCA_036758605.1 Pseudomonadota bacterium | reverse complement strand
GGATTATGACCATCCGGATTATGACAAATTCTGGCAGACCGCCATTGATCTGGAATTGCCTTTGTCTTTCCACATTCTGACTGCCGGGGATTCTGGCGGTGTTCTTGGCGGCGGTATACGCGGCCCGCGCATCAATGGCTTCCAGGCCATTATCCGTGGCTGTCAGGACATTATGGGCATGCTGGTGTTCTCCGGCGTTTTCGAACGCAATCCCAAGCTGAAGATCGTCTGCGTTGAAGCCGATGCCGGCTGGGCCCCGCACTTCATGTACCGCATGGATCATGCTTACAAGCGCCATCGTTTCTGGATGAAGGGCCAGGAGCTGAAAAAGCTGCCGTCCGAATATTTCAAAGAAAACATCTATATGACCTTCCAGGATGACTGGGTGGCGTTCCAGATGGCGGACATGGTCAACACCAAGCGTCTGATGTGGGCAAATGATTTCCCGCATTCCGACGCCACCTGGCCCTGGTCGCAGGAAATGCTGAACGAGCATTCCAGACACCTGACCGAGCAGCAGCGCAACGACATCTGCCACAATAACGTGGCCGAGCTGTACAAGCTTAAAGTCGCAGCCTAAACCGCGCTGACTTCGCATTCTCGCAGCCGGCGCGGTTTAACCGCTGCGTCGGCTGTTTCGTTTTTTGGTCCCGCAAAAAGGAGAGAAACTATGGACTATGATATTAAAATTACCGGCGGCCTGATCGTCGATGGCACAGGTTCCAAAGGTTATCACGGCGATGTCGGGATCAAGGACGGCAAGGTTGTCGCCATGGGCAAGGCCCCCGGCACGGCCAGCAAAACCATCAATGCCGATGGCAAGGTTGTATGTCCGGGCTTTGTTGATATTCATACGCATTATGATGCGCAAATCATCTGGGACCGCATGCTGACGATCTCGCCCTGGCATGGGGTGACGACGGTGGTGATGGGCAATTGCGGTTTCAGCGTTGCCCCTACACGCCCTGCACACCGCGACCTGATCATGCGCACGCTGGAAAATGTCGAAGGCATGAGCGTCGCTGCCCTGCAGGAGGGCCTGGGTGAAAAATGGCCGTTCGAAACCTTCCCGGAATATCTGGACGCCATCGAAAACCGGGGTACAGCGATCAATGTCACCGCCCTGGTCGGCCATACTGCTGTGCGCCTCTATGTAATGGGCGAAGAATCAACCGAACGCGAAGCAACCCCGGACGAAATCGCACAGATGCGCAAAATCGTGTATGATGCGATTGAAGCTGGCGCGCTTGGCTTCGCCACCTCCAAGGCGTTCACCCATGTGGGCTATGATGGCCGCCCGGTGCCGAGCCGCCTTGCAAGCTTTGATGAAATTCGTTCCCTCGCGGGCGCGCTGGGCGATGCCGGCAAGGGCATGATCCAGGCGACAGCGGGGGCCGAATTTGCGTTTGACCAGTTCGCCACCCTGTATCAGGAAACCGGACGCCCGGTAAGCTGGACTGCGCTGCTGGCCGGCATCGGCGGCGGCGGCCTGGGCATTGGCACGGCGACCGAACAATTAAAGCGTTCGGACGAACTGGTTGCGGCAGGCAACAAAGTCTATCCGCAGGTAAGCCCGCGTTCCCTGAACTTTGAATTGCAGTTCAAGGCGCCGTTTATCTTTGAAAGCCACCCGGCGTTCAAACCGATCTCGCAGGCGGACTTTGAGGGCAAGAAAAAGATCTATGCCACCCCAGAATTCCGCGCGACCTTCCGTGAAGTGATTAAAGGCGGCATCGGCAGCGCCTGGAGCCGGGCGACGATTACCTATTGCCCCAGTGAGCCGGCGCTTGAAGAACGCCTGCTGGCCGATGTCGCCAAGGAACGCGGTGTACATCTCGGCGATCTCAGCCTTGATCTGGCGCTGGCCGATAATCTGGAAACCCGTTTCCGCATGCCGGTCGCCAACGCCAATGAGGATGAGGTGCTTCCGCTGCTTCAGAACAAAAACACGGTTCTCGGCCTCTCGGATGCGGGCGCCCATGCCAGCCAGTTGTGCGACGCCTGCGCCTCGACCTATCTGCTGGGCCGCTGGGTGCGTGAGAAAAAAGCCATAGCACTTGAAGAAGCCGTCCGTATGCTGACATCGCGTCCCGCCGAAGTGTTTGGC
>DAIOWE010000236.1:0-2123 GCA_036758605.1 Pseudomonadota bacterium | reverse complement strand
AATAAACCGGCAGATACAGCAGCGACAGCATCGACACCACAATGGTCACCGGCATAGGTTCAAGCTGCCATTGGCGCAGGATGACCGAATAGGTTCCCCACATGGTTCCGCAGATAAAAAACAGAAAATCACCGAATAAAACAGCCGGACTGGCGCTGACGGAAAAGCCGCTGACCATGCCGAGACCAGCAAAGATAGCGCCAAACAGCACCATCTTTCCACGCGGGATTTTTTGACCGCTGACAAAGCTGGAGCCAATAGCCGAAGACATTGGAATCATCGCCGAAACGATGGCCGCACCATGCGCCACCGGTGCATAAGACAGAGCCCATGTCCAGATCAGCGCAAAGGGCGGGCCTGCGAATGCGGTTAATATCAGTCCGCGCCGCAGGCCGATACCCGCAAATCCGCGCGCGCCATAGCGCATGAGTAATGGCAGCATGATGACACCGGCAACACCGAAGCGCAGCGCCACCATATCATTCACGCCAATTTCAGCTTTTATCGCATATCGCGAAACGACAAAATTTCCGGCATAAATCGCCACCGCGCCCATAATCGCAGCCCAGCCCAGCCAGGCTGACGGCAAGGGAGAAGGTTCTGGTGTCCGGGTGACGGGCTGCAACCTTCAAATCCTTATCGTGTGCCCGGGGCTGGGGAGGTGAAACTATGTATCTCTATTCTTTGTTTCTAGTGCATGAAGCGAAGGGAGAAAAGCAGTTTGACAAGCGTAATGATTATCGTTACACTTTCCCGTGATCAAATCATTTAAATCGGAAGAAGCGGAAAATCTTTTGAACGGTCGAAGGGTGCGAAAGCTTCCCGCCGATTTGCAAAAACGCGCAATGTATAAACTGCTATTGCTAAATGCAGCAACGACCCTGGACTTTTTGCGGGTGCCGCCCGCTAACCGGCTGGAGGCGCTTTCTGGAAGCCGGAAGGGGCAGTACAGCATTCGTATCAATGATCAATGGCGGATATGCTTTGTATGGAAAGGTGGTGACGCCTATGACGTCGAAATCGTCGACTATCACTAGAAAAGAAGCAGCTATGGCAAAGCGTGATTTTCCTCCGGTGCATCCCGGAACAATATTGAAAGAGGAATTCATGCAGCCGCTGGAGCTTAGCGCCTATGCGTTAGCGAACGCGACCGGAATGCCCCGCACCCGTATCAGTGATATTTTATTGGGCCGCCGGGGAATTACCGCTGATACGGCTTTGAGGCTGGCGCGTTATTTTGGAACCGATGCGCAATCCTGGCTTAATCTGCAAACCCGCTACGACCTGGAAGTTGCAGGCGAAGCTCTGGCCGGACGCATTGATCGCGAGGTCAAACCCCGCGCGGCCTGATCTTCGTTATGCGTTCATGAAATCCGCAGCATCAATTCCCGAACGCCATGCAGCCGGTTGTTCGGCATCCATAAGGGTGGCGCCAGCAGTTCAAAGCTGTTGAAGCGCGCCAATAATTCTTCGAACATGATTTTGATTTCCATGCGCGCGAGCGCAATGCCCAGGCAGATGTGAATGCCGGTGCCAAAACCCACATGCGGATTGGGATCGCGGGTGATGTCGAACCTGAACGGATCTTTGAACATGCGTTCATCGCGGTTGGCGGACATTTCCCAATAGCTGAGTTTTTCGCCCGCCTTGACTTTGCCGCCGGCGATTTCGGTGTCGCAGGTGGCGGTGCGGCGCTTGTAGATGGAAGGTGTGGTCCAGCGGACAATTTCTTCCACTGCATTGGGCATCAATTCTGGATGCGCCCGTAATTTTGCCAACTGATCCGGGTTTTCGATAAAGGCCAGCATGGCGCCGCCGATGGCGCTGCGGGTGGTCTCTGCGCCTGCGGGAAACAGCAGCAGAAAAAAATTGACCAGTTCAAGCGGCGTCAGCGGCGCCTCCGACGGATCATCCGTCCTCGCATGAATGATGGCCGACAGAATATCATTGGCCGGTTTTTCGCGTTTGCGCTCGATAAGGTTTTTTCCATAATCCTGAATCAGCAACAGATATTCCCGGCTGATAACGCCCTCGCTTTGCACCATCAGGCCGTGATCGATCCAGTCGGACAATTGCACCCGGTCTTCTTCCGGAACGCCAAGAATGGTGCAGATCGCCTGTAA
>DAIOWE010000235.1:0-2174 GCA_036758605.1 Pseudomonadota bacterium | reverse complement strand
GGCGTCAGGCGCAGATTTTTCATCCTGGTCAGGACGGTTCTGAAGGTTACGTTCATTTCCTTGCGGGCCAGCATCGCGCCCAGACAAAAATGAATACCCTGGCCAAACGCGAGGTGGCTGGCCGCATTTTTACGCCGTACATCAAATTTCCCGCTGTCGGAAAATTGCGTTTCATCACGGTTGGCGCTGGCGTAGCGCAGCATGATCACCGCGCCCTTGGGGATCGGGGTTCCGGCGATTTGCGTATCGCAGGTGACGACGCGCATCAGGCCCTGCACCGGACCGTCAAAGCGCAACACTTCCTCGGTCAGATTTTCAACCAGCGACATATCGTCCAGCACCAGTTGCATCTGGTCCGGGTTCTGAATAAGCAGCAGAATTCCCTTGGAAATGGAGTTGGTGGTGGTTTCATTGCCGGCGGCAAGCAATATATTGAGCACCGATAACAGCTCCGGCACACTCATCGGTTCGCCATTTTCCATTTGCGCCCTGACAAGATCGGAAATGATGTCGTCTGTCGGATTGGCCCGCTTCTTCTCAATGACCTCGGCAAAATATCTCTGGAACTCAACATTTTTTTTCGCAGCCCAGATGCGCTGCTCGCGGTTGGCTACGCCGCTTACCTGTGTGGTCAGCGCATCGGAAAACTCCTTGAACAGCGGCAGATCGGAGCGTGGCACACCCAGTTGATCAGCAATGATCAGCAGCGGCATCGGAATCGTATATTGCGCCACAAATTCACAGTGGCCATCCTTGATGAAATCATCGATCAGCGTGTTGGCTATCTGCTGAACATAGGCATCCATCTGATCGACGCGGGCGGCGGAAAAGACCTTGTTGATCGGATTACGGTAATATTTATGCTTTGGTGGATCGGCTGTGATCAGCGTCGGCACCGATGGATAACCGCCAAATTCCTCGGCGCGGTTACGCTCACCCGGCGGCAATATCGCGTCCGCAACATCGCTTGAAAAGGTGGCAGTGTCTTTAATCACCTTCATCAGATCACTATAACATGAGACGATATAGAAACCGGCGATAGGATCCTTGAATACGGGCGCCTCTTCACGCAGTTTACTATAGGTGTGGTAAGGACATTCAATAACATCAAGATCGACCAGTGTCGTCTGATCTAGGGGCTTTTGCGCCGCAAGGCGGCCCTTTTCTTCTGCTTCTGTAATGGACATGGCTGCTTCCTTCCCCAGGTTTCCCGGATGCAATGAGGGCTGTAACTCATCTACAATGTTATCAGTAGTATGGTTGGTTTTTGGTTAACTGGCAAATCCCTTGTCAGAGTTTTTATAAAAATAAGCCAACGGCCTCTTGCCTTCTGCCCCAAGGAACCGCAAGATCGGGCTGTGAGTGACACCATACCCATACAATTGGCCCGTGTGCAGCGGGCGCCAGAAAAGGTCTTCTTCGACCGGCAGGAGTTGCAGGTGATTCTGCATCTGTATGGCCGAATGGTGCAGGCGGGCGAATGGCGTGATTACGCCATTGACGGACTAAAAGACCAGGCTGTTTTCTCGGCCTTCCGGCGCGCCTGCGAAATGTCGGCCTATTGTATCGTCAAACAGCCAAAACTGGCGGGCCGTCAGGGCCAATATGCGGTAACCGGCAGTGGCGGGCAAATCCTCAAGCGCGGGCGCGAATTGCCCCAGGTGCTGCGGGTGTTGGAACGCAAGCTGTTAAAGCTGGTGGAATAAAAAAACCCCGCAGATTGCGCTGCGGGGTTTTCGGTAACCGGAACAGGCTTATTCGCGATTGCCGCCCATCAGGCGCAGCATCATCAGGAACAGGTTCAGGAAGTCGAGATATAGCGCCAGCGCGCCCATGATCGACTTTTTGCCCGCCACTTCGTGGCCATCGGATTCGGCGTAGATTTCCTTGATTTTCTGGGTGTCATAGGCGGTCAGGCCGGTGAATACCAGCACACCGATCACTGAAATCGCAAAGTGCAGGGCAGAGGAGGCCAGGAAGATATTCACCACCGACGCAATCACCACGCCGATCAGCCCCATAAACAGGAACGAGCCAAACCCGGTCAAATCCCGCTTGGTCGTGTAGCCATACAGGCTGACCGCGCCGAACATGCCCGCCGTGATAAAGAACACGCGGGTAATGCTGACCCCGGAATAGACATAGAAAATGCCCGACAGCGACAGGCCGACCAG
>DAIOWE010000234.1:0-2203 GCA_036758605.1 Pseudomonadota bacterium | reverse complement strand
TGCATATGCTGTCCAAGGCGGCGTTCAACGGCCTGCTGAAGACCCTGGAAGAACCACCCGAACATGTGATTTTCATTTTCGCCACCACGGAAATCCGCAAGGTACCGGTGACGGTGCTGTCGCGCTGTCAGCGTTTTGATCTGCGCCGGGTCAGCGTCGCGGAATTAAGCGCCCATCTGGGGCGCATTGCCGTACTGGAAAACTGTGTGTTGTCGCCTGGCGCGCTGGGGCTGATTGCGCGCGCCGCCGAGGGTTCGGTGCGCGATGCGCTCAGCCTGCTGGATCAGGCGATTGCGCACGGGGCGGGCGATGTGAGCGAGGCGCAGGTACGCGACATGCTGGGGCTGGCCGACCGGGGCCGGGTGTTTGATCTGCTGGAACATGTGCTGCGCGGCGACCTGCCATCGGCGCTGGGTGAATTGCAGGCGCAATATGATGATGGCGCCGACCCGGTGGCGGTGTTGCAGGATATGCTGGACATTGTGCATTGGCTGACCCGCATCAAAATGGCGCCGCTGGCGGCCGAGGATTTGAGCCTGCCCGAGGCCGAGCGGCAGCGCGGCCGGGACATGGCGCAGAAGCTGAATGTGCCGGTACTGACCCGTGCGTGGCAGTTCCTGCTGAAAGGCCTGTCCGAGACCCGCGAGGCGCAGCACAGTCTGGCGGCCGCCGAAATGGTGCTAGTGCGGCTGGGCTATGCCGCTGATTTGCCCAGCCCCGCCGATCTGATTGAACGGCTGCGCACCAGTCCTGCCACGTCGCAATCCGCCGTCCCTGCCCCACGCCCGCGTGGCGGCGGCGGACCGCAGGCGATGATGGCGGACGCACTGCCGCAGGCGCTATCGGCCCCCGCCGCCAATGCGAACCCCATGCCGCAAAACTTTGCAGATGTCGTCCGTTTGGCGGCGCAGCAGCGCGACATCAAATTACAGACGGCCCTGACCCGCGATGTGCATCTGGTGCATTTTGAGGCGGGCCATATTGAGTTTCGCCCCGGTCCCGCAGCCCAGCCGCAACTGGCGGCGCAATTGATGGAACGGCTGCTGCAATGGACCGGCACGCGCTGGATTGTCAGCCTCAGCAATACGGGCGGTGCACCCAGTATTGACGAACAGAATCTGAGCCGCGCACAACAGCGCGAGGCCGAGGCCCTGTGCGATCCGCTGGTGCAGGAGGCATTGAAATTTTTTCCCGGCGCGGAAATTGTCGCGGTGCGTGATTCAGGAGAGACGCTATGAAAGATATGGGCAAGCTGTTCAAACAGGCACAGGAAATGCAGGCGCGCATGGGCGAAATGCAGGCCAGGCTGGAACAGATGGAAATGCGCGGGGTATCGGGGGGCGGCATGGTGGCCGTCACGCTGAACGGCAAGAACATGATGCAGAAAGTGGAGATCGATCCTGGCCTGTTGCGCCCGGAAGAATCGGAAATTCTTGAAGACCTGATCATGGCTGCGCATAATGACGCCAAGTCGCGCCTTGATGCAAAAGTGCAGGAAGAAATGTCCAAACTGACCGGTGGAATAAGTTTGCCGCCGGGCTTCAAGCTGCCCTTTTGATGCGTAACGATCCCACCCTCACTTGTCATTGCGAGGCGCAACGAGCCGTGGCAATCCAGAGTCTCACGCAAAGGCCTGAGTTTGTGACTCTGGATTGCCACGCTTCGCTCGCAATGACGATAATGGGCATGACCGCTTTAGTCTTTAGGCTGACTGTATCAGGTTACCCCTTTTAATGCGTAACGATCCAACCGGGGCGGAAATTTCCCGTCTGATTACGCTGCTGGCAAAATTGCCCGGTCTCGGTCCGCGTTCAGCGCGGCGTGCGGCGCTGTATCTGATCGAGCGCAAGGAAAGCCTGTTGCGTCCGCTATCGGGCGCGATGCATGAGGCGGCGGAAAAAATCAGCCCCTGTCAGATGTGCTATAATCTGGATAGCATTGATCCTTGCGCGATCTGCACCGATCCGCGCCGCGACCGCACCCGCATCTGTGTGGTGGAACAGGTCAGTGACCTGTGGGCGCTGGAGCGTGCGGGCGCATTTCCCGGCCTCTATCATGTGCTGGGCGGCACCTTGTCAGCGCTGGATGGCGTTGGGCCGGACGAGCTGAACATTGCGGGGCTGCTGGCGCGCATCAGCACGGGCCAGATCGGCGAAGTGGTGCTGGCGCTGAACGCCACCGTCGATGGGCAAACAACCCTGCA
>DAIOWE010000233.1:0-2239 GCA_036758605.1 Pseudomonadota bacterium | reverse complement strand
GATATTTGGAACGCGCCGGATAGGTGGTCAGCTTGCCGGTGCACACCACCTCCATCCCGTCTTCCGGTTTGAAACGCAAGCCGCCCGCAATGCCCTTCCACATCACCGCGTCAATCACCGCGCGGTCATCTTTCAGGTTCAAATAACAATGCCCGCTGGCGGCGCGCATGAACCCCGAAATTTCGCCCCGCACCCGCACATGGCCAAATTCGCCCTCCACCAGCCGCTTCAGCGCCGTCGAAAGTTCGCTGACGCTGAGTTCTGGCAGGTTGGAGGGGCTATCGGAAAGACTCATGTTATGTCCTTGGGCTTTTTGCTTTGCGATCTGCATGATACAAGTCCCGGATGATTTTGGGAAATAAAGCATGAATATCTTACTGATCGGATCGGGCGGGCGCGAGCATGCGCTGGCATGGGCGTTGCGCAAATCGCCCTTGCTGGGCAAGTTATACTGTGCGCCGGGCAATGGCGGGATTGCGGGGATTGCGGAATGTTTGGCGCTGGATGCGCTGGATTTTACCGCAGTCACGGCATTTGTGCGGGCGCATGACATCGGGTTTGTCATTGTCGGACCGGAGGTTCCGCTGGTGGCGGGGCTGGTGGATCATCTCACCCTGAACGGCATAAAGGCGTTTGGCCCCACGGCGGCGGCAGCAAAGCTGGAAGGATCGAAAGGGTTCACCAAGGATCTGTGCGCGGCGAATAACATTCCGACGGCAGCCTATCAGCGGTTCAGCGACGCCGCCGCCGCCAAGGTCTATATCCGCAAACAGGGCGCACCGATTGTGATCAAGGCTGATGGCCTTGCTGCGGGCAAGGGTGTGATCCTGGCGGAAACACTGGCCGAGGCCGAGGCCGCTGTGGATGACATTCTGGGCGGCGCGTTTGGAAGTGCCGGCGCGGAACTGGTGGTGGAAGAATTTCTGTACGGCGAAGAGGCCAGCTTTTTTGTGCTGGTCGATGGCGCAACCTGCCTGCCGCTGGCCACCGCGCAGGATCATAAACGGGTGGGCGATGGCGACACGGGGCCGAACACCGGCGGCATGGGGGCCTATTCGCCCGCACCGGTAATGACGGACGAAATCTGCGCCCAGACCATGCAGCGCATCATTGAACCGACCGTTGCCGCCATGGCGGCGGCGGGAACACCGTTCAGGGGGGTGCTGTTCGCAGGGCTGATGATTACGGACAGGGGGCCGTATCTGATCGAATATAATACCCGTTTTGGCGACCCGGAATGCCAGGTGCTGATGATGCGGCTGGAAAGCGATCTGCTGCCAGCACTTCTGGCGTCAGCCGAAGGTAATCTGGCCGACGCCAATTTACGCTGGTCGCAACAGGCGGCGGTAACGGTGGTGATGGCTGCCAATGGCTATCCCGGCGATTATAAAAAGGGCGAGTCAATCGGGGGGCTTGAAGCGGCGGGACAAACGCCGGGCGTACAGATATTTCACGCCGGAACCACGGCCCGGAACGAAAAAGTGCTAAGCAATGGCGGGCGGGTGCTCAATATCACCGCCACCGGCGACACCATTACCCAGGCCGTCAGACGTGCCTACAGCGCCGTAGATAAAATTACATGGCCGGGTGGATTTTGTCGGCGCGATATTGCATGGCGGGCACTGGAAAGAGAACAGCAAAGCAGCTAATATGCCTTAACATAAGAACAACACACGCAGCCGGGGACAGGAAACATGGAAGAGCCAAACAGACAGGAACAATTTTCCGGCACCAAAGAGGTTGATCCGAAGCATCGCCTCGATGAAAAGGCGCTGTTCGGCTATATGCAAAAACATGTCGAAGGTTTCCAGGGGCCGTTGCAGGTTGAGGAGTTCAAGGGCGGCCAGTCCAACCCGACTTACAAGCTGATCACGCCGCGCGCATCCTATGTGCTGCGCCGCAAGCCACCCGGAATTTTGCTGAAATCCGCCCATGCGGTGGACCGCGAATACAGGGTGATTTCGGCGCTGAACAAAACCAGCATTCCCGTGCCGCGCACCTTCTGCATGTGCGAGGATGAGAGCGTTCTGGGCACCATGTTCTATATCATGGAATGCGTCGAAGGCCGGGTGTTCTGGGAACCGCTGGTGCCCGGCGTCAGCAAGCAAGACCGGGCCAAGATTTTCGACAGTCAGGTCAGCTTCATGGCCAATCTGCATATGGTCGATTACACCGCCATCGGACTGGGCGATTTTGGCAGCCCCGGAAATTATTTCGCCCGCCAGATTTCACGCTGGAC
>DAIOWE010000232.1:0-2297 GCA_036758605.1 Pseudomonadota bacterium | reverse complement strand
TCCCCATAGGGATAGGCCCCGCCGGAAAACATCCGGTACAACGTAACGCCCAGCGCATATAAATCGGATTGTTCGCTGCCGGTTCCGCCCGCGAACATTTCCGGCGCCATATAGCTGGCGGTGCCTGGAATCGCGTCGGGCGAAAGATCCGGCATATTGGGCACGCGCGCCACGCCAAGATCCAGCAGTTTCAGCTCATTGTTTTTGAGCAGGATCACATTTTCCGGTTTGATATCGCGGTGAATAATTCCCGCCCGGTGCAGCGCCGCCACCCCCTTGGCCAGACTGACGCCCACCCATACGCCTTCCGCAAGATTGAGCATCGGTTTACGCAGCAATCTTTGTTCCAGCGTCTCGCCCTCATAAAACGGCATGACCGAATACAGACGCGAACGCCGTTCCGGCGGCGTCTCAACAATCTGCCCCACAAATGGGCTGTGCACCTGCGCCGCCACCCAGGCCTCGCGCGCAAAAGCCGTGCGGTAGGTGGCGTCACTGGTAATGCGCGGATGCGGAAATTTGATCACCAGCGGACGATTATCACGCTCGTCCGTCGCGTGAAATAACCGGCTATAACGGCCATCGGAAAGCTGCGCGCCCAGCAGAAACCCGTCAATAACATCACCGGTCTTTGGCAGATCGGACACCGGCAGAAATTCCAGCGCCGCCTCTAAACTGACATTATCCTGATCCGGCAGGCTAAGAATATCTATCACCAGCGCGCTGACATTATCCTGACTGCCTGCATTCAGCGCCGCTTCAACAATGCGGCTGGCGGCCTCCTCTGCTGCGGTGCGTTGCGACAGATGCTCCTTTATCTGTTTATCCGGCAGAACGCCATGCACGCCGTCGCTGCATAATAAAAACCGGTCAAACGCTTCCAGACGCACCATCTCATGATCTACATGCACATGTTCCTCCAGGCCAATGGCCCGCAGCAGCACATGGCTCTGATCGGGATGCGGATGGGTGTGATCGCGGGTCAGGCAATGCAGTTGCTGAGCGCTTAACCGGTAAATCCGGCTGTCTCCCACATGGGCGGTATGCGCCTCGCGCCCTAATAATATCAGTCCACTGAAGGTTGTCGCCATGCCGGCAAGATTGGGGTCGGCCCTGCCCTGCGCCAGGGTCCAGCGGTTGATCGCGGTCAGGGTGCGGGCCGCCGCCTGTTCAACGCTAAGCGATTCAGGCTGGGCGTGAAAGCCGTCAAAAAAACTGCGCACCGCCAACTCCGCCGCTTCGCGCCCACCTTTGGCGCCGCCCACGCCATCGGCCACAGCAGCGATGAAAACGGGCCGCACCCAGCCGCCCTGCGGGGGTGAAAGTGCAGCCACAAAATCATCATTGCGCGCGCGCTTGCCCTGATCGCTGGCGACGCCGATCTGTACCTGCAGGCTGGCGCGGGTTACCGCCAATATTCTGTGCTCATATGCGCGCCCCCGACACCGCGCCCCATGTCGTCCGCCAGCGGCGCTTGACGCGCGAAAGCGCGAACAGTCCGATCAGGGCCAGCACGCCAAATACGACGAACCCGGATGAAAAGTCACCCGTCAGCCCCTTGGCGACGCCCAGTGTCTTGGCCAGGAAGTAACCGCCGGTCCCGCCTGCAAAACCAACCAGACCGGTCATAGTCCCGATTTCCTGACGGAAGCGTTGCGGAATAAGCTGAAACACCGACCCATTGCCCATGCCCAGCGCCAGCATGCCAAGCGAAAACAGCAATACCGAGACCCAGGCGATTGCAGGCATATCCGAAATATCCCACGCCACGCCCGCGCCTTCCGGTGCGGGGCCACCCGGCATCATGGCGATGATGAAATAGGCCAGGGCGACCAGGCTGAATAATACCGTCAGGCTGCGAATGCCGCCGATGCGGTCCGCGATCATGCCCCCGATCGGGCGCACGCCTGAGCCACACATCACAATAATGGCCACCATCAGGCCCGCCGCAACGCCTGAGACGTGATATTGCGCCGTGAAATATACTGGCAAGGCGCTAGCCAGCCCAACAAAGCCGCCAAAGGTGATGAAGTAAAACAGCATGAACCACCAGCTATCCTGATCCGCAAGCAGCGTCCGGTAACTTTGAAAATTTACTGGACGGCGCGCATCCGGCGCATCCTTCGCCATAAACAGATACACCATAAAGGCAAAACCCAGCGGGATCAGCAATAATCCAAACACATTCTGCCAGCCATAATTTTCAGCAAGCGATGGCACAATCAGCGTATTCAGCACCACCCCCGAATTCCCCGCTCCGGCAATGCCCATGACAATGCCCTGATAATGCGGCGGAT
>DAIOWE010000231.1:0-2410 GCA_036758605.1 Pseudomonadota bacterium | reverse complement strand
GATTTTGTCACCAATGCCGATCTGAAAGCGGAAAAAACGCTGATCCACGAATTGCTGCATGCGCGCCCGGATTATGGCGTGATTGCCGAGGAAAGCGGTGTGAAGCATGGCGTCGATACGCGCCATCACTGGATTATTGATCCGCTGGATGGCACGCTGAACTTCATGCATGGCATTCCGCATTTTGCGATTTCCATCGGGCTGGTGCGGGCGGGCGATGTGGTGGCCGGGCTGGTGTATAATCCGGTATCCGACGATATGTATGTGGCGGAAAAGGGCCAGGGCGCCTATCACAATAGCCGCCGCATGCGCGTTTCCGGGCGGCGTGAGATGCGCGAGGCCATGCTGGCAACCGGCATTCCCTACCATGCGCGCCCCGGTCATGACCGGTTTTTACAAGAAATGGCGGCGCTGATGCCGGAGGTTGCGGGTATTCGCCGCCTGGGTTCGGCGGCGCTTGATCTGGCCTTTGTTGCCGCGGGCAAGTTTGACGGTTTCTGGGAAAGCCATCTGAAACCCTGGGATATTGCGGCAGGCATTTTGCTGGTGCGCGAGGCGGGCGGCTTTGTCACCGAAATCAATGGCGGCGATAAAATGCTGGAATCCGGTCATGTCCTGGCGGCCAATGACCATTTGCATGCGGCCATTGCCAAACTTTTGCCACCAATTGCTGTATGATACAGTATGGATATGAGGTGAAGTTTTTGGGGATTCGTCATGTCGGACGTGCAGTGCATTAAACTGAACCAGGGCATAGGATGGACAGTGGCAGTGCTGCTGTTGATGGCGGGTACGTTTCCCGCCATGGCCCAGGAAACGGTTTATATTGGTGGCCGTTCCACAGGGCCAGCGGTCGAGGTTGATTTTTCCGCATTGAATCGGGGGGGGATTCCGATGCGTCGCACGCGCCCCCGCCCGCCGGATATTTTGCCGCTTGATCCCGCCTATGCGCCGGCGGCCCGCGCCACCAACAGTGTGCGTCTGACGCCGCTACAAGCCATCGCGCCCGTTCAGCCGCCGATTGCGGCAGCCCTGCCGGTCACGGCGCCGCCACCGGCGGCGGTAGCCCCCACGCACTTAACGCCCAGGTCACCAAGTGCGGGGCTAACCCCGGCGCCCGCGCCCGCCCAACCAGCGGCGAAAGCCAATTTAAGTGCATCTGCGCCGCCAAAACCCATTATCCCGGCGAAGGCGGCAGTGACAAACGCCGTTGCTCCGCCGCCACCCGTTGAAGCCCCCAGGGCGGTGGCGGCCTTACCCCCGGCGGGTCTTAACCCCTCCGTCCCATCGGCCCCTTCCGAAGGGGCGGCGGCGGCGCTTATGTTCGCGCCCGGGGCGATTGAACTGACAGCCGAAGCCACAGCCCAGCTTGACGCCCTGATGACGTCGCTGACACAGAAGGAACGGGTGCAATTGAAAGCGCACGCATCCGGCGGTCAGGATGATGCCGAGGTCCGGCGCATCGCCCTGAAACGCGCTTTGGCCGCACGCGCGCATTTACTGGCCAATGGCATGGAAAGCACCCGCATCGATGTGCGTGCGCTTGGCCCCGCCGCTGATGGCGGACCGGATGACCGCCTGGATGTCATTGTGGTGGCGCAATGAGCGCAGCACTTCTTGCAGATGGAGGTCTGACGGGCGCGGCCATGTCCGGACAGCGCCGCTATCTGCTGCGCATGGGATTTTTTCTGGCGCTGGTTACGGGCGTTCTGGCGCTGCTGACTTCAACATTAAGCACGGCGTTTTTCGCCAATCCCGCGCTGAACAGTCTGATCATCCTTGTACTGATTGCAGGTGTTTTCTACAATTTCCGGCAGGTGCTGCGGCTTGGCCCCGAATGCGACTGGATTGAACATGTGCGCGCGACCCATGCGGCGGGTGGGCATGAAGAAAAAATACTGCCGGAAGAATCTGCGCCGGTCCTGCTGGCCCCGATGGCGGTAATGCTGGGCGCGCGGATGGGCAAAATGGTTCTGTCGGCGAACACAACGCGCACATTGCTCGATTCCATTTTCTCCCGGCTGGATGAAGCGCGCGAAATTTCCCGCTACATGATAGGGCTGCTGATCTTCCTGGGCCTGCTCGGCACATTCTGGGGCCTGATCAATACGCTCAGCACGATCGGCGCGACCATTCAGGGCCTGTCGGTGCAGGGCGGCGATATTACGACTGTGTTTGATCAGTTGAAGTCCGGCTTGCAGGCGCCGCTCACCGGCATGGGCACGGCGTTTTCTTCGTCACTGTTTGGTCTTGGTGGTTCGTTGATCCTGGGTTTTCTCGATCTCAATGCGGGACAGGCGCAAAACCAGTTTTATAATGAACTTGAAGAATGGCTGTCCAGCCTGACCCGGCATGCTTCGGGCGGCGCATTGTCCGAAGGTGAGACAGCGATGCCGGTCTATGTGACGGC
>DAIOWE010000230.1:0-2415 GCA_036758605.1 Pseudomonadota bacterium | reverse complement strand
CGATATCATTGATGATGTTCACTACATTGTCGATATTCTGCGCCATCTCGGCCAGGCCCTTCATCGCCGTCATGGTGCCGTCCGCCTCCGATACCGCCTGGGTGGCGATACGGGCCGACTGTTCGACCTGACGGCTGATTTCACTGACTGAGGCGGTCAGCTCCTCTGCCGCCGCTGCCACCGTCTGCACGTTGGCTGAGGCTTCTTCCGATGCCGCCGCGACGGTGGCCGCCTGTTGCGTGGTTTCCTCCGCCGTGGAGGCCATGCTGACCGCAGTAGCATTCATTTCGGTCGAGGATGCAGACAGCGACCCAAGCGCCTCGGTCACCTGCTTCTCGAAGCTTTCGATCAGCACATCGACAGCCTGCTGCCGTTTCGCCCGCTCTTCCAGCATAGCCTCCTGGTAGACCGAGATGGCGAAATCCATATCCAGCATGACAGCCGAGTTGACCGCAGTGATCACTTCACCCAGGCGCTTCGCTTTCCAGCGGTAGCTTTTGATCGCGAGATCCGTGAGATGGGATAAAACAAGGGCGTAACCGCCGATATACCAGCGCGGCTCCAGGCCGATCCTGTTATGCACCAGGCCGATGGTGCGCACGCCCTGAATATAGGCCTCGTCGAAATGGCCGCTGAACAGCCTTCCCCAATGTACGGTTTGCGCGCTTACCAGCCGTGAAACCTGATTGTTGCCGATAATCTTGACGAGAACGGGTTCAGCCGTGAGTTGCTTGTAGAAGTCTTCCAGTATCCGGGGCAGCGCCTTCTCGACCACCGGCCAGAATTCGCGCAGCGCCTCGCCCGTGGCTGCGTTGATGCGCATGAACCGCAGCCGTGTCTCGCGGTCCTGGTTGTAAGGGCCGTTTGGGTTTTCGGTCATCTGCATATTCCTCATTGGTTGCAATTTAGCGGTTTCCAAGGCGAATTCGTCTTCACCTATAATCAAGAACTATTAGTATTACTGTCGGGTAATAGTTAATAATTTCATTATTTGATAATTAATACTGAATTATATTTTCTTAATCTAAGTATATAGTTCAGATTTATAATTTATTATAGCAAAATAGATAGCTGAGAGAAGCCGGGGCCGCCAACCGTTCCTTCGCCATTTCATAAAATTGCTTGAAGGGATTGCTCCTCAGCCCCTTGCGGGTTAGATCATATTCCGGCAAGGCCCTCTATTTACATGCAAAATCCAGGAGAAATCCCCAATGGCAAATGATAAAAAAGCGCAGTTTCAGTGGGATGATCCGTTTCAGCTTGCCGATCAGTTAAGCGAAGAAGAACGCATGATCCGCGATGCGGCGGCGGCCTTCGCCCGGGAACGGCTGATGCCGGGTATTGTGCAGGCCAACCGGCATGAAACCTTTGATCGCGCCATTTTCCGCGATATGGGGGCCGCCGGGCTGCTTGGTTCAACGATTACCGGCTATGGCTGTGCGGGGGTCAATTATGTTTCCTACGGCATCGTCGCCCGCGAAATCGAGCGCGCCGATAGCGCCTACCGGTCCTGCATGAGCGTACAGTCCAGCCTCGTCATGCATCCCATCCATGCGTATGGAAACGAAGAACAGCGGGAAAAATATTTACCGAAGCTGGCGTCCGGCGAATGGGTCGGGTGCTTTGGCCTGACCGAACCGGACCATGGCTCTGATCCCGGCAGCATGATCACCCGCGCCAAAAAAGTGCCCGGTGGCTACAGTCTTTCGGGCGCCAAGATGTGGATCACCAGCGCCCCCATCGCCGACATTTTTGTCATATGGGCCAAATCCGACGCCCATGACAATGATATAAAGGGCTTTGTCCTGGAACGCGGCATGAAGGGGCTCGCCACCACCAAAATCGAAGGCAAGTTTTCCCTGCGCGCTTCACCCACCGGTTCGATCAGTATGGACGAGGTGTTCGTGCCGGAAGAAAATCTGCTGCCCAATGTGGCCGGGCTGAAAGGGCCGTTCGGTTGCCTTAATAACGCCCGATATGGCATCGCGTGGGGCGCGCTGGGGGCGGCCGAGTTCTGCTGGCATGCGGCGCGCCAATATACGCTGGACCGCAAACAGTTCGGCCGGCCGCTGGCCGCCAATCAGCTTATCCAGAAAAAACTGGCCGATATGCAGACGGAAATCTTCATCGGCCTGCAAAGCTGTTTGCGCGTAGGCCGCCTGAAAGACGAAGGGCTGGCTTCGCCAGAAATGATCTCCCTGATCAAGCGGAACAGTTGCGGCAAGGCGCTGGACATCGCCCGCACTGCGCGCGACATGCATGGCGGCAATGGCGTATCAGATGAATATCATGTCATCCGTCACGCCATGAATCTGGAAGCAGTTAACACCTATGAAGGCACACATGACGTGCATGCGCTCATCCTTGGCCGGGCCATCACGGGAATCGCAGCATTTTCATAGCGTTTTTCAGCAG
>DAIOWE010000229.1:0-2459 GCA_036758605.1 Pseudomonadota bacterium | reverse complement strand
CAGATGGCGGGTGCAGCGCATGGCGAACATCTGCGCGGGCGACATCACGCCATAGGGCATGGAGTAGGCCATGTCACCGGCAATGGCGGACATTTTCGGCCCCTGTCCAAAACGCGCGAACTGGCCTTGCGCCAGGGCGCGGAACACGACGACCACATCGGCAACGCCGCTTGCGACCGCCGAGGCCGCATTGGCCACCGCGCCGGAACCGCCGCCGCCGCCGCCGCCCCACTGCATACAGGCGAATTTCAGTTCCTTCAGACCGAGAGCCGCCGAGATACGCGAGGGATCATTGCGGTCATTGCTATAAGATGAAAAGCCGTCCACTTCGCGCGGATCAATGCCCGCATCCTCGCAGGCTGCCAAAATGGCCTTGATGGCCAGCACAAATTCCGCGTCCGGCGCGCCGCCGCGTTTATAATAGGTGGTTTCGCCGATGCCAACAACGGCGGTCTTTCCCCTTAAGCTACGTTCGGCCATGCTCTCTCCCAGTCTTTATCGTTGCCGGTTACGGGCCGCTGGCCCGACGCCATTTGCCGTACTATAAATCATCTCTATGGCGGGGCGCAAACCATTACACTAGATTGAGTGAAATGCTAATATGGCGGCATAATAAACAGGAGGGAACCATGCAGACCCAGGGATTAACCCAAAAACTGGCGGCGCAGGCGGCGGATTATCGCTATGACAATCTGCCGGATGAAGCGGCGATTATGGCCAAGCAGTGCCTGCTGGATTTTCTGGGGGTGACGCTGGCGGGCGCGAGCGAGCCGTTAACCGCCATTCTGCATGAAGAGGCGTTGGCCGAAGGCGGCCATGCGCAGGCCAGCCTGATTGGCCTGCCGGGCAGGGTGACTGCGACCCAGGCGGCGCTGATCAATGGCTCGGCGTCGCATGCGCTGGATTATGACGATGTGCAATTATTCATGATGGGGCATCCCACAGTGCCGGTGGCGCCCGTGGTATTCGCGCTGGCGGAGCAATATGGCAAATCCGGCCGCGAGGTGATCGAGGCCTTTGTGGCGGGTTTTGAAACCGAGTGCCGCATCGGCTCCGCTGTTTCGCCCAGCCATTATGCGGCGGGCTGGCACGCGACAGCGACGCTGGGTTGTTTTGGCGCGGCGGCGGCGGCGGCGAATTTACTACGGCTGGATGCTGATGTGACCGCGATGGCGCTGGGCATTGCCGGCACCCAGGCATCGGGCTTCAAGTCGATGTTTGGTACCATGTGCAAGCCGTTTCATGCGGGCCATGCGGCGATGAGCGGGCTGATGGCGGCGCGTCTGGCGGCGCGCGGCTTCACCAGCCGCCCTGACGTGCTGGAGGTCGAGCAGGGCTTTGGCGAAACCCAGAGCAAGGGTTTGAAGCCCGAAGCCGCGTTGGCCGCGCCCAAAGGCGGCAGCCATATCCGCAACACCCTGTTCAAATATCATGCGGCCTGTTATCTGACCCATTCCAGCCTGGAAGCGGCGCATGGGCTGCGCCGCCAGCACGACATCGCGGCGGACAAGATCAGGGCGGTGCGGGTGATGGTCGACAAGGGCCATTTGCGGGTGTGCAATATTCCCTCGCCCACAACCGGGCTGGAGACGAAGTTCAGCCTGCGGACGACGACGGCCTTTGCGCTGACGGGTCTGGACACCGCCAGCATCGAAACCTATAGCGATGAGAACGCCAACCGTGCCGATGTGATCAGCCTGCGCGACAAGGTGACTGTCGAGGTGCATAACAAACCGGACCCGCAGGACAGCGAAGTGATCATCGACATGGCGGACGGGCGCAGCTTCGCACTTAACGCCAATGTCGGAATACCCGCAAGCGGTCTGGATGCGCAGTGGGAAAAACTGACGAACAAGTTTCACGCCATTTCTGATCCGGTGGTAGGCCAGCGGCGGGCGCGCGAACTGGCTACCGCCATCCGCAATCTGGAATCGCTTGAAAATTTTTCCGATCTGGGGCCTTTGCTCCGGGCGGGTTGAGAGAGTAGTAAAAATGTCATTGCGGGCCGCCACGCTTCGCTCGCGATGACACAAAATGTCAGGAGGAAATAATGCCGGGAAACCTTACAGAACGGGCGCGGCTGATCCCGAAGGGCAACCATTATGGGGTGTTCGAGGTGGGGCAGGTGTTTGAACATCACTGGGGGCGCACGATCAATGCGGGCGATAATTCGCTGTTCACGACGCTGACGCTTTCCTACAATCCGCTATATTTCAATGTGGAATATGCAAAGGCGCATGGGCATCCGGGCATTGTGGTTAATCCGATGCTGGTGTTCAACACGGTGTTCGGGCTGACAGTGGAAGATTTAAGCGAAGGCGGCGGGCCGTTTCTGGGCGTGGATGCGCTTACCTATCATCGCCCCGTGTATGAAGGCGATACGGTGACCGCACGTTCGACGGTGAAGGACAAACGCATTTCGGAAAAGATGAAAGGCTTTGGCATTGTCACCTGGCACA
>DAIOWE010000228.1:0-2639 GCA_036758605.1 Pseudomonadota bacterium | reverse complement strand
ATCCTTGGCCGGGCCATCACGGGAATCGCAGCATTTTCATAGCGTTTTTCAGCAGTCTGCCATAAGCCTTCCAGCAATCGGCTGTGGCGGGCATACATTTCACCCACCAGCGCCCGAATGCGCTGTCCTGCAGGCGTCAGCCGCACCCGTACAGAACGGCGATCGGAATCTGACCGTTCATGGCGAATAAATCTGCATTTTACCGTTTCCAACAGTAGAACTGACGAGTGGAAACCAAAATGTAGCAGGCGTCACAGATATCGCTGATACAGCAGAAAACAGGCGAGACGCCGATGGCGGTTAGCCCAAAAACATTTAAACTCGACAGTGTGTGACAGCCGATGCGCATCCAGTGTCTGCGCGTCTAATATCAGTGAGATTGATGTTTAATGACAAACGGCAGAATTTTTGAAGGGCGGTACGAAGCCATTAACAGGCTGAGGGAGAATCAATCCCGACCGTACCTTTATGACCGGACTGGAAAATTTATGGATTACTGGTTCAACCTGCCCAAAAAAGGGCTCGTGCCGAAAAAATCCAGTATTGCACCGCGCAGCATGCTCAGCCTGCTGCCTGGCGCCATCATGCTGGAAAAACGGCAAATGCCTGACGGTTATCGCATCCGTTTGTTTGGAACGGAGAATGCGGCGCGCTGGGGATTTGAAGCGACGAACGCCAATTATCTTAATTTCGCGCCGCCACAGCAGCACTATGTCATTTCAGAAAAATTTTCACAAATAATCGAATATCCATGCGGTCTTATTCTGATGGGGGACGAACTCTACACCTCGGGGCGGATAGTCCGAAATGAAATGGTCTTATTGCCGGTCAGTACGGATGATCCGGAAAATATCGTCCTTTTTGGCCTGATCACTGCTGCCCGTGATCAGGGAATGGAATATGCCGGGGATATTCTCGCAAGCGTTTTCTACACGATTGCGGCAGCGCATTATGTAAATATTGGGGCCGGGATTCCTGACTAACTTCCGCGCAGAAATTTTATAATGCCGGAAAAGTCCATGTCGCCATGACCCGCCGCATTGAACAGGCTGTATATCGACTGCGCTTCGGCGCCAAGCGGCGTGGAGGCGCCCGATGCAAGGGCCGCCTGCTGCGCCAGTTTCAGATCCTTCAGCATCATCGCTGCCGTGAACCCCGCCTTGTAATCATTATTGGCGGGCGATGTTGGCACCGGCCCCGGCACCGGGCAATAGCTTGATATCGTCCAGCATTGACCAGATGCATTGGCGGTCACTTCAAACAGTTTGGCGTGATCAAGGCCGAGTTTTTCGCCCAGCACAAAAGCTTCGCACACGCCGATCATGGTGATGCCAAGTATCATATTGTTGCAGGCCTTCGCCGCCTGGCCGTTGCCAGATCCACCTGCATGCACCATTAATTTGGACAGGGGATCAAGATAAGGTTTGGCGCGGTTAAAAGCCGCGTCCGTGCCGCCCACCATGATTGTAAGCGTGCCCGCCGCCGCGCCGCCTACCCCGCCAGATACCGGCGCATCAACCATATCCACTCCTGCATCCGTTGCCGCGCGCGCCACTTCGCGCGCCGCACCAACATCAATCGTCGAACAATCGATGAATATGGGGCTGGTTTTGCATCTGGCCAGCAATCCATCCGTACCCAGATAAACGCCGCGCACATGCTCGCCCGCAGGCAACATGGTAATCACCGCATCCGCGCCCTCAAGCACGCCAGCGGGTTCATTAACGGCGGAGGCGCCGTCCTGCGCCGCCGCATCGCGCGAAGACGCTACAACGTCATAAGCGCGCACCCTATGCCCGGCCTTCAATAGATTGCGCAGCATTGGCCGTCCCATATTCCCAAGCCCGATAAAGCCGATATTCGCCATTGCCAGCCTCCTTTGTTTTATAATTTCAGTTCGCGCGCGCCAAGCGGCGAGAAATACGCATCTACATCACTATCACTGACGCCCGCCAGCGTATCGGGCGACCAATGCGGAGACTGCCCCTTGTCGATCACCGTGGCGCGCACCCCCTCGTAGAAATCATGGCCCTCTATGAAGCGGTTGGCCAGACGGTATTCCATTTGCATACAGGCGTTGAAATCCAGTTTCGCACCCTCGCGAAGCTGGCGGAACGCGACTTTACTGCTTATCGGGGATTTGCTGAGAATGGTGGCGCGGGTCTGTGAGGCCCAGGCATCGCCTTCCCACAACAGCGCCTCCACAATTTCTTCAACGCTGTCATGGGAAAAAATGCGGTCAATGCGCGCGCGATGCTGCGCAAGAGAAGGTTCCTCGGGGGGCGTTTGCGCGAATTCCGCAATTGCCTTGTCTATCGTTGCAGCATTCGCCAATGCGGTTTGTAATTCGGCAAACCGCGCCGCTGGCACATAGGCTGTGGCGATACCACAATATAGCGCGTCCGCCGCGCCGATGCGTGTCCCCGTCAGGGCCAGAAACAAACCCAATTGCCCGGGACAGCGCGACAGGAAATAGGAGCCGCCCACATCGGGAAACAAACCAATGCCGGTTTCCGGCATGGCGAAGCGCAGATTTTCACTGACAATGCGGTGCGCCCCATGCACCGACACGCCAACCCCGCCGCCCATGACAATCCCATTGATCAGCGCGATATATGGCTTCGGAAAATGCCTGATCA
>DAIOWE010000227.1:0-2641 GCA_036758605.1 Pseudomonadota bacterium | reverse complement strand
ATATCGCGCCGAACGTGACAAACGCATCCGCCCCGACGGCAATGAGCAATATCAGGAGCCCAAGGGCGACTTTTCCCATTTTCTTGAAGACCCCTATGTGGAGCCCTTCACACGCGAGCCGCTGTTTGATGAGGTAGAGGTTGCGGTCATTGGCGGCGGCTTTGGCGGCCTGCTGGCGGGCGCGCGTCTGCGTGAAGCAGGCATCAAAAGCATCCGCATGATTGAAAAGGGTGGCGATTTTGGCGGCACCTGGTACTGGAACCGCTATCCGGGCGCGGCCTGCGATGTTGAATCCTATATCTATCTGCCGCTGCTGGAAGAGCTGAACTATATCCCCAAAATGCGCTACACGGATGCGCCGGAAATTTTGGCGCACAGCCAGGCGATCGCCAGGAAATATGATCTTTACGATAATGCCTGCCTGCAAACCGAAATCACCGGCATGGAGTGGGACGAAAAAGAATCCAGATGGATCATTTCGACCAATCGCGGCGACCGCATGAAGGCGCGCTTTGTGGTTATGTCCAATGGTCCGCTGCACCGGCCAAAGCTGCCCGGCATTCCCGGCATTGATAGTTATAAAGGCCACACCTTCCACACCAGCCGCTGGGACTATAATTACACGGGCGGTGATTCCACCGGCAATCTGACCGGCCTGAAGGACAAGCGCGTCGGCATTATCGGCACTGGCGCCACCGCCGTGCAATGCATTCCGCATCTGGGCGCGGCGGCAAAGCATCTCTATGTGTTTCAGCGTACCCCATCATCCGTAGACGTACGAAATGACCGCCCAACAGATCCTGAATGGGTAAAGACCCTGAAGCCGGGATGGCAAAAGGAACGCCTGGAAAATTTCAACATTCTGGTCACCGGCGGCTATGCCGAAAAAGATCTGGTCAATGACGGCTGGACCGAAATCATCCGCAATCTGCTGGTCAAGGTAAAGGCGGGCAAGGGTGCGGGTGCTTCACGTTCTGAAATGCTGGCCTTCACCGAACTGCTGGATTATGAAAAAATGGAAGGCGTCCGCGCCCGGGTGGACTCGATCGTCAAGGACAAGGCGACGGCAGAGGCGCTCAAGCCCTATTACCGGCAATTCTGCAAGCGCCCATGTTTCCATGATGATTATCTGCCAACCTTCAACCGTCCCAATGTGACACTGGTCGATACAAAAGGACGTGGCGTTGACCGCGTGACCGAAAAAGGCGTGGTGTTTGATGGCAAGGAATATGAAGTTGACTGCCTGATCTTCGCCACCGGGTTTGAAGTGGGTACGGAATATACCCGCCGTTCGGGCTATGATCTGATTGGCCGTGGCGGACAGACGCTGAGCGGCAAATGGGCCAAGGGCGTCTCTACGCTGCATGGTATGCACACGCGCGGTTTCCCCAATTGCTTCATCATGGGCACCATGCAATCCGGCTTTACGGCCAATTTCCCGCATGCGCTGGACGAAAACGCCAAGCATATTTCCTATATCGTCAACAAGATGAAAGACAGCAACGCCACCGTGCTTGAGGCATCCGAGGAGGCCGAAAACGAATGGGTGCAGGTGATCATCCGCAAGGCGAAACTGGGTCTGCGCTTTTATGCGGAATGCACGCCCGGCTATTACAATAATGAAGGCAAGCCCGGCGAGCGCAGCGGCCAGAACGGACAATATGGCGGCAGTTCAGAAGACTTTTTCAGAATCATGCAGCAGTGGCGCGATGAAGGCGCCATGCGCGGGCTGGAAGTCAGCTGATCAAATTCGCCGCGCTAATTTTTGCTGCGAAACAGTTCCAGTATCTGTTGCGCAGCCTCGCTGGCGGGAAGTTTTCCCGCCAGCACCTGTTCTTCCAGTTTTGCGGCAAGGCGTGGCGCTGCCGGATCCTGGTGCAGCATGTCGCGCAGCCCGTCATGCACCTCTGTCCACATCCAGGCGCGCGCCTGTGCGGCGCGGCGTTCGTCCAGTTCGCCAGTCTTGCCAAGCGCAGCGCGATAGGCGGTGATGGCGTTCCAGATTTCATCCATGCCCGCACCGGTCAATGCCGAGCTTTGCAGCACCGGCACCTGCCAGTTCAGGGTCTTCGGCCGCATCAGATGCAGCGCTGCCTGATGTTCCGCCGCTGCGCGTCCGGCGGCTTTCAGAAATTCGCCATCCGCCTTGTTGACGATCACCATATCGGCCAGCTCCATAATGCCGCGTTTGATGCCCTGTAATTCATCGCCGCCGCCAGGCGACAGCAGCAGCACAAACATGTCCACCATATCGCAGACCTGGGTTTCCGACTGACCGACGCCGACGGTCTCGATAATCACCACATCATAGCCGGCGGCGTCGGCGGCCAGCATCGCCTCGCGGGTGCGCCGCGCCACCCCGCCCAATGCGCCGCTGGATGGGCTGGGCCGGATAAAGGCGTTGGGGGCGCGCGACAATAGCTCCATACGGGTCTTGTCGCCCAGAATCGAACCTCCCGAACGGGTGGACGAAGGGTCAACTGCCAGCACGGCGACCTTCAGCCCGCGTTTGGTCAGGAAGGTGCCGAAGGTTTCAATGAAGCTGGATTTGCCCACCCCTGGCGCGCCGGAAAAGCCGAGCCTTATGGCCTTGCCGGTGGCGGGCAGTAACTGGCGCAGCAGCGCGCCCGCCTGTGGCCGG
>DAIOWE010000226.1:0-2644 GCA_036758605.1 Pseudomonadota bacterium | reverse complement strand
TGGATATGGGCGCGCTGATCGCGGGCGCGAAATATCGCGGCGAATTTGAAGAACGTCTAAAAGCCGTGTTGCAGGAAGTAACCGCCGCCGCCGGCGAGGTGGTGCTGTTCATTGATGAGATGCACACCATCGTGGGCGCAGGCGCGGCGGAAGGTTCGATGGATGCCTCGAACCTGTTGAAACCCGCTTTGGCGCGCGGCGAACTGCATTGTATTGGCGCGACCACGCTGAACGAGTACCGCAAACATGTGGAAAAAGACGCGGCCCTGGCGCGGCGCTTTCAGCCGGTGTTTGTCAGCGAACCAACCGTCGAAGACACGGTGTCGATCCTGCGCGGGCTGAAGGAAAAATACGAACTGCATCATGGGGTACGCATCAGCGATGCGGCCATTGTGTCGGCGGCGGCGCTGTCGAACCGGTATATTTCGGATCGTTTTCTGCCGGACAAAGCCATTGATCTGGTGGACGAGGCCGCCAGCCGGTTGCGCATGGAAATAGATTCCAAACCCGAAGAACTGGACGAGTTGGACCGGCGCATTCTGCAATTGAAGATCGAGCGCGAGGCCCTGCGCAAGGAAACAGACGCCGCCTCGGTGGACCGGCTGAGCAAGCTTGAAAGCGAGTTGGCTGGGTTAGAACAGCAATCGGCGGATTTGACGGAGCGCTGGCAGTCCGAAAAGGCGCAGCTTGCGGATTCGCAAAAAATAAAGGAGCAGCTGGATCAGGCACGCAGCGATCTGGCGCAGGCGCAGCGCAGTGGCGATCTGGCCCGCGCCGGTGAAATCGCCTATGGCCTTATTCCCGGACTGGAGGAAAAACTGCGCGCCGCCGATGAAGCGGGTGAACGCGCCAGTCTGGAAGAAGCCGTCACCGAGGAACATATTGCGGGCATCGTGTCGCGCTGGACCGGTATTCCGGTGGACAAGATGCTGGCGGGCGAACGCGACAAGCTGCTGGCCATGGAAACCAAACTGTCCGAGCGCGTGATCGGCCAGGACGATGCGCTGCGCGCCGTGGCCCATGCCGTGCGCCGCGCCCGCGCCGGTTTGCAGGATCCGCGCCGCCCCATCGGATCGTTCCTGTTTCTGGGGCCAACGGGCGTTGGCAAGACCGAACTGACCAAAACCCTGGCGCAATTTCTGTTCGATGATGAAAATGCGATCCTGCGCATGGACATGTCGGAATATATGGAAAAACATTCGGTCGCGCGCCTGATCGGCGCGCCGCCGGGCTATGTCGGCTATGATGAAGGCGGCGCACTGACCGAGGCGGTACGGCGCAGACCCTATCAGGTGCTGCTGTTCGACGAGGTTGAAAAGGCGCACCCGGACGTATTCAATATTCTGTTGCAGGTTCTGGATGATGGCCGCCTGACCGATGGGCAGGGCCGCACGGTGGATTTCAAAAACACCATCATCATTCTGACATCCAATCTGGGATCGGAATATCTGGCCGCGCTGAAAGATGGCGAACCGGCGGAAAATGCCCGTGCACAGGTGATGGAAGTGGTGCGTAATAATTTCCGCCCGGAATTCCTGAACCGGCTGGATGAAATCATTCTGTTCAACCGGCTGTCCCGTGCGCAGATGGATGGCATTGTCACCATTCAGATCCGCAGCCTGCTGGGCCTGCTGGAAGGGCGTAAAATCACCCTGACACTGGATGATGCGGCGCGTACCTGGCTTGCCAATGCGGGCTATGATCCGGTCTATGGTGCGCGGCCTCTAAAGCGCGTCATTCAGCGCGCCCTTGCCAATCCGCTGGCGGAGCAATTGCTGGCGGGAACGATCAAGGACGGCGAAACCGTGCGCATCAGCGCAGGCGACAAGGGCCTGATCATCAACGGCCAGGAAATGCAGGCGGCGGCGTAAGGGACGGCTTTCGGGCCAGACGGCGGCTTTCGGGCCGCCGTTTTTGTGCGGGAAGTGAGTGGATTACCTCCGCTGATCTGATATAGTGTTTGCGGGAGGCTGGCGGTGGGCGCAATTCCCGCCAACCCGGTCAGGTCCGGAAGGAAGCAGCCGTAACGGATTCGTTGCGCGTCGCCGTTCAGTCTCCCACCCCTATCCGCACCCCCACCTGAAACGGACGGCTGACCCGCAGCAATGGATGAAACGGCTTTTCCAGGCACGCCAGAAGAAGAACCGGCTTTCGGTCTGGAGGGCGGCGGTTTGCCGGTAAAAGTGGAGATGCCCGCTTACCGGGTGCTGGCGCGCAAATACCGGCCGCGCAGCTTTGCCGAACTGATCGGCCAGGAGGCCATGGTGCGCACCCTCAGCAACGCCATCGATAGCGGGCGGCTGGCGCATGCCTTTATTCTGACCGGCGTGCGGGGCGTTGGCAAAACCACCACGGCGCGCATTCTGGCGCGCTGCCTGAATTATGAAACTGCGGATGGCCTGTCCGGCCCCTGCATCCAGCCCCCTAATGACGGAATACATTGCGCGGCGATTGCTGAATCGCGCCATGTGGATGTGATCGAAATGGATGCGGCCTCGCGCACCGGCATCGACGACATCCGCGAGATCATCGAAGGGGTGCGCTATCGCCCGGCCAGTGCGCGCTACAAAATCTATATTATCGACGAAGTGCATATGCTGTCCAAGGCGGCGTTCAACGGCCTGCTGAAGACCCTGGAAGAACC
>DAIOWE010000225.1:0-2646 GCA_036758605.1 Pseudomonadota bacterium | reverse complement strand
CGGCAAAATCCAGAAATTCAAACTGCGCGAAATCGCGAAGGAGTATTCGGTTTGAGCGCATCCTGGCTGGTGAATGACGCATTGCGCGATCATGTTACGCGCAATGTCACGAATTTCGAAAGCCGCAATCATGCGGGCGAGGGGCTGAAACACGCCGCTGTGGCGCTGGTGATCGCCGCCAATGACGCGGGCGAAGGCGCCATATTGCTGACGCGCCGCGCGCCGCGCCTGAACGCCCATGCGGGGCAATGGGCGCTGCCTGGCGGGCGGCTGGACAAGGGGGAAACGCCTATTGATGCGGCGCTGCGCGAAATGCACGAAGAGATAGGGCTTGATATTGCGCCCCATCACGTCATCGGCATGCTGGATGATTATCCCACCCGTTCGGGCTATCTGATCACGCCGGTGGTGATATGGGCGGGGTTGGAGGCAAAACCTGTGCCCAACCCGGCCGAGGTCGCCTCCATCCATCATGTCAGTTTTCCGGAGTTGAACCGCCCGGATTCACCCGTGTTTTTTAACATCCCCGAAAGCCCGCGCCCGGTCATCCGCCTGCTGGTCGAAGACAGTTTCGTGCATGCGCCAACCGCCGCCGTGATGTACCAGTTCCGCGAAGTGTGCCTGCACGGCCGCCACACAAGGGTGGATCATCTGGAACAGCCGGTGTTCGCCTGGAAATAAAGAACTGCGCCAGGCCCATGGATTGGTCACAAATTATTATATTGAAACCATTTAGGGATATCTTCCGGGCATGAGTTTAGGATAACGCATCACCAGTGGCGCTGCGATACTGGTGACTATGCGTATTTATCCGTTTCATCGGGCTGCTTGGCATGATGGTGCTTGCGCGCATGCGGATTGATGACCCGTCTCATTGTTGTTGGAGAGATTATTCATGCGCAATTATATCGCAGTAAAGCGTCAGGAAGGACAGCGCCATTGAGTGTCAAACGTGGAGTTCTCATCAGCTTCGGGCAGTCTGGCGGGTCATTTGCCCTCCAGTTTGCTGCAAATATCGTTTTATCACGGCTCTTGTTGCCCGAGGAAATAGGCGTTTTTTCCGTTTCGGTAGCATTGCTGTCGATATTGCAGATGTTACGGGATTTCGGCGTGGGGCAATATCTTGTGCAGGAAAAAGATCTGACAGACGCTAAAATTCGTACCGTTTTTGGCACTTCGTTGATTATAGGCTGGTTGCTTGCTGCCGCAATATTCTTTTCCCGGTTTGCCGTTGCCGATTTCTACAACAAGCCATTAATAGCGGACATCATGGCGCTGCTCAGTATTAGTTTTTTGATCATACCATTTGGGCACCCGGCGTCGTCTTTGATGCGGCGTGAAAGGCTCTATGGGCGGCTGGCTCTTATAGGCCTGTCCAGTACGTTTGTGTCCATCACCACATCAATCATAGCTGCTATTATGGGGAAGGGGGCTATATCACTTGCATACGGTTCCATCGCAGGAATGGCCTTTGCGACGGTTATCCTGCTGTCGTTTCGTCCGCAGCATTTGTTTTTGCGCCCCTCTCTCTCCGAGTGGCGGCAAGTGTGGCGTTTCGGCGTGACAGTGTCGGGCACGGAGGCCATAATTGTATTGGGGGAAATGTCCCCCGATCTGGTAATAGGATACATGTTAGGTTTTGCACCAGTTGCTCTTTATAGCCGTGGGCTGGGCCTTGCGAAACTCTTTGATAATTTTTTCGGGAATACCCCGCGCATGGTTATGGGGGCGGAATTCGGCACCATGCACAGGTCCGGGGAAAGGCTGACGGACCTCGTCATTAAGGCAACAAAAATTACAACTGCAATTGGTTGGCCGTTCCTGATATTCCTTGCGTTCAAAGTGAAAGCGATAATCTGGATTTTCTATGGGCCAAATTGGTTTGGCGCGGTTCCAATTACGCAAGTCCTTTGCCTTGCCGTAGCCGTCCCCCTGGTGATTACCTGTGCCACTGCATTATACGAGGGAACTGGCGCGGTGAGATTGAAATTGCGAAACGAGCTGTGGCTCCAGATTTTTCATGTGAGCCTGGTTGTTCTGGGGGCTATGCATAGCCTGCTTGCGGTGGCCTGGATGAGGGTGTTCTATGCCCTGCTGATGGTCAGTTTTCATATGTCTGTGCTGCATAAATATGCACATATCGGCCTTTTCTATCTCTTGAAAAACTTGCTGGCGTCGCTGTCAATTGCAGTGCTGTTTGCGATTGTGCTAACAGGTTTGACTGCGTTGGAGCCAGCCGCCAATACGCCCTGGGAAGCTGCGGCGATCATTGCCGGCGAAGCTGCGATCATGGGGGTGGTGTACTTGCTTCTTCTGGCGCTACACAGGCATATATTGTGGGATCAGATCAAGGACGTATTACGAAATGGCAAAAAATTCATCTAGGCCGGAAACGTCAGAAAGTACAGGTTTCTTTACAACAAAAAAAGCGCCTTGCGCGAACTGATAAACAGAAAGAAATCATTATAGGTCACCAATTAAAAATGGCGTGTGGCCCTCTACGCCGCTGAATAAAATCGGCAACGGCAATTTCCACTGGAAGATCTCATCCTGAATGGCGGCGCTAATTCAAAAAGCCGCAAGGGTAAGGGTGGTGGGCGCGGCTGGGATTGAACCAGCGACCCCCTCGATGTCAACGAGGTGCTC
>DAIOWE010000224.1:0-2810 GCA_036758605.1 Pseudomonadota bacterium | reverse complement strand
CGGAAAGCGTATGCGGAAAAGATTGCGCATAGCGGGTCATGTCCACCGCTTCCAGCGCTGCCATGGCGATGTCCTTGCGCGCCGCACGCGGCATCGCCGACAGACCAAACATCACATTGTGCAGCACGTCCAGATGCGGAAACAGCGCGTAGTCCTGAAACATCAGGCCGACACTGCGTTTTTCCGGCGCAACAAAGCAGGACGCCCCGGCAATTTCCACCCCATCAATAAAGACCTGACCGGAAGTTTGCCGCACCAGCCCGGCAATAATACGCAAAAGCGTCGATTTACCACAACCCGACGGCCCCAGCAGGCAGACAAACTCCCCCGCCGCAACGTTTAGAGACACATCCGCAACCGCCTGCACCCGGCCGTAACGGTGCGAGATATGATTCAACGACAGGCGCGGCGCAATCTGCGGCGCTATCGCATTTGTCCCCGGTTCTGATGTTGCTGTAGGCATGGCACCCTTTATAGCGAGCTAATTCTCAATCTGACAAAATCATTATACCCGATTAGTTGCAACTAATTATTAATACCGAAAAAAAATCGGACCACAATGCCGGGAATAATTCCACTATATTGTTGAAATCAGGGAGACTTTTCTCATGCCCGGGGCGACTCGACATCTGATCTTCAACCGTTTTTCTGATCGACTTGAATCATCCTTCTTTTGCATCCCGCCAAGGGGATCCGGGCATGAAGTTGGGTGAGCGTTTCGTCTCATCCCCGAGCGCGGGGATGCGCGGCGCCATACACATCCAGCAGCCGCGCCGCATCCACCTCGGTGTAGCGCTGGGTGCTGGTCAGGCTGGCATGGCCCAACAATTCCTGAATGGTGCGCAGATCGCCCCCCGCCGATAATAGATGGGTGGCGAAGCTGTGCCGCAGCGCATGCGGCGTGGCGCTGTCGGGCAGGTCAAGCGCACCGCGCAGGCGCTGCATACCCAACTGCACAATGCGCGGGCTTAAACGCTTGCCACGCGCGCCGACGAACAGTGGATCACCGGGGCTGAGTTTATAGGGGCAGTGCGCCAGATAGGCCTGCACCGCCTCGGCCACTATCGGCAATACGGGCGTCAGACGTTCCTTGCCGCCTTTGCCCAGAATGCGCAGCGTATCGGCTAAGGGCGCGGCGCTGCGGTTCAGGCCCAGCGCCTCTGACACCCGCAAACCGCAACCATAAAGCAGGCTCAGCACCGCCACATCGCGCAGGCCGATCCAGGGTTCGTCGGCCAGATCGCCCGCATCCGCCACTATGCGCAGGGCCTGCGGCGCGCTCAGGGGTTTGGGCACCCCATGGGGAATTTTCGGCCCGCGCAAGCCGCCAATGGCGGCATTTTCCAGCACCCCGGTTTTCTGTAAAAAGCGGAAAAAATTGCGTAACCCCGAAATGGCCCGCGCCAGAGATGCCGAGTTCAGCCCATCGCCCCGCCGATGCGCCAGCCAGGCCCGGAAATCCGAAATTTGCAGGGCCTGCAACTGCGCCAGTCCGGCCTGCCCCCCCAGATGCGCCTGCAAAAATCCGAAAAAATCCCGCACATCCCGGCCATAGGCCGCAATCGTATGCGCACTCAGCCGCCGCGCACCAGCCAGGTACGCCAGCCAGTCGGCATACTGCGCCCGCGCATCATCAGCGGCGGCAATTGGGGCCAGGGCGGGTGGTTCAGGCACTTGTTTTCACCAGTTCATGAGGATTGGCACATATATGCGCTTAATGTTATCATGTGAAACGTGGAATATTATTGCGCAAAATGCGTATATACATCCTGCTATCGCGCAGGGCGGTGAAACGCATGCGGGGTGCGTTAATCACGGTTTCCCTGCTTGACTTGATCGCCGTTAAGGCTATAGTCCGCGCCACTTTACAGGGAACGCTCGGGACAGCATGTGCGGGCGGTTGGCAAGCCGTTGAATTGGCTAACAATTATGGGAATATCGGGCGCTGATGGCGCCTGGATACAGGTGAATCAGCGATGTACGCAGTAATTAAAACCGGCGGAAAGCAGTACAAAGTCGCTTCGGGCGATGTGCTGCGCGTCGAAAAACTTGAAGGCGAAGCGGGCCAGAACATCATTTTTGATCAGGTGTTGCTGGTCGATGACGCGGGCAAAATCACCATTGGCGCACCGCTGGTTTCCGGGGCCTCTGTCACCGCGCAGATCGTGGCGCAGGCACGCGATCCAAAAATTCTGGTGTTCAAGAAAAAGCGCCGTCACAAATACCGTCGCAAGAACGGCCATCGTCAGTTGCAGACGGTGCTGCACGTGACCGACATTAAAGCAGCGTAAACGGGGAGATTGAAACATGGCGCATAAAAAAGCAGGCGGTTCCTCACGCAATGGCCGTGACAGTGCAGGCCGCCGACTGGGCGTAAAGAAATTCGGTGGCGAACATGTCATCTCGGGCAACATCATTGTACGCCAGCGCGGCACCCAGTGGCATCCAGGCGAAAATGTCGGCATGGGCCGTGACCATACGATTTTTGCAGTAACCGAAGGCCATGTATCGTTCTGCTCCGGCAAGGGTGGCCGTCCGTGCATATCGGTTATCCCGATGCAGGTAGCGGCTGAATAATACTGGATGCACCGCCATCCAGATGGTGGCGATCTGAAAAGGGAGATGGATCGCCATCTCCCTTTTTTATTTGCACCGATTTTATTTGCAATGATGCATCCTCCCTTTTGGCGTTAAAATGAAATTTCTCGATCAGGCGAAAATCTATCTCAAGGCGGGTAATGGCGGCGCGGGCGCGGTGTCGTTCCGGCGCGAGAAGTTTATCGAGTTCGGCGGTCCCGATGGCGGCGATG
>DAIOWE010000223.1:0-2840 GCA_036758605.1 Pseudomonadota bacterium | reverse complement strand
TAGAAATCCCAACTGCGGTTGAACATGAATTGGCCCCGGTAATTATCATACTGATAATTCGGCAGGTTCGAGTTCGAGTCTTCGTAGCCAGCGGTCAGGTTCAGCATGATCTGGCGCAAGGGTTCTGGTCCCGCCTGGTTTTCACTCATCAGTCCGACAATGGTGCCCACCGGAACGCCATAGGTCAGATCGACCGACATATCCAGATCCTTGCGGGTGTTCACCGAGACGAACGGGTCCATGCCATCATAAAATTTCTTATCGACAGAAATGCTGGCCAGTATGAACGTGCCGCGCGGCAGCACCTTTGTCAGATTGGCTGAAATCTCATAGCTGTCATAACCTTCATAGTCCTCGTCGGCATTCACACTGTTATAGGCGACGGCAAGCCTGAGACCCGTGGTCGCATCGATCTGCCGGTCACCGCCAATTTCGACACGCTGATAGTTGCTGTCCTGCTCGCTGGAGAATGGCAGGGCCGAAGTATTATTATATCTGCGCCAGCCGGTGGTGATCTGCGCAAATCCCTTGATTTTGGACTGGAAGACGGGCCGTTGCCCGCGCAGCGAAACAGCATAGTCATTGGAGAATTTCTTGTTATCCAGCTCGATCCAGCTTGCATGCACACGCGGCAGAAGATCGCCATAAACGGTTTTGTACAAAAAGCCGGCGTTCAACAGCAGCGCATTCACGTCCAGCGCGTCAACTTCCACCTGATCATCATACAGCACGGCCATATCGCCAAATACCTGCTGCAATTTCTGATTGCCGGTATCTTTCGCGATCTGTGCGGAACCGATGGCGATGCGGCCCCAGTCGTCAGTCTCGCCGCCAGGGATCTGGAATGGCAGGTCGCGCACCAGGACAGCGCCATCATCCGGATATGTGCTGCGGTTTGTATCATAATGCATGCCCAGGCTGATCGCCGCGCTGCGCTTCAGCGGGTTCAGGCGCTGTTTTATCAAATCGCGATAACGGCCAATTTCCGCCTGAATGACGCCACCGGGTTTGTGCATTTCCAGAATATCAAGCTGCACGGATGCTTCGTCCAGCACGTCCATCCGGTATAGCAGAATGGCGTATAGCAGGCGCACATCGTCGGCTTCGGGATATTGCAGCAGAATGCGCTCGGTGGTTGCCGCCGCCAACTGGACATTGCCCTTGGCGATCAGCCCCTTGACATAACGCAGATTAAGCGTCGGGTCATCGGGGGACGCCAGCACCTCATTATAGCCAATACCGGGTAATGCGCCCGCCTTTTCAGTCAGGCTTTTGGTTTGCGCGGCGCGTGACACCTGTTCACGGGTTTTGCTCCGCACATCCTCGGCTGTTTCCTGCTGTGTAACCTGCGCCACAGCCACACCGTTCAGACAAAGCAGACCCGCCAGGGCAGATAACGCCACTGACCCTCTAATGATTCCAAGCTTTCGGTACACCTGGATCCCCCTAATAAGAATAAAAAACATCGCCAATATGCTTTTATGCCTTTCAATGATTAACCAGGCAAGAATATATTCATCTGCAGGATTCAGTTAATAATTGTTAAGTGTCGTCGCTTATAAGTATAGTCGCTTAAAGGGGTGAGGAGAATCACTATGCGCGAATTTGGGACATTGCTGGCGAGCCGCAGGATTGCTCTGGACATGATGGGGGGCTGCGCCATGGCCCTAATGGGACTGAGCGTCCTGGGCGGGCCGGTTCTGGCGGCGCAACAGGCAGGGGTGGCCGCAGGCGTCATTGGTAATTTGCGCGTTTCCGAAGGCGAACGCCCGGCGCCGGAGGCTGTGAAATCCGGCATGAATATGCTGCTGGGGGACCGGGTGAACAGTGCGGCGGCCTCTCGAATGCAGGTTCTGCTGCTGGATGAAACCGTGTTCACCATTGGACCGGACAGCGATCTGGTGATTGACGAATTTGTCTATGATCCCACGTCGCAAACGGGTCGCCTGACGGCCAATTTTACCAAGGGCGTATTGCGCTACGTGTCGGGCAAGGTCGCCGCTGGCAATTCCAGTGCCGTGACAATCAAATCCCGTGACGCCACCATCGGGGTGCGCGGCACGGCGCTGTTCATTATGGATGACCCCGAATCGACCGAGGGCGCCCAGTTTATCGGCCTGCTTGGCCCTGGCGGACGTAATGACGGCGGCCTGAAGGTGGGCGGCATGACCGTGACGACCCCGCAGGGCGGCACAGACATATTTCGCGCCGGATATGGAACTTTTGTCACACCGGGGCAGGCGCCAGGGCCGGTCATTCAGACCCCTCCGCGTCTCACCCTTCTGCTGCAAAGCCAGTTAACGGCGCCGGTGCCAACCACGGACGCCCCGGCAGAAGGTGAAGGAGAGGGCGAAGCAGACAGCGCTGGCGGCGCATCCGAAAGCGGGCCCGCCGTGGCGGATGCCGCAGAAACATCCGGTTCGTCGGCGGCTGAAACGGGGATGGATTCTATGGCTGTTGCCGGGGTGCTGGCAGACCTTGGCGTCGCGACCGAGAGCACGACGCTGGCGTCGGATGGCGGGGTGATTGGCGGCGATTCTCAACAAGAGGCGACCACGACGGTACCTCCGCCTCCGCCTCCGCCCCCCACCACGACTGCGCCTCCGCCTCCCACGACGACTGCGCCGCCGCCGCCAACCACGACGGTACCACCGCCGCCGACCACGACGGTACCACCGCCGCCACCGCCGCCACCGCCGCCACCGCCTCCTCCGCCACCGCCGCCAACTGGCGCCACGCAGATAGAGAATGTGACCCAGGTGGCGCAGAGCGATGCGCTTGGCGCCCTGCCATTTGGTGTGGCGTTGCCTTTTGCCATTGAAATGATCTGGTCAAATATC
>DAIOWE010000222.1:0-2932 GCA_036758605.1 Pseudomonadota bacterium | reverse complement strand
TGCATCTCTGCTTTCGATTCTGCGCCAAGCCATTCAAGCAGCCATGGCGCGGTGACGGCCTGCCGGTCAAGACCAAGTGCTGTGGTGTGGTTGAGCGCAACGCCGCTCAGCGCCAGTATGACGACCAGCGCCGCCGCCACAAGCCCGATACGGCGATGCCAGCGCAAAAGCCCGGACCCGCGCCGACCTGCCTTCATGATGCGGGGCTTTCATTCGCCGCAACATGTTGCGCCAGCACCAGCGCCAGTCTGGCCATGTTTTCCACCGCGCGCACGGAAAGCGTGGCACCAGAGACGCCATCCACCGGTTCACTCAGACGGTTATCTTCGCGCAAACTCAGGCCAATGAACTGATCGGTAAAAAACGGATGCCGCACTTCGCCGCCCCGGCTTTCACGGAATTCCAGCACCGCCACCCGGGCGATCTTCTGATCTTCAATCACGAAGCCCGCAGTGATGGCTTCGGTCTTGCCGATCTCATCCAATATCCATGCGCTGCGCCCGTCCTTTTCCCAATAACGCAAACGCAACGCCCCCGCTTTATGTCCCAATACAGCCTTTGCCTGTTCCGCCAGCGCCCCCGTGATCCATACGATGCGCGGCGGCGGCGCGACGCCCGCAAAACTGTCCGCCAGAAATTTTTCCGGCGTCAGATACACCTCGCCCCACGCGGGCATGGCCAGCAAAGCCACCGTCAGACAGGCCAGGGCAAGGTGTAAACGGATAATCTGCATGGCGAATTAAAACTGGAATCCCACGCCCAGATTAAACCGGTCATCTTCCGAGGTGCTGGCGGACGCACTGTCAAACTGATAATCCGCTTTTAGCACAACATCGGGATGCGGCCAATAATTCATGCCGAACTGAAGTTGGTCGATTTTGCTGTCGCGATTGTCGCCTGCATTATTGTCCCATCTGCTGAACCGTGTGAACAGGCCAACTTCGCCAAGCGGTACGGCAAAACGGTAGGAAGGTTCGGCATACCAGCCATATTGCTCATCGCGCCCCAGGGCCTTGGCGGCAGCGCCGTCAATGTCCCAGCGGGCATAGAGCGCGCGCAATCCCCAGGGGCCGCGCCGGATATCCGCGTGGGTTTCCACCAGAAAAGCTTCAACATCCGTCGCGTTCTGGGTGATGTCGTTCTGATATTGCCCGCTGACGGCCAGTTCCACCCCCGGCATGCCGTTCCAGCGCAACCGCGCGGTCATGGCCGGATCATTGGCGGGGGCTTCTGACACCTTGGTGCGCCCATTGCGCGGGCGGAAGGCGTTGGCCCCCGCCGTCGCCACATCGAGCCCGGAATGCACACCTGCATTATAACTGAAACCGTGGCCCAGTTCGCCCAGCAGTTGCGCACCGCCCTCCCACCAGGTAGTTGGGATGATGTTGGTTTCCACCCCGTTTCGCTCCACGCCGTAGAAAGTGGGGGGCTCGTGGGTTTCGTTCAGGATGCCGATGGGCAGCAGGAAGACCCCGGCTTGCGCCTTCTGTTTTCCGCCAAGGCCGAATTCGAGATAGGCCTGCTCCAGCTCCACTTCACCTTTTTTTCCTTCGCCCGAAAGCGCATGTTCAAGTTCAACTTCCGAGAAGAAGCGGATATCATCCGTAAACTGATGTTCGACAAACAGGACAAACCGGTGGAAGTCAATTTCGTCCTTGCGACCGCCATTATAATGCATCTCACCATAACCACCCAATTTGGTGTCTTTCCACCAGCCATCCGGGCCGCTGCTTGCGGTTTGCATCTGCTGTTCCACCGCCTCGCCCGTGGCTTCAACCTTGGCTTCAGCCGCCTTCACCCGCTGTCCGGTTTCTGATTGCGCCGCCTTCAGGGCGTCGATTTCCTTTTGTTGCGCCTGGATGACACGCCACATTTCATCGCGGCTGGGCAGGGCGTCCTGCGCCAGCGCCGATCCGGCCAGTGTCCCGGCAATCATCAGGCCGGTTGCCATCAGGCCGTTAAATCGTATTCTTTCCGCAAAATTTTTCATTTCTGTCCTCCTGGTTTAATCACGCGATTGCCGGTGCTGGCCCCGCTTGTTTCTATAGCCCGGTCGCCCCCCGCCCCTTAATCTGGCGCAAATGGGTTTTTCCTAATAACTTGCTAATAAGAGTGATTATCATCTTGGAGCAAAGTGTCAATGATAATCATTAGCAAATATGGAATTCATAAAGTGACGTTATTTTCAGGGCATACCGCATTCAGGTTGAGGCACACCCTGCCCCCAGCCCGTCGCCCCGAACTTGTTCCGGGGTGACAGAGCTTGTCCCTGGGCCGACCATGGACCGGTCCCGGGGGTGGGTGGGGCGACACCAGCCAAACGCGGCATGCTCCAGTGTGAAATTATTGGAATTATTCAGTCCTGGCCGATGCGGCTGCCGGCTGCGCCCTGCTGGTGGAGATATTTTGCGTCGCTGCGCTTGTTATAGGGGCGCACGGCATGGCCCGACAGCGGCTCGAAACTGATCGAACAAATCCGCATGCCCGGGCGCAGCGCCAGCGACACCTTGCCGGCATTGAAAAATTCCAGCACCAGCGGCCCGGCAAAGCCCGGATCAACCCCATGTGCGGTGATATGCACCATCAGGCCCAAACGCGCCAGGCTGGAGCGGCCATTGATCCAGCCTGCGATGTTATCGGGAAGCTCAACTTCCTCAATGGTCACGCCCAGCGCCAGCTCGCCGGGGTGCAGGTAAAACGCCTCGCCTTCGGCAAGGTTCACCTCGGCGCGGGTAATGCGTTCCACCTGGGCGTCCAGTTCCGCGCGCGGGCCGCCAAGATCAATCACCGGGGCCGCATGATAATCAAAGATACGAAACTTGCCGCTCAGCGTCAGGTCGACCGATGCGCCGGTTATACGGCTTGATTCCGGGCGCGGGCTGATCTTGAGGATCCCGGCGTCCAGATGCTTTTCAATATCTGCGTCACATAA
>DAIOWE010000221.1:0-2990 GCA_036758605.1 Pseudomonadota bacterium | reverse complement strand
TGCGCGCCCGCACCCAGTTGCGCGAAATCAGCGATATTTTGAGGAAATAGGACAGACAAACGATCCACCGCAAAGGGTGCTATGGCAATAAGGGCGCTATGGCAAAATGTGACCGGGTCGAATCGGACCGCTCCCGGCCTCCACCTTTCAGGGGAGGGGGAACCCGGTGCGTGGTTCCCTCCCCCTGGAAAGGGAGGGTTAGGGAGGGGATCAACGATGCGTCGGAAAACCGTCTGCGTTTCAACCTGATCGCAAAACGGTCCAGTCCAAAACGGGGCTGTTTAACGGCCTTTGAAAACCGGTTCGCGCTTTTCCATGAAGGCGCGGGGGCCTTCGACGGCGTCTTCGGTTTTGAACACCGGGGCCATGAACTGGTTTTCCATCGCCATGGCTTCCTTTTCGGGATAGCCAATGCATTCGCGCGCCGAGCGGCGGATGGCCTGCACGGCGATGGGGCCATTTTTGGCCAGTTTGGTGGCGTATTCCATGGCCGCTTCCATGACATTTTCCTGTGGCACAACTTTGTTGACCAGGCCAATCATATAGGCTTCCTGGGCGCTGATCAGGTCGCCGGTGATCAGGATTTCCATGGCCCGGCAATAGGGAATCTGCCGGGGCAGGCGCACGGTGGAGCCGCCGCCGGGGAAAATCGCCCATTTCACTTCCTGCAACCCAAAGCGCGCCTTTTCAGACGCCACGCGAATATCGGTGCCCTGCAATAATTCGGTGCCGCCCGCGACCGCAAAGCCATTGACCGCCGCCACCACCGGTTTCACGGTGTCAAAGTCGCGCAAAATGCCAATGCCGGTCAGGCCGCGATCCTCAACCACACGCTTTTCATAATCATTCTGCGGGGTGCGCGCGCCATTGAAAAGCGGGATCAACTGCCCCAGATCGGCACCCGAACAAAAGGATTTCGGCCCCGCGCCCGTAACAACGGCGACGCGAATATCTGGATTGTCGCGAACCTCTTTCCAATGATCGACCAGTTGGCAAAGCATTTCCGGGCTGAGCGCATTCAGCGCCTCGGGCCGGTTGAGGGTGATGATGGCCACATGGCCCTGTTTTTCGAATAAAGCGTGCATGTTTTCCTCCTTATGTCCCGCCGGTTATGGGCCGTGCCGGGTGATGTGATCCCAAGTTCTGTGCTAACTGTTATACTAAATAGGCGGCTATGAAAAGCCAATGGGATGTGCCCGATATCTTGTTGATCATAAAATCAATAGTGTTGCCATGCGGGATTGAAGTATCTAGGGTGCCTGAAAATTAACAGGGAGAAACAAATGGCGGGACGAGTAGAAGGCAAGATTGCGTTTGTAACCGGCGGCGGCTCCGGCATGGGGCGCGAACATGCGCTTTTGATGGCGGAAGAAGGGGCCAGCATTATCGTTTCAGATGTGAACGAAGCGGGCGGCCGAGAAACAGTTTCGATGATCAACAGCAAGGGCGGGCAGGGCCTGTTCATTGATTTTGACGTGGCGAGCGAGGCGGCATGGCAATCCGCCGTCAATCAGGCGGTGTCCACATTCGGGCGGGTCGATATTCTGGTGAACAATGCCGGCATCTTCATGATGAAGATGATGGCGGACACCACCGAGGCTGAGCTCGACCGTATGCTGAATATCAATGTCAAAGGCGTGTTCTATGGCTGCAAGCATATTCTGCCCGCGATGCAGAAGGCGGGCGGCGGATCGATCATCAATATTTCCTCGATCTATGGGGTGATCGGCGCGCCTGCGGCTTCGGCCTATCAGGCGTCAAAGGGCGCGGTGCGCATTCTGACCAAGTCCGTGGCGGTGGAATATGCGCCATATAATATTCGCGCCAATTCCATTCATCCTGGCGTTATTCGCACCCCGATGACCAGGGATCTGATGGCCACCCCGGATTCCGAAAAGGCGATCCTGGCCTCCACCATTCTGCGCCGTGCAGCGGAACCGCGCGAGGTGGCCTATCCGGTATTGTTCCTGGCGTCGAGTGAGTCCAGCTATATCACCGGCGCGGAAATCATGGTCGATGGCGGCTATACCACCGTATAAAAACAGCACTCAGCAGGGAGAAAAATCATGGCGGGACGTGTAGAAGGTAAGATTGCATTTGTAACCGGCGGCGGTTCTGGCATGGGGCGCGAACATGCGCTGCTGCTGGCCGAACATGGCGCGACCCTTATTGTTTCTGACGTCAATGAGGCGGGCGGGCGCGAAACCGTCTCAATGATCAATGGCAAGGGCGGGCAGGGCCTGTTCATCAAATTTGATGTGGCGAAGGAGGCGGAATGGAAGGGCGCCGTCGATCAGGCCATGGCCTCGTTTGGCCGGGTGGATATTCTGGTCAACAATGCCGGTATCCTGATCATGAAAACCACCCAGAACACCAGCAGTGAAGAGCTGGACCGCATGCTGGACATCAATGTCAAAGGCGTGTTTTACGGCTGCAAGCATATTCTGCCCGCGATGCAGAAGGCGGGTGGCGGATCGATTGTCAACATCTCCTCCATCGCCGGTATTATCGGCATGGCGGGCGCTGCGGCCTATCAGGCGGCCAAGGGCGCGGTGCGCATTCTGACCAAATCCGTGGCGGTGGAATATGCCCCGTTCAACATCCGCGCCAATTCCATTCATCCGGGTATTATCCGTACACCGATGACCCAGGACTTTCTGGTGAATGAGAAAACGGAGAAAGCATTCCTTGGCACCACTATTCTGCGCCGCCCGGCCGAACCGCGTGAGGTTTCCTATCCGGTGCTGTTCCTGGCGTCGGGCGAATCAAGTTATATCACGGGTGCTGAAATCGTTGTCGATGGCGGCTATACGACGATGTGATATACATCGCGCTTGTCGAATTAAAGCGGGGGAACGATCCCCGCTTTTTTTTCTTCCAGCTGCCAGTAGGTTGACCACATGCGTTGCGCCACAGTGACAAGGGTGAATACGGCCAGCACATAAATCGCCATTTCCAGAAAACCCGCCATCAGCGCGATCGAAATCAGC
>DAIOWE010000220.1:0-3007 GCA_036758605.1 Pseudomonadota bacterium | reverse complement strand
TTGAGCCGGAATATATCACCACGCAACCGCGCCTGTTGCGCGAATCCATGCGCGATGCCGCAATGTTCTTCATAGCATTTCCGATATTCGAACTGCTGGATATGCTGCGCGAAAAAGGCATTCTCGAGGCTTATTTCCTGCTGCCATAATCATAATGGTGTTCGCGGCAGCGATTATTTTGGCTCTTTCAATTCAACCAGAATGGCGCGAAAACGCGGGCCGCGATTGTGGGCGATTTCAATATGTCCTTTTTCAACCAGCATCGCGCCACCACGCTTGGCGTCAGGAAATTTGAAACTGGCTTTTTTGCCTTTACCGTCGCTATCGAAGAATTCGACATCGAACGGGCCGGCATCGGTCACATTGACAATGACATAATCCAGCTCGTGGTGATGTTTGCCCAGGGTTTCGCCCTCGTTGATCACCTGATCCCACACCCTTACCTCATCATCTTCATACAGAATTCTGGTGGCGATGGGGCGCAGTTTCTCTTGTGTTGTCATTGCAATATCCTCCCCTATTCCTTGTTGCCGAAGCGGCTATCCCAATCTTTCTCCAGTGCCCATACTTCCGGAAATCCGGTTAATATGTGTGCGCCCGCAAGAGATGTTGGGCCGTTCGAGTCGCTGACGCCATTCTGCCTGAGATAGGCATAGGCCTGTTCCATCGCACCCAGCGCCGCCCCGAAGCCTACGCCTGGATAGATGGCGATGTCGAATCCCAATTCTTTTAACCTTGCGGCAGGCAGTTCAGGCGTACGCGCCCCTTTCGGCACCATATTGGCGAGCAGCGGCGCATTGACCTCACCGCCTATGCGGATCATTTCAGCTTCGCTTTCCGGCGATTCAACAAACAGAATATCGGCCCCGGCCCTGGCATAGGCCTGGGCGCGGGCGATGGCTTCGTCCAGCCCGTGTGCGGTGCGCGCATCGGTGCGTGCAATAATCAGCGTTTCCGGTGACCGCCGGGCCTCGACGGCGACATGCACCTTGGCCACCATGTCAGACATTGGGATAACGCGGCGGCCCAGTGTGTGGCCGCATTTTTTAGGTATTTCCTGATCTTCGATCTGAATCGCATTGGCCCCCGCCGCTTCATAGCACCGCACGGTATGCCGGACATTCAGCAATCCCCCATAGCCGGTGTCGGCGTCGGCGATGATCGGGCAATCTGTCAGTGAACGGATGATATGCAACGCCGCCAGCATATCCGTTAGCGTGGTCAGGCCTGCATCGGGAAGGCCATATCGCGATGCGGATACGCCATAACCCGTCATATAGAGGGCGTCAAATCCGGTCCGATTGGCCAGCATCGCCGAAAAGCCGTCAAACACCCCCGGCGCGATAATGAAGCGCTTTTCAGCAAGCATTTGCCGTAAAGTTGCCGCCGCCACGGGGCCTCCTCTTAGGTGGCTTTGTTCATATGCGCCTGCAGCCGTGCAAGAATATCGGGCGTATATAACGATGAAGGCGGCAACAGCATGTTGCCCACCAGCATTTGCTTTTGGCGCAGTTCCACGTCCTCTGCGGCCAGTTCCTGCATGGCCCGGAAGCCCGCAAGACGCATCGGATAATCATCGGAACGGACACCCACAGTGCTTTCAAATTGCAGATCATATATCGAGGTGCCGCCCCAGGCCGCCCCAATGGATTCTGCGGCACGGGGAAAATAATCCTTCCACAGGTCCTCAAGGCCGCCACCCGCTGCCGCGCGTTCATCCAGAAGCGCGCCCAAATGTTCCGCGTCAATCGCCGCCACTGTCATGCCCTGGCCAAATACCGGGTTAAAGCCCGCAATCACGTCACCAACGGGGATCAGGCCACCCGGAAAAACCGGCATTTTTTCATAATGCCGCCAGTAGGATTCAGGGATGATAAAACGCCGCAGCCGCCCCTCGATCGGCGCGTTGCGGATGCGTTCATAGACGACTGGGTCGGGAAGCGCCTTTGCATAGGCAAGAAACCCATCCAGTTCCGATGGCGGAATGTCATTGTGACGGCCGTTCAGCGTCACCATCCAGCGGTTATTTTCTACAGGCATAACCGTGCCGCCGCGTACCCCGGGCGCACTTTCACGCAGGGTGCATAATTTCGGTTTGCCATCGGTGATCGGCGCTGCTGCAAAAATGCCAGTTACATAGCAGAGATTTATTCCCAGACGTTCAGACGGCACCTCGCCGAACCCGTTATCTTCGAGCCATTGCGGCGTGGTGGAGCTTCTGCCCGAAGCGTCGACCACCAGATCGGCCTGCAGGCTTTCCACCGCGCCCCCACCCATATCCAGATTGACGCCACGCACAATTCCATTGGATAAAATCATGCCGGATACGCGCGCGCCCTGGCGGATGGTAATTTCGCCGTTGGCGAGGGCGCATTGACGCAGCACATGCTCCAGCAAGGCGCGGGTTTGTGAATATATCGTCAGGTCCGTATTGGCCGGGCTGCTCCAGCGCCCGGATTCGTACCGGATAGCATCCTTGTCCATATTCAGGGGTACGCCGCCTGCCTTTATCAGCGCTTCGCGGAAACCGGGAAAAAGGCTCTCGGCTATATTTTCACCGCGCTTCAGCACCGCGTGGCCATGCGGTCCCTGGGGCACCCCCATGCGGAACTCGGGGCTTGCCGGCAAGGGATCTTTTTCTAAAAGGATAATTTCGCGAAAATGCCCGCGCATCGCGCCCGCAGCGAACAGGCCTCCCACGCCCGCGCCGATGACCACGACGCGGTTACCCAGTACGCTTCCGGATGACATCGAGTTTTTCCTTAAATAGTTTTACGCGCCGAAGTATGGCTTAATATTGACCCTGTCAAGCGCTGCGGACGCGCCGCCCTTCAGCAGGTCAGGCATTCACTTCGCGCCGCTGCGACCAGTTTTTGCAACTGCTCAAGTTCGGCGAAACCTGGCACCAGCGTGTCGCCGATAATGAACGATGGCGTTCCGGAAATGCCAAGGCTTTCGGCAATTTCGTGATTGCGCTTGATAATTTTTTCGACTTTTGGATCGTCCA
>DAIOWE010000219.1:0-3007 GCA_036758605.1 Pseudomonadota bacterium | reverse complement strand
ATCTGCTGATGATCGAAGAGGCGGAAAAGCGCGACCATCGCCGGTTGGGGCGCGAACTGGACCTGTTTCATTTTCAGGAAGAAGGCCCCGGCGCGGTGTTCTGGCACCCCAGGGGCTGGTCTTTATTCCGTACCCTGATTGATTATATGCGCGAACGCCAGCGCAATGGCGGCTATGTTGAGGTGAACACGCCCGAACTGCTGGACGCCTCGCTCTGGGTGGCGTCGGGCCATGCGGAGAAATTTTCCGAGGAAATGTTCTCCAGCCATACGCCGGATGAACGGCATTTCTGCCTGAAGCCGATGAACTGCCCCGGCCATGTCCAGATTTTCCGCCAGGGCATCAAAAGCTATCGCGAACTGCCCTATCGCATGTCGGAATTTGGCAAGGTGCACCGGTACGAACCATCCGGTGCGCTGCACGGGCTGATGCGCCTGCGCGCCTTTACCCAGGACGATGCGCATATATTTTGCAGCGAGGATCAAATCACGCAGGAATGCGTCACTGTCACCAATCTGATTCTGGAAATCTACCGCGATTTCGGGTTTGATCAGGTGCGGGTTAAATTTTCTGACCGCCCCGAAAAACGGGTGGGTTCCGACGAGGTGTGGGACAAGTCAGAGGCTGCGCTGCGCATTGCCATTGAGGCGGCCGGACTGGATTATGTCATGAACCCCGGCGAAGGCGCGTTTTATGGGCCGAAGCTGGAATTTGTGCTGCGTGACGCCATTGGCCGCGACTGGCAATGCGGCACCCTTCAGGTCGATCTTAATCTGCCGGGGCGGCTGGGGGCCAGCTTTGTCGGCGAAGATGGCCAGAAACACCCGCCTGTGATGCTGCACCGGGCGATGTTCGGATCGCTGGAACGCTTTACCGGCATATTGATCGAACATCATGCGGGGCGTTTTCCGCTATGGCTGGCGCCGGTGCAGGTGGTGGTGGCGACGATTACTTCGGATGCGGATGATTATGCGCGTGAGGTTGCGGCGGCGCTATTTTCACATGGAATCCGCGTGGAAACTGATTTGCGTAATGAAAAAATTAACTACAAGGTGCGAGAACATTCGGTGGGCAAGGTTCCGGTGCAACTGGTCGTGGGCAAACGTGAAGCCGAAGAACGCACGGTTTCGGTGCGCCGGCTTGGCATGGCGCAGCAGCGCACTGCTTCGCTGGACGAGATTGTAGTGGAACTGGTCCGGGAAGTTGAGACGCGCGCACCCCTGATCACAGATGCGGGGACGGCAGCCGCTGCGCAATGACGCTTGCTAAAACATATCGTTCATAATGATAGTTGAATTTGATGACTGAGCCACGTCCTGCCAGCACCGAATTATCCCGGACCAACCGGGTTTTATTTGCGTTAAGCCACCCCACGATGGGACGCACGACAATCGCCGCCCTGTCCGTAACGATGGTCTTTGCCCTATTGGCGGGGGTTGTGGAAGGGCTGTATTTGCTGCGGCAGGACAGCGTGTCCTTCGTTGAACAATATGCATTGATTTTTGTGGTAATCGGCCTGTCCATCACTCTGTTCTTCCTGATGAAGTTTCCCGGCGAATTTATTGACGTGCTGGCGTTGCTGGTTTTTGTCATTGCCGTTATTTATATTTTCGCGATGCTGACCAGCGCGCTGTTTCTTTACGGCGACGCCCCCCGCAGTCTGCATGCGGTGTTGTGGTTTCACCCCGCCTTCATCGCCGTGACGCTGACGCAGCCCATGAAAATCGCGCAAATCGCCTGCTGGCTGGTCATTCTGTTTTTAGGCGGCGTTATAGTTTATTTTGACGCCACCTATGATGGCGATCTACGGACCTCAACCGCGCTGGTCAATCACTGGATCATCTTTCTGTCGCTTTGCGCCTCATCCGCATTACTGTACAGCCTTTCAATTTTTCGTGAAAAACAGGGCGCGTCAGCCGCGCGTATTGAAGTGCTGGAAGAATATTCGGCGGCATTGCAGGCCGAAGCAGAAGCAAAAGAAAAACTGAATGGCGAGCTTGCACAGGCCAATGCCGTGGTCGCCAGCTTTCTGGACAATATGAGCCACGAACTGCGCACGCCGCTTAATGCCATTATTGGTTTTTCAGAACTGATCCATGGCGAAATGTTCGGCACACTGGCCAACAACAAATACAAGGAATATGCCGGGGATATTCTGGGCAGCGGGCAGAGCCTTCTGGAGATGGTCAATAATCTTTTGTATTTCTCAAAACTGAGCGCCGGGAAAATCTCTCTTAACACGGATTCTTTGGACGCAATGGATATCATCACCCAAATTGCCTGCGCCCAGCGCGCCAGGGCCGAAAGCACGCAGATTTCCATCGTTACAGATGTGGCTGGTCAGCCTGTCCTTCAGGCGGACCCGCACGCGCTGACCAGAATACTGAATGGTTTGCTGAACAATGCGATCAAGTTTTCAAATGCGGGCGGCACGGTTTTCATGCAGGCCATGCAGCGCGGCGATGGCGCGTGCGAAATTTCCGTTCGCGATACCGGCGCGGGCATTGCCGAGGCGGAACAGGAGAAAATCTTGGTCCCCTTCCGCAAGGGTGCGGATAGCGAAAAGCAGGCCATGCCCGGTGTGGGTCTGGGCCTGGCCACCGCGAAATTGCTGATGGATCTGCAGGACGGGACGATGCGCATTGACAGCAAGCCGGGTGCAGGAACCTGTGTAACCCTGGTTTTTTACGAGCATCCGCATTCCAGCGCATTAGCCAATGCAGGTTAGCATAGGGCTTGGCCCAATTCCGATGTGCGTCTAGACTGGACAAAAAATAAAATCCCGGGAGGCGCCGCATGGCCAGACTTGAATTCTTTTTTGATTGCTCCAGCCCCTGGACCTATCTGGCGTTCAGCCGTATTGAGGCGCTGGCGGCGCGCACCGATGCGCAAATTGAATGGCGGCCCATCCTTGTGGGCGGCGTGTTCAACGCGGTGAACATGGAACTGTACGAGATGCGCGCCAATCCGCATCCGGTAAAATCCAGATATTCCAACAAGGATTTGC
>DAIOWE010000218.1:0-3013 GCA_036758605.1 Pseudomonadota bacterium | reverse complement strand
TTCGCGCAATTCTGCCGGGTGCAGGCGCAACAGATCATGCCGCGCCCCAAACATCTGACCTGGGAGGAAAGTGCGTGCTACACCCTCACCCTCGCCACCACCTATCGCATGCTGTTTGGGCACAAGCCGCATATTCTCAGCCCCGGCGACAATGTGCTGGTATGGGGGGCCAGCGGCGGGCTTGGCTCGTTCGCGGTGCAGCTCTGTGCCACGTCAGGGGCCAATGCCATCGGCGTGGTGTCGGATGAAAGCAAGCGCGACTTTGTAATGTCGCTGGGCGCCAAGGGCGTCATCATCCGCAATGATTTCAACTGCTGGGGGCAATTACCGCAGGTCAACGGCCCGGGCTTCGCCGAATATATGACCGAGGTGCGCAAGTTCGGCAAAGCCATCTGGGACATTACCGGCAAGGGGGTGGACGTGGATTTTGTCTTTGAACATCCGGGCGAAGCCACTTTCCCGGTATCCTGCATGGTGTGCAAGCGCGGTGGCATGGTGGTGTTCTGCGCCGGCACGACCGGCTATAACATCACTTTTGACGCGCGCTTTGTATGGATGCGGCAAAAGCGCATTCAGGGCAGCCATTTCGCCAACCTGATGCAGGCCAGCCAGGCCAACCGTCTGGTGATCGACCGCCGTATCGACCCGTGCATGTCGGAGGTGTTCAGTTTTCAGGATATTCCCAGGGCGCACACCAAAATGTGGCAGAACAAACACGCCCCCGGCAATATGGCGGTGATGGTCAGCGCCAAGCGCCCCGGCCTGCGCACGGTTGAAGATGCGATCGAGGCAGGTCTGGAATAAGCCCGGTTTACAGGGCCTTGTGCCCAAAGAAACTCATAGAAGAACCATTTTGCCCAAGTGTGTAACTAGTGATACACTTGGGCCTGTATTGGTTTAGGTGAGGCAGAATTAATGGCGACCGGTAATCCAAGAATCCAGGTCATGCTCGATGATGAGACCAATGCGCTGCTCTCCACTCTGGCGGGGCAGCAGCGCCGCTCCATCTCTGCAACCGCCGCGGATCTGATCCGCGAGGCGCTGGAACTGCATGAAGACATACTGCTTTCCAAACATGGCGATGCCCGGTTCACCTCCGTAAAAAAATGGATCCGCCACGAAGACGCATGGAAGTAGCGCGTGTGGACGCTGCGCTATGCGGACAGCGTCATCCGTGAAGATATTTCGCGGCTGGATGTTGCGATCCGGGAGCGCATCCGCAAATCTATCGAAACCAAACTGGTGATTGATCCTCTGCGCTTCGGCAAACCATTGCGGCACAGCCTGCATCATTTGCGCAGCCTCCGGGTTGGCGATTACCGGGTGCTGTACCATCTGGATCAGGATGCGCAAATGGTCTCCATCGTCTCCATTGGCCATCGCCGGGATATATATGAGGAATAAGGTGGCCATGACGTGATAGACATGGTTTACAGCGGGGCGGCGCGGCGCTAGCATGCGCTTTCCAGGTTTCTGAAGAACGCAAGCTTGTCATTCCGTACTATCCGAAGAATGACAGAAAGCGGGATTTCTCGAAAAAGAGGAGCACGGGTCATGGCGGTAGAAGTGGAAGTTCTGGATGCGCCGCTTGGCGCGATTGTATTTGGCTGGAATCCCAAAACTGAATTGTCCGGAGCGGATGAGGCTGCCATCCTCCAGGCGTTGCAGCGGCATCAGGTGCTGGTGTTTCGCGGCCATGCAACCCCCACCGACAAGGAACTGGTCAGCTTCGCCTATCGTTTCGGCAATCTGATCAAGGGATCGGAATGGTTTGGCGATATTGATCCGGTCGCGGAAATTCTGCGGGTGAATAATCTGGTCGGCGCCGACGGCGTGGCCGAAGGCACCGGCGCATCGGCCTCGCTGGAATGGCATGCGGATTATTCCTATGTGCCGCATGTCGGCAAGGAAAGCTTTCTGGAGGCGGTGGAAATCCCTGCAAAAAACCCGCCGCAAACCTGTTTCGCCAATCAGTATGCGGCGTTTGAAAGCCTGCCAAAGGCGATGGCGGACATGCTGCGCCCGCTGTTTGCGCATCACAGCATTACCGGATACGCAAAAGACGGCGAACAGGAGTTGCAGATCACCGGCGCGCCGCAAGGCGCCGAGGATTTCCGTGAAAGCTTCAAGGCCAAGAAGGAACGCAACGCCCGCCTGGGTGTTGAACGCCCGCCGATTCCGCAGGCCGTGCATCCGGTCATTCTGCGCCATCCGGATACGGGGCGCGAAATTCTTTATGTCAGCAAAGGCATCACCCGCAGCATCATCGGCATGCCTCGCGATGAAAGCAGCGCGCTGCTGAAGGAGCTGGCCGCGCATTCGACGCGCCCCGAAAATGTCTATAATCATGACTGGCAGACAGGCGACATGGTGATGTTCGACACGCTGGGCACTCTGCACCGCCGCGACGCCTGGGATCCGGCCGAACGCCGCGTCATGCGCCAGCTCAGCACCCTCTGGACCCCGCCCGCGCATGCGCATTCGGTGGCGGCGGGATAAAAACTGTCATATCAAGACCTGACCCCGATTGTGTCAAGACCTGACCCCGATTGTGCGCACTGCATTAACATGGCAATGAAAATCTTTGTGCGCGATATTGCAACCGCCGCTTGCTGCGAGCGTTCCCGGCTTGCATAATGGGTGGAGGCGGCGCCTTTAGAAGCCGCCCCACAATAAGGGAGAGCCATGCCATGACTTTGCGTCAGGAAAATTATCAGGCAATGCTGATCGACAAGCGCGCCAATGGTGTCGCGGTAATCACGCTGAACCGGCCGGAACGGCTGAATGCGGTGAATGGGGTGATGCACCATGAACTGGCGCGCTTTACACGCGAGGCCGAGGCGGACCGCGACGTAAAAGTCGTGGTGCTGGCGGCGGCGGGGCGCGCCTTTTGCGCAGGCGGTGATTTTGGCGGCGGCGGCGACGCTTCGGAACTGAGCCTCGAAGAAGGCCGCCAGATTGTGGATCACATCCTGGAATTGCGCAAACCCATTATCTCTGCGGTGCAGGGCTA
>DAIOWE010000217.1:0-3058 GCA_036758605.1 Pseudomonadota bacterium | reverse complement strand
AAGTGCGGCATGTGTTTATCCGCGATCTGCTGCTGGATGCGCATATTGGCGTGCACAAACACGAAAAAGGCCGCCGCCAGCGGGTACGTATCAATATCGACCTGACAGTACTGGAAACGGCGCAGGATTCCGGCGATGATCTGGCCAATGTGGTGTGTTACGAAGATATTGTCGGGAAGGTCAAGGCCCTTGTCGAGGCGGAACATATCAACCTGGCCGAAACCATGGCCGAGCGGATTGCCGGTCGCTGTCTGGAAGATATCCGTATCGTTGTGGCGCGCATCCGGGTGGAGAAGCTGACGGTGATCGCCGAGGCCGCCAGCGTGGGGGTAGAGATCGAACGCAGCAAACCCGGTTTTCGATAAAATAAAATAGATGAATTAACCGTTGAACGCTTGACTCTCAATGATTGCTGATTTTGTCCCCATAAAATAGTTTGTTCACAGAACGATATAGTATGACAATTGCTTCGTTTTTATGACGCCTGAATGAAATTAGGTATAAATTTCTCCGGCGTCGGACTAAAATAGTCATTTATATCAATTGGTTAATGTGATGATTAAAAAACAGGCAGATCAAGGAAGTCTTAAGGTTTCTGCGCGACTCCAGTCCGTTTCGAGCATTTCCACACATGTTTATCCACAGCTTGCGTGGATAGAAATCTGTAGCATTAGGTGGCAATCGCAGCGCAATTGATGCAGGAAAATACTCCTAATATGGCGGCTGCCAGCGGTCCGAAAACGGGCCCAGAGGTGATCCGCGCCTATCTGCGGCAACTGCCCCATAGTCCGGGTGTTTACCGCATGCTGGGCGCGGGGGGTGATGTGCTGTATGTCGGCAAGGCGCGCAGCCTGAAAAACCGGGTCTCAAGCTATGCCAAGCTGACCGGGCAGACCGTGCGCATCGGCCGCATGATCCAGGCGACCGCTGCGATGGAATTTATCACCACCGAAACGGAAACCGAGGCGCTGCTGCTGGAAGCCAATCTGATCAAGCGGCTGAAGCCTTATTATAATGTGCTGCTGCGCGACGATAAAAGCTTTCCCTATATTCTGATTACCGGTGGCCATGATTTCCCGCAACTGGACAAGCATCGCGGTGCGCGCAGCCGGGCGGGCGAATATTTCGGGCCGTTCGCCAATGCGGGCGCCGTCAGCCGCACACTCAACACCATGCAGAAGGCGTTTTTGCTGCGTTCCTGCACCGATGCGGTGTTTGCCAACCGTACCCGGCCCTGTTTGCTGCACCAGATCAAGCGGTGCAGCGCGCCCTGTGTCGGCTTTATAGATGGCCCCGCTTATGCCGGGCTGGTGGTGCAGGCGCGGGACTTTCTGGCGGGCGGCGGCGCCGAGGTGCGCGCCGGACTGACCGCCGCGATGGAACAGGCCTCCGAGGCGATGGATTTTGAACACGCCGCCACCTTCCGCGACCGTATCCGCGCCATGAGTGCGGTGCAGGCGCATCAGGGCATTAATCCGCAGGGGCTGCTGGAGGCGGATGTGTTCGCTGCCTGGCAGCACGGCGGGCAAACCTGTGTCCAGGTGTTCTTTTTTCGCGCCGGGCAAAACTGGGGCAACCGCGCCTATTTTCCACGCGCCGACAAATCGCTGAGTGCGGAAGAGATTCTGGGCCCGTTCATTGTGCAATTTTATGACAATAAACCTGCGCCAAACCTGTTGCTGCTGTCGCATGCCGTCGATGGCATGGCGCTGATCAGCGATGCACTCACGCTGCGATCAGAGCGCCGGGTCGAGATTGCCGTTCCCAAACGCGGCGAAAAGTTCGAAATGGTGCAGCATGCCCTGAAAAACGCCCGCGAGGCGCTGGACCGCAGACTTGCGGAATCCGCATCGCAGACAAAACTGCTGGAAGGCGTGGCGGCGGCATTTGGTCTGGATGTGCCGCCGCAGCGTATCGAAGTCTATGACAATAGTCATATTCAGGGCAGTAACGCGGTGGGCGCGATGATTGTCGCGGGGCCGCTGGGCTTTGAGAAAGGCCAATACCGCAAATTCAATATGCGCAACACCGAGCTGACCCCTGGCGATGATTACGCCATGCTGCGCGAAGTGCTGACCCGCCGGTTTCAACGGCTGCTGCGCGAAGAGAATGGCGTTTGGCCAGATCTGTTGCTGATTGATGGCGGTGCGGGGCAGCTTTCCATCGCCGTCGATGTGCTCAGGGAACTGGACATTACCACCGTGCCGCTGGTGGCGATTTCCAAAGGCCCCGACCGCAATGCCGGGCGCGAGCAGTTTCACATGCCGGGCCAGCCGGTTCGCAGCCTGGAGCCGCGAGACCCGGTGCTGTATTTCCTGCAACGGCTGCGTGACGAGGCGCACCGCTTCGCCATTGGCGCACATCGGGACCGCCGCGCGCGTGCCGCCACCACATCGCCGCTGGATGAAATGGCGGGCATTGGCCCCAGGCGTAAGCGCGCATTGCTCAATCATTTTGGCTCGGCCCGCGCAGTTTCCCAGGCCGGGATCAGCGATCTGGAAACCGTGCCGGGCATCAGCACCGCCATGGCCAGACAAATCTATGCCCATTTTCATGATGGGTAGGCTGAACGCAGTGTGTTGTGTATGATGGCGGCATCTGCAACCTTCAGGATTCGTCCGATGCCGCGCAATTTGCCCAATATACTGACCTATGGGCGGATTGCGCTGATCCCGCTTCTGGTAGTGACATTTTATTTTCCGGGGGATTTTGCCGACTGGCTGGCGCTGGGGATTTTTGTGATTGCCGGCGTCACCGATTTTTTTGATGGCTATCTGGCGCGTTCGATGCATCAACAGTCCGCGCTTGGCGCCATGCTTGACCCGATTGCCGACAAGCTGCTGGTGGGCGCGGCCATTGTCATGCTGGTCTATTCCCGGCGCATTGACGGGCTGAATGTCATTTCGGCGGTGATCATTCTGTGCCGGGAAATTCTGGTGTCGGGCCTGCGTGAATTTCTGGCGGGATTGAAAGTCAGTGTTCCGGTGTCGCGGCTGGCCAAATGGAAAACCGCCGGTCAGATGATCGCGCTGGGCTTTTTGCTGGCGGGCGAGGCCGG
>DAIOWE010000216.1:0-3110 GCA_036758605.1 Pseudomonadota bacterium | reverse complement strand
ATCAGACGCTGTAATACATTTGATATTCGATCGGATGCGGGGTGTGTTCAAACGCATGCACTTCTTCCATCTTCAGTTCGATATAGGAATTGAGCTGTTCGTCGCTGAACACATTTCCCTTTTTCAGGAATGCGCGATCCGTATCCAGGGCTTCCAACGCCTGGCGCAGGCTGCCACACACGGTTGGCACTTCTTTCAGTTCTTCCGGCGGCAGATCATACAGATCCTTGTCCATGGGGTCGCCCGGATGGATCTTGTTTTCGATGCCGTCAAGACCGGCCATCAGCATCGCCGCAAAGGCCAGATACGGATTGGCGGTGCAATCCGGGAAGCGTACTTCAACCCGCTTGGCCTTGGGGTTTTGCGCAAATGGAATGCGGCACGACGCGGAACGGTTGCGTGCCGAATAGGCCAGCAGCACAGGCGCCTCAAAGCCCGGGATCAGCCGCTTGTAGCTGTTGGTCGAGGCGTTGGTCAGCGCGTTCAGCGCCTTGGCGTGCTTGATGATGCCGCCAATATAATACAGGCACGTATCCGACAGATCGGCATAGCCCGAACCGGCGAATGTGGGCTTGCCGCCCTTCCAGATCGACTGGTGCACATGCATGCCAGAGCCGTTATCGCCGTAAAGCGGTTTCGGCATGAAGGTCGCAGTCTTGCCATAGGATGCGGCCACCTGATGGACCACATATTTGTAGATCTGCATCTGGTCGGCAATATTCGTCAGGGTGCTGAATTTCATGCCCAGTTCGTGCTGCGCGGGCGCCACCTCATGGTGATGCTTTTCGGTGTCCAGTCCCATCTCACGCATGATGGCCAGCATTTCCGAGCGCATGTCCTGAAGCGTATCCATTGGCGGCACAGGGAAATAGCCGCCCTTGACGCGGGGACGATGGGCCAGATTGCCACCATCATATTTGGTGCCGGTATTGCTGGGGCTTTCGATGCTGTCGATCATGAAGCTGGTTTCGTTCATTTCGACTTTGTAACGCACATCGTCAAACACAAAGAATTCCGCTTCCGGGCCGAAATAGGCCGCATCGCCCAGGCCGGTGAATTTCAGATAGGCTTCCGCTGCCTTGGCGGTCGAGCGCGGGTCACGGCTATAGGCCTGGCCCGTCGAGGGCTCCAGAATGTCGCAAATCAGCACAAGTGTGTTTTGCGCCATGAACGGATCCATCACAGCGGTGCCGAGATCGGGCATCAGCGTCATGTCAGATTCATTGATGGCCTTCCAGCCGGCAATCGAGGAACCGTCAAACATGATGCCCTCGGCAATCATGTCTTCGTCGAATACGCCAACATCCATGGTCAGATGCTGCCACTTCCCACGCGGGTCGGTAAAGCGCAGGTCAACGAATTTGACATCGTTTTCCTTGATGTTTTTCATAAGTTTATTGACGTCGGACATGTGTTCTTTCCTGTTGTAAAAGTGGTATCATAACGCTTCTTCGCCGGTTTCACCTGTGCGAATACGCAAGGCCTCTTCGATGTTGCTGACAAACAGCTTGCCGTCCCCAATACGGCCTGTGTGGGCGGCGCTTTTGATGGCGTCAACGGCGCGTTCCACCATATCGTCCGACAAAACAATTTCGATTTTAACCTTGGGTAAAAAATCGACAACATATTCAGCGCCGCGATATAGCTCGGTATGCCCCTTTTGGCGGCCAAACCCCTTGGCTTCAAGGACCGTTATGCCCTGTAGCCCAATTTCGTGCAACGCCTCCTTCACTTCATCCAGTTTGAACGGTTTTATGATCGCTTCGATCTTTTTCATGTGCGTTCAGATCCCTGTTGCTGTCTTTGTGACTTTAGGCGGAGTTCGGCGTTTGGGGGCTTAATCTGCATGTGTCATGCCAGTTATGCATAGCATGTTACGGGCAGGAATTCAGCGATTGTTACCCCCAACCAATGCAGGAAACAATCCCGAAATTGCGCATTTTGTAGGCAATGAGCATAAATATTGGGCGCAGCAGGCGATTTTGCCTGTGATATTGTAAAGGCGGATTTTGGACTGTCTGACCATGCATCGAAATAGTTGATCATTCTGCTCCGGCTGTTTACAGGCGTTTGAATGCCTGATGGATATGATACTGGTTCGGAATATGAAACCGTCTGGAAAATGTTGTGATTCGATGCTGCTTCAAAGCGCCATAACCCTGTGATGAAACCTCTGGGCATCATTGCAGGTAGCGGGCCAATTCCGCTGATGCTGGCCGAGAAATGCCAGGCGGAAGGGCGGCCATTCTTTATCGCAGGCATCATTGGTGCAGCTTCCCGTGAAATCACTCTTTTCCCACACCAATGGGTTGGCATTGGTGCGGTTGGCGCCCTGATGCGCGCGCTGCGCCAGCATGCCTGCGAAGAAGTGGTCTTTATCGGTGCGGTGCGGCGGCCCGATTTGCGCCATCTGAAGCTGGACTGGGGCGGCATGCAGTTTTTACCGCGTTATGCCCGCGCGGCGCTGGGCGGCGATGACCAGCTTTTACGCGCCCTCGTGCATGAATTTGAACGCAACGGTTTCAGGGTGGTCGGCGCCCATGAAGTGCTGGCCGATATATGCGCCCCGGCGGGCATACTGGGATTAGTGGTCCCCAAGCCGGAAGATCAGGCAGATATCGCCCGCGCGCTGAATGTGGCGCACCAGATCGGTGCGCTGGATATAGGGCAGGGGGTAGTGGTGTGCGGCGGCGTTGTTCTGGCGGTTGAGGCCGCTGAAGGCACAGACGCCATGCTGGCCCGCTGCGCCCAATTATCCCAGGGTTTGCGCGCTGATCCTGACACCAATGGCGGTAAACGGCGTGGGGTTTTGATAAAGTTGCCAAAGCCAGGACAGGAGCGGCGCATCGATATGCCCGCCATCGGGGTGACCACGTTACGTCTGGCGGCGGAGGCGGGCCTTGCCGGCATTGCCTTCGAAGCGGGCGGGGCGCTGCTTGTGGACGTTACCGCCATGATCCGCGAGGCCGATGCGCTGGGCATGTTTCTGATTGGCCTGAACGGGACCGGGGAAAGCAGGTGACGGCTCTCCCGCTACGCTTGATGCTGATTGCGGGCGAGCCGTCCGGCGATGCGCTTGGCGCGGAATTGTTACAGGCGCTTGCACAGAT
>DAIOWE010000215.1:0-3126 GCA_036758605.1 Pseudomonadota bacterium | reverse complement strand
TGCTGACCAAGGGGCATCTGCATATCGCCCATGAAATGGCGGGGCTGGGCAACTGGGATTATGCAGGCGCCCATGCCCAGCATCCGGCGGCGGAAACCTATGACAATCTGAAACCTGAACTGGAAAAGCGCGGCGCGGCCCCGTTCGAGGCAGAGCTTGACGCGCTGGTTGAGCAGATCATCGAGAAAAAACCTGCCGCCCAAATCGCACAGGCCTATGACGCCGTGATCGCAAAAATTGACGCCGCACACGGCAAGATTGAAGCGGGCAAGCGCGCATCGCCAGCTTTCACCATGACCTCCGCCATGGCTTTGTTAAAGCAGGCCAGCGCGGAATATGCGATCGGGGTTAAGCAGGGAAAAATCGTAAACCTGCAGGAATATCAGGACGCGCACGGATTTATCTTCGTGGCGGATCAGATGATTGCGGGCCTGGACAAAACCCTGCCGGGCTTGGCCGGGATCACTGCGGAACTGGCAAAACTGAAAGCCGCCTGGTCTCCATCCGCCCGGATGGATAGCATGGTGGCGCCAGAGGCGGATATTCTGGGCGGCATTTCCCGCATCGAACTGAAGGCGGGAAAAATCCGGTAAAAGCAGCGGGCGGCATGCTATAGCCTTGTAAAAGGCTGTCCATGAATATGAAAACCGCTGCGCCACACTGTCTGTTACAGATCATTCCTTCGCTGGATGCGGGCGGGGCCGAGCGCGCCTGTCTGGATATTGCGGGCGCGGTGCATGCGCAGGGCGGGCGGGCGCTGGTTGCCTCAACCGGCGGACGCATGGCGGATGAACTGGCGGGGCTTGGGGGCGCGCTGATAGTGATGCCGGTCGCCAGTAAAAATCCGCTGGTGATGCTGGCCAATGTGTTCCGCCTTGCATCCCTGATCCGTACACAGAATGTTGATCTTGTGCATGTCCGGTCCCGCGCGCCCGCATGGAGCGCGTGGGCGGCGGCGAAAATTACCGGCGTACCATTCGTTACAACCTTTCATGGATTTTATGGTGCGGGAAACGCGTTCAAGCGCCTTTATAACAGCGTGATGCTGCGCGGCGCGCGGGTGATCGCAGCATCACATTTCATGGCGGCGCATATTCGCGCAACCTATCATCCGTTAACGGATCATATTGCCGTTATCGCGCGCGGCGTTGATGTGCGGCGTTTTGATCCCGCGGCCGTTAGCCCGGCGCGAATGGCGGCGTTGCGCCAGGCATGGAAAATTCCCGATGGGGCGCGGATTATTCTGCTGCCCGCACGGCTGACAAGATGGAAGGGCCAGATCCTGTTTATTGAGGCGCTGGCAAAGCTGGCGCGCAAGGATGTGATTGGCGTGCTGTGCGGCGATGCGCAGGGCCGGGATGGTTATGAACAGGAAATCCGGGCGGCGGCGCGCCATTATGGGATCGAGGCGCAATTGCGCATACCCGGCAATGTTGCGGATATGCCCGCGGCCTATAGCCTGGCGCATAGTGCGGTTTCGGCTTCCAGTGACGCGGAAGCCTTTGGCCGCGTGCCGGTGGAAGCGATGGCGATGGGCTGCACGATTGTCGCAGCCGATCATGGCGGCGCGGCGGAAACACTGCGATCCGGCGATGGCGGCCCGGCATTTGGCCTATTATTTCCGCCGGGGGACGTGGCGGCGTTGACAGCGGCATTGGCGCTGGCGCTGGCGACCCCGCGCGGCGGCGGGCCGGAACAGGCGGCGGCGGCGCGCGCCCATGTGCTGGCGAACTATTCCACCGTCGGCATGTGCGCGCAGACACTGGCGCTGTACCGGGACGTGCTGGCCAAGCCATGAAGCGGATATTGGTCATAAAACTTGGCGCGCTGGGGGATTTTGTTCTGGCGATGGGGCCGTTTGCCGCGATCCGTGCGCATCATCCGGGGGCGCATATCACCCTGCTGACCACGCCCGCCTTTGCAGCCATGGGCGAGGCCTGCGGATATTTTGATACGATCTGGCGCCATGGCCGTCCGGCGAAAAGCGATCTTGCCGGTCTGTGGCGGCTGTATCGTTCGCTGCGCGGCGGACAGTTTGAACGGGTCTATGATCTGCAAACCTCCAGCCGGTCCAGCTTCTACCGGAACTTCATGCGGCAGGCGGAATGGTCTGGCGTTGCGGCGGGGTGCAGCCACCCGCACGCCAACCCGCAGCGCAATTTCATGCATACGCTGGACCGGCAGGCGGAACAATTGGCCATGGCCGGGATCGCCCGCACGCCGCCTGCCGATCTGTCCTGGGCGCGGGTAAACCTTGGCCGCTTTAACCTGCCGGCAGCCGGGAAATATATCCTGATGGTTCCCGGCGGCTCGGCCCATCGTCCGGAAAAGCGCTGGCCCGCGCGGCGTTATGGCGAACTGGCGGCCCTGCTGTCTGAACATGGATGGTTGACCATCATCCTGGGGGCGGGGGCCGAACGTGATCTGGCGGACGAAATCGAGGCCCTGTGCCCATCCGCGGTCAGTTTTGTGGATCGCACCAGTTTTATGGAAATTATTGCCCTGGCGCGGGGCGCCAGATGGGCCATCGGTAATGATACCGGCCCCATGCACCTGATCGCGGCGGCGGGGTGCCCATCTTTGGTGCTGTTTTCCGGGGCCAGCGAGCCTGCCTTGTGCGCGCCAAGGGGGGCAGATGTCACCATATTGCGCCGCGATCCACTGGCGGCACTTGCGATCAGCGAGGTGGCAACCCACCTTAATTTTCTATAAGATGATTTTTCTGAAATATTCACTTGCGATTAATCCGCCGGTGAATATTGTCTGGCCGGAACTTACAAATAATCGAGAGGTTTACACCATACGCCGACCAATGTCCGCGACGCCGTCCCGCGAGGGCCCGCGCGTAAATGAAGAAATAGATGTGCCGAATGTCCGGCTGATTGATGGCGAAGGCGAGCAGGTGGGGGTTGTCACCACCCGTGCGGCCATCCAGGCGGCAATGGATGCGGGCCTGGATCTGGTGGAGGTGTCGCCCAATGTCGATCCCCCGGTATGCAAGCTTCTGGATTATGGCCGCTTCAAATATCAGGCCCAGAAAAAGGCCAATGAAGCCCGCAAGAAACAGAAGATCGTCGAAATCAAGGAAATCAAGATGCGCCCGACCATCGACATCCATGATTATGG
>DAIOWE010000214.1:0-3150 GCA_036758605.1 Pseudomonadota bacterium | reverse complement strand
CAACCAGCTCCAGAAGTTCCGGATCGTCCACCTGATCCACCTTGTTCATGAACACAACAAGCGATGGCACACCAACCTGACGCGCCAGAAGAATATGCTCGCGCGTTTGCGGCATCGGGCCATCCGCCGCCGACACAACCAGAATGCCGCCATCCATCTGTGCCGCGCCCGTGATCATGTTCTTCACATAGTCCGCATGGCCAGGGCAATCCACATGCGCGTAATGCCGGTTAACCGTTTCATATTCAACATGCGCAGTCGAAATCGTGATCCCTCGCGCCTTCTCTTCCGGCGCCTTGTCAATCTGGTCATACGCCGTAAACGTCGCCCCGCCCGTCTCGGCCAGAACCTTCGTAATCGCAGCCGTCAACGACGTCTTGCCGTGGTCAACATGCCCAATCGTGCCAATGTTGCAATGCGGCTTCGTGCGCGCAAACTTCTCTTTCGACATGTTCTGCTCAACCCTCGAACTTCTAATACACCGAAAATAAACCAAGCCCTTTTAGCGTAGCGGACCTTCTGTAACTGGAGCGGGCGGAGGGAATCGAACCCTCGTCTTCAGCTTGGAAGGCTGTGGCTCTACCATTGAGCTACGCCCGCAATTTTGATCAACTTCTTGCCACCCTGACAAAACCCGTCGCGCCCATATTGGTGGAGGGGGTTGGATTCGAACCAACGTAGGCTATGCCAACGGATTTACAGTCCGTCCCCTTTAGCCACTCGGGCACCCCTCCTGTTTTTTAGCAATAAATAAAGGCCTCAAACGCCGACAGCAGCACTCCATCAGTTGCAGCCCGCCGAAATACGAATAAGACCTTTCAGTGTCAACAGAAATCGCATACGCAAGAACGTCGCGGTACCATTTAGCACCACGAATGAACACCACGAACCGATCATTGCGTCGTTTGAAGTTGCGGACTATAAGCCTTCTCATGGCTCAACGCAAGTATCCCGATAAAACTTCCGGGCAGCCCCTCCGGCAAGATGGGGCTAAAAAATCGCATCCCAAATCTGGTGGCTACCGGCCCCCGGGCCGTGGCCGGAGCGATGCAGATGGCCTGTGGCTATATGGCCTGCATGCAGTTGTGGCCGCCCTGCGCAATCCGGAACGCGAAAAATTGCAGTTTTTAGCCACTTCCAGTGCCCTTGAAAATCTGTCCGCACACATCAAAAATCCGGAACCGGCCCCGGAAATCAGGGATTCCGAGAAAATCGCCCGGCTGTTGCCTGCCGGGGCGGTGCATCAGGGGCTGGCCTTGCGGGTTCAAAACCTGCCTGAACCGGACCTGAAAGATGTCTGCGCCCAGGGGGATGACCGTACGCCACGCCTGGTTGTGGTCCTGGACCAGCTCACCGACCCACAAAATGTGGGAGCGATTCTGCGTTCTTGCGTAGCTTTTGGCGCCACGGCGGTTATTCTGACCGGACACCATGCGCCACCGGCGTCCGGTGTTCTGGCGAAAGCCGCTTCGGGGGCGCTGGACATCATCCCTATTGTCCGGGTGGTCAATCTGGCCCGCGCCATGGAACAATTGGCTGAACTTGGCTATTGGCGGGTCGGGCTTGATTCAGAAGCCCCACAGGCGATTGCCGATATTGATCTGAGCGGTAATGTGGCCCTGGTTCTGGGGGCGGAAGGCAGTGGACTACGCCAGCTAACGGCCCGAAAATGTGATTTTCTGGCCCGAATCCCCGCCAGCGGGCAATTGGCCAGCCTGAATGTTTCCAACGCCGCCGCAATCATATTATATGAGGTAGCCCGTCGCCGCACTCCAGAATGAGAAAAAACGCATGACCAAGCAGTTGATCGAAGAAATTCTGACCCGGCGTTCAGTTTCGGCACGGTTGCTTGCGGAACCCGGCCCGGATGACGCTGCGCTTGAAAAAATTCTTCTGGGCGCCAGCCGGGTTCCCGATCACGGGAAAATTCATCCCTGGCGGTTTATTGTCATTCGCGGCGAAGCGCGCAAGACACTGGGCCAGGTGCTGCGCACAGCCTATACCGATCAGGAGGCCGACGCATCGGAAGCCAAACTGGATCTGGAAGCCCAGCGTTTCACCCGCGCGCCACTGGTGATTGCGGTGGTGTCGAGCATCATTGCTGCGCACAAAATTCCGGAATGGGAGCAGACCCTGTCAGTCGGCGCGGTGTGCCTGAACCTGTTATATTCTGCCCACGCAATGGGCTTTGGCGCGAACTGGCTTACCGAATGGTGCGCCTATCATCCCAGGGTGCGCGCGGCGCTTGGCGTAGCTTCCCACGAAAAAATCGCAGGCTTTGTCTATATTGGCACCGCATCAGAAAAACCCGAAGATCGCCCGCGTCCCGCGCTTTCCGAAGTGGTAAGCGAATGGCGCGCGCCGCTGGGCTGATCCATGACCGATGCCCGTAACATTGCATACTTGCTGGAAATCATGGCGCGGTTGCGCGCGCCGGATGGCTGCCCCTGGGATCACCAGCAGACGTTTGAAACCATTGCACCCCATACCATCGAAGAAGCCTATGAGGTGGCTGACGCGATTGAACGCAAGGACATGCCGGGCCTGAAAGATGAATTGGGCGATCTGCTGTTTCAGGCGGTCTACCACGCGCAGATGGCCGAAGAAATTGGCGCGTTCAATTTTTCAGATATTGTCGAATCCATCTGTACAAAGATGATCAACCGGCATCCGCATGTGTTTGGCACAGCGCAGATCGCAAATGCTGAAGCGCAGACAATCGCCTGGGATGAATACAAGGCCCATGAGCGCGCCACCAAACCCGGTGGTGATACGCGTAAAGGCGTATTGGACGAGGTGCCACGGAATCTGCCTGCCTTGACCCGTGCGGCCAAGCTGCAAAGCCGTGCTGCAAAGGTTGGATTTGACTGGCCAGATATTGCGCCGGTGTTTAACAAAGTGCGTGAAGAGATTGGTGAACTGGAACATGAAATCGCCAATGGCGCACATGCGGCGCGCATTGCCGATGAACTTGGCGATCTGTTGTTCGCCACCGTAAATATTGCGCGCCATCTGAAAATTGATCCGGAAACGGCTCTGCGCGGCGCCAATCAGAAATTCGAACGCCGCTTTGCCTATATAGAGCAACATCTGGCCAAAGCCGGAAAAAAGCCATCCGATAGCACGCTGGCCGAACTGGATGCCCTGTGG
>DAIOWE010000213.1:0-3177 GCA_036758605.1 Pseudomonadota bacterium | reverse complement strand
GCACGGTCTTGATATTTTCGATTTTCAGGTCTTTTTCATAGACAAAGGGCAATTCACGCATGTCCATTGGATCCCGGCCAAAGCCGATGCCCAGGGCATAGAGCATGGTTTCCTTGTCCGTATAGCTGCATACGGTTCCTTCGCTTTTCAGCGACATGATCTGATCGTAATTGATAGCCATCGTAACGTCCTTCCCATTGGTTGTTTTGCCGCCACAATGGGATAGACTGGCGGACCCGTCAAGATCAGGAGGAACCGTCCATGGCCTATAGCGCACTCACACTGGAGATCAAGGATCATATCGCGCATCTGGTGTTCAACCGGCCCGAAGCCATGAACGCCATGAACCGGGACATGTGGCGCGAAATTCCTCAGGCCATCAACGCCATTGATGTGGACGCATCGGCGCGGGTGATTGTGATTTCCGCAAGCGGCAAGCATTTTACCGCCGGCATGGACCTTTCGGTGTTCGGCAAGCCCGGCCCGTACAAGGATGCCGAAATCGGCCGCCGCCGCGCGCATCTGCGCACCGACATCATGCGCATGCAGGAATGTTTCACCGCGTTTGAGCGCGCCCGCATGCCGGTGATCGCCGCCATTCAGGGCGGCTGCATCGGCGCCGGTGTCGATATGGTGACGGCCTGCGACATGCGCTACGCCACTGCGGACGCGTTTTTCTGCATTCAGGAAATCAATATCGGCCTGACGGCGGATGTCGGCACGCTGCAACGCCTGCCCAAACTGATCGCGCCGGGCATTGCGCGCGAGCTGTCCTATACCGGGCGGCGCATGGGCGCGATTGAGGCGAAAGCCTGCGGTCTTGTGAATGAGATTTTTGCGACCCAGGCGGAAATGCTGACAGGCGTCATGGCGGTGGCGCGCGAAATCGCCAATAAATCGCCGCTGGCCATTGCGGGCACCAAAGAAATGCTGAACTACGCCCGCGACCATTCGGTGGCCGACGGCCTCAACCACAACGCCACCTGGCAGGCCGGCATGTTCTATTCCCAGGACACGAAAGAGGCCATGGCCGCGCGCACCGAAAAACGCGAGCCGAAGTTTGAGGACATATTGCCGATTAAAGGCAGCATGGTGGATTGAGGGGGGTGCAAAAAAGGAGGGCTGAATCTCCGCGCCTTCTATCCAACGTAAAAATCTTTCGTGCTCAAAGATTTAGGGAATCTTTGACGGTGCGTCATCAACATCACTACAGACACACCCCCTAATGCTATGCAAACGCCGTTAAAGAAAATCAACCCTAATGTTAGGGTTTTGAAGCTTGTTGTCATAGAAATTAGAGAGAACGGGAGAAATAAAATGGACATCACACTCCAGAAAATCCGTATAGGCATTGAAGCAGGGTATTTGTCCTTATAATTTATAAAACCACGCGGCATACCGCGTATCGTACCCTGAACCAAGTTACCGTAGCCTGTTTGAGGCAGGTTCCCCTGATCATCTGTCCGTTTCTGTTTCTCGTACAGAACCTCAATTACGACGCCATCTTTCGGGTCAAGAAAATCGAAAGTTAGTTGTACCTGACTTGGCTCTCCATTGACGATGGAAGCGATTACCTTATTGACCTCTCTCGTGTAATTTATCACCTTCACGTCAAGTATTTGACTATCTGGCAGGGTGATTCTTAAATAATCAGATTCGGCAATTTGGCTACCATTGATCGTAGTATTGCCACAGTTCCAGAGCAAAAGGAGAAGCTTATCTAATCTACTTACTTCTTTGTTTTTGAAGGTCACTCTAATATCGGCGGGTAGTTCTTGGGATTCATATCCAAGAAGCCGTTTATGTGCGAGGTGGTAACCCAAACCGGCGTTTGGTTTCGACCGGAAATATAGGAATACAGCTACCAAAATGGCAACTGCGGCTAGGAAAAAAGCGATTAATGTCTGAATCAAAGGGCGACCCAAAAGTGTATTGAGTTCATCAATAAACAGTCCTTCAATCATTTTGATCAGCCTCTCCAAATATTATGGACTTGCATTTTTTCACTTACAAGAAAAGCAGACGATAGCCCATTTTACTTTAGTGCATGCGGGCTTGTTATTCCAACCGCGACTTTATCTCCTGCAGGGTCAAACGTTCGGCTTGCAATTGTTTGATCCGGGCGCAAAGGGCCAGCATATCAGGCGCAAACATCTGGTAGCCCGATGGCGTGACATGCGCGGGGCGCAGCAGGCCCAGCTGTGTCCAATAGCGGATGGTGGATACGCTTTCACCCGCGGCCCTGGCCAGACCGCCGATTTTCATATGTTCTGCGGCTTCGGGCTTTTCCGCCGCCTCGGGTGCGGTTTTTCCTCTGGCGGCGTTCAGATATATATCCAGGGATCGTTCTGCTGCACTGGCGATAAGCCTGTCATAAGCCAGTCTTGACCCGCCCAGTTGCGCCGTTTCCAGCGCGCCAATATAGGCCAGCCGGTCGCGCAGGCGAATGATGGCGGGGGATAGCCCTGTTGCATCAGCAGCAGGTTCATCAGCAGGCGCGCAGTGCGGCCATTGCCATCTGTAAACGGATGAATGCTGACCAGCCGGTAATGCGCCTCGCCCGCCAGCGCCACCGGGTGCAGATCATGTTTTTCCCCCAGCCACGCCAGAAAATCCTCCATCAGTTCCGGAACCTTGCGCGGATTGGGCATGACCACGGCCGAGCCGGAGATGCGCACCGGGACGTTGCGAAAACGCCCTGCATTTTCATCATCAACACCCCTCAGGATAAGGCCATGGACGCCCGGAATATCCTGGCCAGAAATTCGCGATGGTTTTTTCCTGATCAGGGAACGCACAAATTTCAGGGCGCCGGCATGATTGGTTGCCTCCAGATGCTCCTTCAGGCTTTTGCCGCCAACGGTCAGGCCTTTTTCAATCACTACTGCCGTTTAGGGCCGCTAGTATAATAGCTGAATTGACCGTTCCGCGCTGACCATCCCCCTTCGCCATTCCCAGGACACAAAAGAGGCGATGGCCGCGCGGCAGGAAAAACGCGAGCCCACGTTCGAGGACATATTGCCCATCAAGGGCAGCATGGTGGATTAATCGCCCAGCACCTGGAATTTGTTATTCTCAGATTGACGCCCGCACAAATCTTAGCCTGGTCACCCCGGATTTACTCGCCTCGGCGAAGCTGGAGCTTCGCTCCGGCGTAGCCGGGTTCCGGGGTCCAGG
>DAIOWE010000212.1:0-3200 GCA_036758605.1 Pseudomonadota bacterium | reverse complement strand
ACATTGCCGTCGAGATCAACAGCAATGTCGAAAATATCGGCGCGCGCCGCCTGCATACCGTGATGGAGCGCATCCTGGACGAGATCAGTTTTTCCGCCACCGACCGCGCAGGCGAAAGCCTGGCAATCGACGCAGTCTATGTCGAAAAACACATTGGCGATCTGGCCAGGAACCGCGACCTGTCGAAGTTTATTTTGTAGGGGGGTAATCCGGTGAAGCTACGCACAGTCTTTTTTGGATTGGTTTTCTATAGTTATTGCTGGAGTGCGTGGGCTTTTAACTTTTCACAATATAAGCACGCAGACCTCGATGAAATCCTGAAACAGCCTCGCCCGCAAACCGGCGTTACACTTGTTGCACCTCAAAAACTGATGCTTGACGTAAGTTTGATTTCCTATGCAGACGATTGTGACACAGGAGCGCTAAAGACAATGATGGTCATGCAGGGGATACCAAAAGAAACTGTCGATACCTTGCCCATATCCAAATGCATCAAAGTCAAAACCGCACAGGGGAATAGTTCAACATTGTATATTCAGGACCAGGTCGCTGAATATTTACCCAAAGAAATTCCACTTGGCGGCGTCCTCCGCGTTTTCGTTGATTATATATTTATCGGCAGTGAGGGCCCTGGAATATTATTGAATGAATTTCAGGCGCCAAAAAAACCATAACGCTTAACCCGATCCCCGCGCAAACATACATGGCGCGATCTATTTGAAAACCATATCGGCGATATGGCGCGCAAACGGGATCTGTCGAAGTTTATTCTGTAGGGGAGGGATGGGCTGGCGCAAGCTATCAAAATTCGTTACATTGGACAGAAAAGCTCCCATGGAGACGTTAGAAGCGTATGTCGGCTAATGACCTGGATGTTATTAAACAAATTGTTGATTTAATCGGTCATCTGGCCTGGCCGATCACCGTGATGATAGTAATTTTTTCTTTCAAGGATCAAATCGCCAGGTTCCTGAATGTGCTTACGGAAAGGGCGAAGGACCCTCAGTCTGATATTAGCGTTGGTAGAGATGGCGTTACCATCACCAGGCAAAAGGCGGATGCGGATGGCCGAGAACGCGAAATCATTCTCTTAACGGAGGCCTTAGAGCGTAATGAAAATGGGTTTGAGGGAAGACTGACTGGCTGGGTGAAAGGGCAAGACAAAGACTTGAGTGTGGCGCTCTTCTTAAACCAGGAGAAATATGCAGAATTACGAAAGAAAGCAGTAACCGACCTTGGGCTATCTTGATATCTTTGGCGTGAAAGGAGCGGCAGCATGTCTAAACGAATCAGCCTGTTGACGAATGTGTCAGACGCTATCTTGGGTGCGACTTTACGGGCCTTCCGGCTCGATGGCGCAACGGCGGTGACACCCAATCTGGCGGAAGATGGCACATGGACAGTACAAGCGGTGTTTGATGACAAGGAAGAAAATCAGACTCCGGGAAAACAGACTACCGCAGGCGCAGCTTAACCCCGCTCGCGCCGCAAATACACATAGAGCGCGCCGCTGCCGCCATGTTTGGGCTGGGCTGGGGTGAACGCAACCACATAGGGCGCAAGGCCGGGCCCGGCCAGCCATTCAGGCACCAGATCGAACAGCACGCCCTTGCGTTCGGCGATGACATATCGTCCGCCTGCGGCGCCATCCTCGATCTGCTGATTTTTCAATGACCGCCCCTTGCCGGTAATCACCAGCACACAGCGTTTGCCGTAAGCATGATTGCGGCGGATGAAATCCAATAATTCGCGTTGCGCGGTGTCCTGACGATGGCCGTGCAGGTCCAGCCGCGCCTCGATTTCGAGTTTGCCCCGGGCCAGACGTTCGGCGTTTTTTCCATCCATGCCGCTAAGCGCCGCGCGATCTTTGGCGCGAATGGCGGGCGCGGGGCGATCTTCGATCGGCGGATGCGTGCGCGGGCGAATTTGTATATTTGGCCTGCGTGTTACATTCAATATATCTGGCAAAATGTCCCGCGCGCCTGGTGTTTTTTTCAATGGCCGGGCATCGGCCATCGTGCTCGCGAACAGTGCGCTTTCCTCTTCATTGGCCGGGCGTGGCTTGCGCGGCCTAGGCATTGCCTTCAACCTTTACGGATGCGCCTTCCACCACAATCACATGCAGGCGCTTTGGCCCATGCGCGCCCATATACATGGTTTGCGCGATATCGGCGGTGCGCGACGGGCCGGTGATCAGATTGACCGTGCGCGGGATTTGCCCGTTCGAGATACGCCGCAACATGTCCCAACCATCTTCCAGCGCCCCCACAATGTCCGCCGCGCGCAGTACCACAATATGGGTGGGCGGCAGAAAATTCAGCCCGCTGGGACTATTGATCCCGGAGGTCAGCATCAGCGTGCCGGTTTCGGCAATGCCACACAGCGCCACCGAAACCCCGGCCCCATCACTTTCCATAACCGCGCCCGCCGCTGGATTAAAATGCGCAATGGCATTCCAGGGCATGGCCGCCAGAAACGCGTCGCCGCAAAGCCGGATAGGCCCCGCAAGACCATGCCCCGCAAGATAGGCGCCAATGGCTTGTGGTACATGTTCGGCCAATTCTATATTGTCCACTGTCGCCTGGTTTTTTAACGCCGCTATTATAAATTGCGCACAGGCGGCGGCGCCCGTGAGCTGGCCCCGCGCCGGTATCAGATTTTTCTTCCGATCATTCAAATGCGCAGCGGCGGTATGTTCCTGCCTCACAACACCACGCGCGGCATGGGATGCGCGAATGTGATTAAGAATGGCAATGCGTTGCTGGCTCATGCTTTTGGTTTCCCGCGCCGCGCCCATTGCGCCATAAAACTTTCACCCTGCGGTGCGGGAAAATCCCGCGTCGCCGTCCAGCCGCCCGCCAGCGGCAACCAGTGAAAACGCCCGCGTCCGCGCGCCAGTAATTTCAGCACGGCCAAACCCATGCCACCAAGACGGTGATACAGTTCCGGCCGCTGCGCAACCCAGGACCAGAGCGCCAGCCATAGTCTTTCGCGCACCGGCGTGATGCGCTGTTCATGCGCCGCATTGCGCAGATCGCGCATCAGTTTGGGCAGGGGAATGCGCATCGGACACACGGCCTCGCACTTGCCGCAAAAACTGGAAGCGAAGGGCAGTGCCTGCGCTTTGTGCAAACTGGTCAGATTGGGCGTCAGCACCGAACCCATCGGCCCCATATAGGTTGCCCCATAAGCATGCCCGC
>DAIOWE010000211.1:0-3265 GCA_036758605.1 Pseudomonadota bacterium | reverse complement strand
GCCGTCGAGCATGGCTTTGACACCGCCCTGCAGCGTATCCGGGTGCGCGCGATCCTGACCGCGCTGGTGATTGTTCTGGTATTCGGGGCCGTCATCGGCGTGTTGTGGATCGGCGCGCAAGGGGTGCTGGACGGCGTCATGAGCGGCGGCCAGCTTGGGCAATTCGTGCTCTATGCCGTGTTTGTCGCGAGTGCTGTCGGCGCGCTGAGCGAAGTGTGGGGGGACATGCAGCGCGCGGCGGGCGCAACCGAACGGCTGATGGAACTGCTGGCGGCAAAGCCCGCCATCGCGCCACCCCCGCACCCGGTAGCGTTACCCGCAAACGCGCAGGGCAATGTCAGCTTCGATGCGGTGCGGTTTCATTATCCATCCCGGCCTCAAACCTGTGCGCTGGATGGCGTCAGCTTTACGATTGCGCCAGGCGAAACGGTCGCACTGGTTGGGCCGAGCGGTGCGGGCAAAAGCACATTGCTGCAATTGCTGTTGCGGTTTTATGATCCGGCCAGCGGACACATTATGCTGGATGGCGTCGATATTACCAAAGCAGATCCTTTGGCTGTGCGCGGGCGGATAGCCATCGTGCCGCAGAATACGGTTATATTTTCCGCCAGCGCGCGCGAGAATATCCGCTATGGTCGGCCCGATGCGAGCGATGCCGATGTCCGGGCCGCCGCCAGCGCCGCGCAGGCTGCCGAGTTTCTGGAAAAACTGCCAGAGGGGCTGGATACATTTCTGGGTGAAAAGGGTGTGCGATTATCCGGCGGGCAGCGCCAGCGCATCGCCATCGCCCGGGCGATTTTACGCAACGCGCCACTGTTATTGCTGGATGAGGCGACCAGCGCGCTGGATGCGGAAAATGAACGGCTGGTGCAGATTGCGCTGGATGCGCTGCTTGCGAACCGTACGACGCTGGTTATCGCCCACCGGCTGGCGACTGTGCGCCGCGCCGACCGGATCATTGTGCTGGACGAAGGGCGCATTGTCGCGATGGGCCGCCATGAAGAACTGATGGCGCGCGGTGGCCTGTATGCAAGGCTGGCGGAATTGCAATTCGCGGGTGATGCCGGCCTGTCTGCAAAAGACCATTCCGGTGTCGTGGATTTGAAACTTCTAAAGGGATAGGCGAAACGGAAATGAAAATATTCCGTGCAGTACTTACCGTTCTTGTATTGGTGATAATTGCTGTCGGCGCCGCGCTTTATTTTGTTCCCGCCGTGCAGGACCGGGTAATTGCCCGCATCATTGACCGCTCCTTCGCCATGCAACATGATGAACTGCTGGCGGATGACGCGCTGCGCGTTGCGGTGTGCGGCAGCGGGTCGCCGCTGGCAAATTCAGAGCGCCGTCCGGCCTGCAATCTGGTGTTTGCGGCGGGCAGGATTTTCGTCGTGGACGCAGGCGCGGGTTCGTTTGCACTGGTGGCGAAATGGCGGCTGCCCCTGGAGCGCATGGAGGCGGTGTTCATCACCCATTTTCATTCCGACCATATTGCTGATTTGCCCGAAGCACGGCTGCAAAGCTGGGTGGCGCAACGCCCTGCACCGCTGCCGGTCTATGGCGGGCCTGGAATTGAGCGGATTGTTTCAGGATTTTCAGAGGCCTTTGCGCTGGATGATTTTTATCGCGTCGCGCATCATGGCGCGGATTTTCTGAAACCCGAAAATGGCCCCATGCAGCCCCATGAAATCGCCAACGCCGATGGCACACCCCTGACCGGCATGCAGGGCAAGGTCGTACTGGAAAAAGACGGGCTGACCGTCACCGCGTTCGCAGTTGATCACGCGCCCGTTGTTCCGGCCTACGGCTACCGCTTCGACTATAAGGGCCGGTCCGTGGTATTTTCCGGCGATACGTACAAATCCCCCAGCCTGGCTGTACACGCCAAAGGCGCGGATATTCTGCTGCATGAAGCGATGGACAAGAACATCGTCGCGCTGACGAACGCTGCCGCCATGCGTGCAAATCTGCCGGTGGCGCAGAAGATCATGCACGATATTCCCGATTATCATGCATCCCCGCAGGACGCCGCCGAAACCGCCAGCGAAGCGGGCGTGAGGCAACTGGTTCTGACACATCTGATCCCGCCCATTCCGGCATGGCTGGGAGACCGGATATTTCTGCGCAATACAGATATAACGGGCGTAGAAACACGCATCGCCTTTGACGGCATGCTGATCGAGCTGCCCGCAGATTCAAAGGCCGTAAAGTTTGGCGATCTGGGACGCTGAATTGCTTCAGGGGATTTCGGAACCAGGGCCTTTGGTCTGCCATATGGCCGCAATAAACGCGCCTTTGCTGCGCGGCAGCAGGACCAGCGTAAGCAGCAGGACCAGCGTCGGCCAGAATGTCATGGCCGCCCATTCGGGCCATGTGGTGCGTTGTTCCACCATAAACAAAATCGGCACGACCAGATGTCCGACAATCAGGATGGTCAGCCATGCAGGGCCATCATCGGCGCGAATATGGCCAAGCGGTTCGTGGCAACTGGAACAATGATCCACCGGCTTCAGAAAAGCCCGGAACAGTTTTCCCGAACCGCAATTGGGGCAGCGGCCGGTGAAACCGCGCAGCGTTGCCTTCAGGAATGAATTTTTACCGGCCATATTCATTTTCATTGGTAGGGTTTACCCCAACGGTCATTGAAAAATAATTCACTAACGGGTTTGCGGCTGATCGGACCGTGCCCCTGCCCGACCGGATAGCCCAGCGGGATCATCGCAGCCGTTCCCCATTCAGCCGGAATATCCAGCAGTTTTTTGATCTCTGGCTCTTCTGCGCACAGCAAGGTCGTCAGTACACAGCCTAATCCCTCAGCGCGGGCGGCAAGCAGCAGGTTTTCCACCGCTGGATAGATGGAGCCGCCCCCAACCACAGACACCCGGTCCTGCTTCACGTCCGTCACCGCCAGCATGGCGGGATTGAAACACACCACAACCAGCACCGGAGCCTCATGCATGTGCGCCGCCAGATAATCCCCGGCGGCAATGGTGCGTGCATGTTTGGCGCGCGCGGCCTCCGGCGCCGCCGCAAAGCTTTTCGCATAATTGACCGCATAGGGCGCCCAATGGGCCGTATAGAGTTCCCCCATGCGTTTCTTGACCGCAGCGTCGCGCACCGCAATCATCCGCCAGGGCTGCCTGTTCCCGCCATTCGGGGCCCAGGTCGCCGCCTCGAATATTCGTTGCAGCACCTCATCTGGTATCGGATCAGGGCGCAGTCTGCGAACCGCGCGCAGGGTGCGCATCGCCTCATACAGGTTCATATC
>DAIOWE010000210.1:0-3287 GCA_036758605.1 Pseudomonadota bacterium | reverse complement strand
TGGCGTTATGAATATTGGCCGAGGCGTTGGACAGGCCCGGCCCCAGATGCAGCAGCGTAAAGGCCGGTTTGCCCGCCATGCGGCCATATCCATCGGCCATGCCGGTGACCGCCCCTTCGAACAGGCCCAGTATGCCGCGCACCCCCGCAATGCGGTCCAGCGCCGCAACACAATGCATTTCCGACGTGCCGGGATTGGTGAAGCAGGTGTCAATGCCGCTATCGACAAAAGTCTGCATTAAGCTTTCTGCGCCGTTCATATTCCTGCCCTTCCCTGATTCATTTGAATTCTTGTTGGGCGCCAGCATAGATGCAAATGCGCCAGGATGAAATGCGCTTTCACGCCCCACGCAATTTTATGCTAAACATGGCTATCGTGAAATTGCCATCCCTGTGGAGAAAAGACCGTGAATGTAACCGAGGCCGTCCAGGCCCGCAAATCCGTGCGGGCATTTTTATCCAAGCCAGTGCCGGAAGACGCTATCCGCAAAATCCTGATTGATGCGGCGCGCGCTCCGTCGGGCGGCAATGTGCAGCCGTGGAAAACCTATGTGCTGGCGGGCAAGGTGCGCGATGAACTGGTGCAATCGCTGCGCGACAAATGGGCCGCCGGTAATTTCGGCGAAGGGACCGAATATAAAATCTATCCCGATAATCTGGGCGAGCCCTATATGTCGCGCCGCCGCGATGTGGGTTTCAAACTCTATGAACTGGCCGGCATTGCGCGTGATGACAAGGTCGGCCGCCTGAAACAGATGTTCCGCAATTTCGAACTGTTTGACGCGCCGGTATGCATGATCTTCACCATCGACCGCACTATGGGCGCGCCGCAATGGGCCGATCTGGGCATGTATATCCAGACCATCGCATTGCTGGCGCTGGATCACGGCCTGGCCACCTGCCTGCAGGAAGCCTGGGCCAACTGGCACAAGACCCTGACGCAGATGCTGTCGATCCCCGATTCCGAAATGGTGTTCTGCGGCCTCGCACTCGGCTATGAAGACACCAGCGCGGCGGTCAACACCTTGCGATCAGAACGCGCGGGGTTGCAGGATGTGAAGTTTTTCGGGTTTGAGACGGTGGGTTAGCAAAGGTCTTTGGTATGTTTCGGGAATTTACGGACCAGCCATTGCAAAATTTCAAGCTGGTCGCCTGCCGTAGCGCGCCGGATTTGCGCAAGCAGTTTTGTGGCCGATGGCCGGTCCAGCGTGAGGTTCGCCGCGCCCTCATTGCATATCGAACATACCGCGCGCAGATTGCCCGGCTCGTCCGCGCCGCCATGTGATTTATCCACAATATGGCCAATATGCAGCCGGGTTTTACGTGACGGGTCATAAGGGTGCGGTTCGCCAGCAGCCGCGCCGCACATCTGGCAGGTGAAACCGTTACGGTCGAGAACGAAAGCGCGGGTCTCTTTGGATATTGCCCGCGCGAATGCTGGTTGGGGTTTGGCGGTTAGAAGCAGATACTCACCAGGCTTCAGATCGCTTTGATCATTATGGTGAGGATTTGATATCCTTCCTCATTTCGCAGTTCCCGCACACGGCGCGCCCATTCGGTAATGCCACCCGCCACTTCACGTAATTCGGTGGAACCCATGATACGGCCAATATTGGCCAGGAAATGCGCACGCAGTTTATGCCGCCACCACACTATCAGCCTGCTGCGCGCAACAAACGCCGCGCCGTCAGGGCCAGCGCAATCCGCAGGCCTACCGCCTGCGCCACGGGTGGCGGGAAGGCATTGCCGACTTGCCGGTAGGCTGCGGTTTTACGGCCGGAAAATTCCCAATCGTCCGGAAAGCCCTGCACCCGCGCCGCCATGCGCACGGTGAGGCGCGGCATGCCTGCAAAATCGCGTGGCGGGGGCGCATCTGCAATGCCCAGCCCATCCACACCCAAAGCCGCCCACGCGGCGCGCGCACGGGTCGGGCCAAGATCGGGGCCGCCATGTTTTTTTGAGCCGCCGACAAGCGTTGGGGCAATTTTGTCAGCGCCCGCGCGCCACGCCCGCGCACCCTGCCAGCCATTTGCCGCCATAAGATCGTAAAGCGCCTCGCCAACCGTTGGCGTCAGAAAGTCCTGCGGCTGCGGCCAGTCAAATTCGCCGCCGGCGTCTTTGCGAATCGCAACGAATACAGCGCGTGGCCGCAATTGCGGAACGCCAAAACCGGATGCGTTCAGAAGTTTCCACCCGGTTATATATCCACGCCCAATTGATCCGATGACGGAAGAAATATGCGTTCTGTAATCCGCAAAAACCGGATCGAGAATACCCCGGACATTTTCCAGCATCACCGCGCGCGGCCTGATTTCATCCACCAGTCTTATGGCTTCCGGAAAAAGGTTGCGTTCATCTGCCTTGCCAAGCTGTTTTCCGGCCACCGAAAATGGCGGGCACGGCACCCCGCCCGCAAGCAGATCAACGCCCTTATAGGGTTTTCCGTTAAACGCGCAAATATCCCCCTGGGTCACATGCCATTCAGGGCGGTTCAGGCGCAGGGTTTCGCAGGATGGGCCATCAACATCGATCAGTGCCTGGTGGGTAAAGCCAGCGCGCTCAACCCCCAAAGCCTGCCCGCCGCCGCCCGCGCAAATTTCCACCGATGTTAAAATCATGCCGTCCCCCCGGAACCCTTATATGACGCGAAGTGTGGCATGGCGGGGCATTACCTGCAATAGAAAGTTCGTGTTTTGTTCTGTGATGAAATACTAATTATGGCCATATTTCCGTTATGAGCTACTAAATTTTGTGGTTGTGATCTGATGCGCCGCTAAACCCGCTGCAACCTTGCAGCATAAAACCCGTCCATGCCGCCCAGTTCTCCCAGATGGCAGGGCAAGGTGCGAAGCTCGCCCAGCGCCGTAATCAATTCGCCCAGACCGCCGACTTCTTCGGCGCGCACCGGGACGCGCACAAAGGGTGCGCCTTTGGCCAGAAAGGCTTCGATGCGTTCCGGTCCTTCTTCGGGTTGCAGCGAACAGGTGCAGAAAATCAGAATGCCGCCCGGCGCCAGCATATTTGCGGCGGCGGCCAGCAGGCGGTCCTGCAACGCCATTAATCCGTCGATCTGCTGTTGCGTTTTGCGCCAGGCAATATCGGGGTGGCGGCGGATCGTGCCGGTGGCCGAACAGGGCGCATCCAGCAAAACACAAGATACCGGCGCGGGCGGTTGCCACGCTGTGGCGTCCGCCGTGATACAGCTCGCCGTCAGCTTCAGGCGCGCAAGATTATCCTGCACCCGGCGCATGCGGGTATCGGACCGGTCAATGGCGGTGACGATCGCCC
>DAIOWE010000209.1:0-3324 GCA_036758605.1 Pseudomonadota bacterium | reverse complement strand
TGGACGGACCGGTTTGACCGGTACTTTCTGCGCCTGCTGTCGCGCCATGCGCGGCTGTATACCGAAATGGTGACGGCCAATGCGGTGCTGCATGGTGACCGGGCGCGGCTGCTGGGTTTCGACGGGACGGAACATCCCGTGGCGTTGCAGCTTGGCGGCAGCGAACCGGCGGCGCTGGCCGAGGCTGCAAAAATTGGCGCGGATTTTGGCTATGACGAAATCAATCTGAATGTCGGTTGCCCCAGTGACCGGGTGCAGTCCGGGCGCTTCGGGGCCTGTCTGATGGCGGAACCGGAACTGGTTGCGCGCTGTGTCGCCGCCATGCGCGCCGCCGTGCCGCATCTTCCGGTGACGGTGAAATGCCGCATCGGGATTGATAAGCAGATACCCGAAGAAATTCTGCCACGCTTTATCGCCATTGTGCGCGATGCGGGCTGTGAAGTGTTTATCATTCATGCGCGCATGGCGTGGCTGGAGGGACTAAGCCCGAAACAGAACCGCGATGTGCCGCCGCTGGATTATGCCCTTGCGCATCGCATGAAGGCGGAATTTCGGCAACTCACCTTTGTGCTGAATGGCGGGCTGCATTCGCTGGATGATGCCGCCCCGCATCTGGCGCGGATGGATGGCGTCATGCTGGGCCGTGCGGTCTATCACAATCCCTATCTGCTGGCGCAAGTGGATGGCCGCCTGTTTGGCGATACTGCACAGCCGCCCTCGCGCATGGAAGTGATCGAACGCCTGTTGCCGTGGGCCGAAGAACAGGTCGGGCAGGGCGTGCCGCTGCACTGTATCACCCGGCATATACTCGGCCTGTTTCAGGGGCAGCCGGGTGCGAAATCCTGGCGGCGCCATATCAGCGAGAATGCGCACCGGCGCGATGCAGGTATTGAAATTATTCGCGATGCGCTGGCGCGTGTGCTTGATCCAGACATTACGCGGGCGGCGGCGTAAGTGGATTTACTCGCCGGTTACAGCCTCTTTCAATTGGCTTTGCTCGTCGCCGGGCTGGCGTTGACGGGCGTTGTGGCGGGCATTCTGGCGGGTCTGCTTGGGGTTGGCGGCGGCATTGTGATCGTGCCGGTATTGTATCATGTGTTTTCGGGTCTCGGCATAGACGAGGCGGTACGCATGCATCTGGCGGTTGGCACGTCGCTGGCCACAATTGTTGCAACCTCGATGCGCTCCATCCGCGCGCATCATCAAAAAGGCGCGGTGGATACGGCGTTGCTGCGCCAGCTTGCCCCATCCATCATTCTGGGTGTTCTGCTGGGATCGCTGATTGCGGGCGGCGTCAATGGCGGCGCGCTGATGCTGGTGTTTGCCAGTGTCGCGCTGATTGTCGCCATTCACATGGCGTTCGGGCGCGAAACATGGCGCATTGCGGATCAGTTTCCGGCAGGCGTCACCCGCGCGGCCATTGGCGCATTTATCGGATTAATCAGTGTGCTGATGGGAATTGGCGGCGGCACACTGGGGGTTCCGATCCTTAATCTCTACAATATTCCCATTCACCGCGCGGTCGGCACTGCCACGGGCTTTGGGCTGATTATCGCCGTGCCGGGAACACTCGCCATGATGCTGAATGGCTGGGGCGCGCCCGGGTTGCCGCCATTCTCTCTGGGTTATGTCAATCTGATTGGATTCGCGCTGATCGTGCCCACCACGATTCTGGCGGCCCCCTGGGGTGCGAAGATTGCCCACGCCATCAGCCGCCCGGCCCTGCGCCGCGCTTTTGCGGCGTTTCTGGCGCTTACCAGTCTGCGCATGTTTTTTGATCTGATGTAATCTCATAACATCCACAAAATTATTATGGAAATGCTTGCGCCGGGATTGGCTTTCTGCTCATAATCATGATCATAGATTGTGAAAAACCAGCAACGGAGGGAAACGCCATGAAAGCTTTGATCGGGCCCGGCGCCATTTCGGCGGATAGCCATATTGTCGAACCGCCAAATTGCTATATTGACTATATTGATCCCAAATATCGCGATGTCGCGCCCCGCGTTGAAAGCGGTGAAAACGGCCAGGATATTTACGTTATCAAGGACATGAAGAAAACCGTGCCGATGGGCTTATTGGCTGGCTGCGGCATGACGCCCAATGACCGGGCCAAGTTTGCGGCGACGACCAAGTTTAGCGGGCTGCGTCCGGGCTCCTGGGATCCCAAAGCGCGCGCCGCGGATATGGATCAGGACGGGATTGCTGCGGAAATCATCTATGCCTCGGTCGGTATGATCCTTTGTACCCATCCCGATCCGGAATATAAGAATGCCTGCATGCAGGCTTATAATCGCTGGTTGCAGGAATTTTGCGGCGGGTTGCCGAACCGTTTGTTTGGGCTGGCGCAAACCGCCGTTCTGTCGGTGGACAGCGCGATAGAGGATTTCCGCCGCGCCAAGGAAATGGGCTTTGTCGGCATGATGATGCCGGGTCATCCGGTTCAGGGCGATTATGACAAGCCGGAATATGACGCGCTATGGGAATGCGCGGTGGATCTGGATCTGCCGCTGGCGTTTCATATTCTTACCTCCAGCGAGGGCAGCATTGAATCCGTTCTGGCCCCCAAACGCGGCCATCCGCTGGGCGGGTTCCTGAACATCATCCGCGCGGTGCAGGATGTTGTCTGCCTGTTCACGCTGACCGGCATTTTTGAGCGCTTCCCGAAACTGAAACTGGTCTGCGCCGAAGGCGATGCCGGCTGGATGCCACATTATATGTACCGCATGGATCATGCGGCGACCTTCAATTTGCAAACCGGCATCATTCCAGGGCTCTCGATGCTGCCGAGCGAATATCTGCGCAGAAACGTGTGGATGACGTTCCAGGACGACTGGATCGCCTACCAGACCGCGCATCTGATGAATCACAAGCGGCTGATCTGGGCCAATGATTTTCCGCATACGGATTCAACCTGGCCGAAATCGCAGGCGTTGGTGGCCAAACAGTCCTCAGGGCTGACCGAAGCGCAGCGTCAGGACATTTTCCGCAACAATGTGGCGGAACTGTTCAATCTGCCCGCAGGCAATGAATCCTGGCATATGCAGAAAATGGCGGCGGAATAGTCCCGTTCCCCTTATCAGCCTTCTGACAAAACCGGCCGGATTGCGCGTTTAACGCGCAGTCTGCGCAGCGGGTCGCTCAGAATGACAATTTTGAGTTTTTTCAGTAGACCTTCAAAGCGCCGTTACGCCGGATCAAAGCTGATATGCAGTTCCTTTAATCCGCGCAGCACGATGCTGGGTTCGTGATGGGGGATTTCATGGCCCGGCGTCAGGCGCAGATTTTTCATCCTGGTCAGGACGGTTCTGAAGGTTACGTTCA
>DAIOWE010000208.1:0-3365 GCA_036758605.1 Pseudomonadota bacterium | reverse complement strand
GATGGTGAAAGTGATCGGCGAATGGGCGGCGCGGCGCTGACATGGACAGTCTGGAAAAATTCGCCACTGAAAAACTCGCGGAACTGGAGGCGCAACATCTGCGCCGCTGGCTGGTGGAAACCGATCGTACAGAGGACGCCATCGCCATGCGCAATGGCAAAAGGCTGATTTCCTTCTGCTGCAATGATTATCTGAATCTCAGCCAGCATCCGGAGGTCAAGCGCGCGGCCATCGCCGCCACACAGACCTTTGGCGCGGGCGCAGGCGCGTCACGGCTGGTGTCGGGAAATCATTCCTTGTATGGCGAATTGGAAGCGGCTTTGGCGCGCCTTAAGGGCACAGAAGCCGCCTGCGTATTCGGCAGCGGCTATCTGGCCAATCTGGGCATCATTCCGGCCCTTGTGGGTTCGGGTGATCTGATACTGGCCGATGCGCTCAGCCATGCCTGTCTGCTGGCGGGCGGGCGGCTGAGCGGAGCCCAAACCCTGATTTTTCGTCATAATGATATGGCGCATCTGGCTGCATTGCTCCGTATACATCGTAAGACATATCGCCATTGCCTGATATTGACCGATGGCGTGTTCAGCATGGATGGCGATCTGGCCCCCGTGCGGGAACTGGCTGAAATTGCACACGCATGCGACGCCTGGCTGATGACCGATGACGCCCATGGTATTGGCGTATTGGGAGATGGGCGCGGCAGCAGTTTTGCGGATGGCGGCAAAGCCGATGTGCCCTTGCAGATGGGCACCCTGTCCAAGGCGGTGGGCGTATATGGCGGATATATATGCGCATCGCACGCTGTCATTGATCTGATCCGCACCCGTGCGCGCACGCTGATTTACTCTACCGGCCTGCCGCCCGGTGTGGCGGCGGCGGCCATTGCATCGCTGGAAATTATTGCGCGCGACCCGCAACTGCGCGCGGCCCCGCTGCACAAGGCGCGCCGCTTTACCCGCGCCATGAATTTGCCCGATGCGCAAAGCCCTATTGTACCGCTGATTATTGGCGATGCTGCGCGCGCGCTGGCGCTGTCCACGATGCTGGAGGAAGCAGGCTTTCTGGTCACCGCCATTCGTCCGCCCACTGTGCCGGATGGTACGGCCCGGCTGCGCTTTACCTTTACCGCCGCACATCAGGATGCGGATATTGAACGGCTTGCGTCAACGCTGCAAATGGCGGGCCTGACATGAAACGGTATTTTATTACTGCATCGGGAACCGAAATTGGCAAAACCTTTGTCACCAGCCTGTTGATCCGGCAATTGCGCGCGAAAGGAAAATCTGCTGCTGCGCTGAAACCGCTGATAACGGGGTATACGGATGAAACCGCGCCTGAAAGTGATACGCGCCATTTGCTGGATGCGCTGGGCCTGCCCATGAATGCGCAAAATATTGCCGCCATATCGCCCTGGCGGTTTGAAGCGCCGCTGTCCCCAAACATGGCGGCGCAGCGCGAGGCACGCCAGATTGATCTGAAAGAAGTGGTCAATTTTTGTAATGCGGCCCGCAATGGCGGCGAAGATTATCTGCTGATCGAAGGGGTCGGCGGCGTCATGGTTCCGCTAGACGATATCTATACGGTGCGGGATTGGATCATGATCCTGCAAATGCCCGCATTACTGGTGACCGGCAGCTATCTGGGCAGCATCAGCCATACGCTGACCGCGCTCGAGGCATTGCAATCCAGGGGCATCAAGGTTGCAGGCATTGTGGTCAGCGAAAGCCCCGCATCACCGGTTCCGCTTGATGAAACGCTGGAGACGCTGTCGCGTTTTTCGGGCGGCGTCCGGTTGCATGGCGTGCAGCGATTGGATAATCCTGGAAATGCCGCCGATCTGACCTATCTGCTGAACTAACCCATCAGGAAAATTGTACATGCCGCCGCGCGCAATATTGTTTGATATGGATGACACGCTGATTTTGTCTTTCAAGGGCAATCCGCGCGATGTGTGGCGGCGGACGCTGGATGCATTTCATGGCGAGCTGAGCCATGCCATGCTCGATCCCGCCGCCGATGCCCTGTACGCAGCGGCGATTGATTTCTGGTCGGATGCATCGCGCCACAAAGCGGCGCGGCTGGATCTGGCGCGGACACGGCGCGAAATTACCAGCATTGGCTTGCGGCGGGTGGGCATTGCAGATCATGCGCTTGCCAATCGGATTGCCGATGCCCTGCATGTCTTGCGGGATCGGGAAATAAGCCTGATTCCCGATGCCCATGAAACTTTGGACCGGCTGCGCGCGGCGGGGGTGCGGCTCGCGCTGGTCACCAATGGCGCAACTGAGCCGCAATGGGAGAAAATCAGACGTTTTGATTTTCAGCATCGCTTTGACCATATACAGGTAGAAGGCGATGTCGGCTTTGGCAAACCGGAAACCGAAGCCTATCTGCATGCATTGCGCGCCCTTGACGCAGACCCACAATCTGCCTGGATGGTGGGCGATAATCTGGAGTGGGAGGTGGCGGCACCCAAACGGCTGGGAATTCACACTGTCTGGCATGACCATACGGGCAATGGGTTGCCCGAGAACGCGCCCGCCCAACCGGACCGGATCATTCGCGGGCTTGCGGAATTGACCGAAGGATTTTGAACATTGGAGCCTAAACATGAGCAACGCTTTTGAAATCAGCAGTAGACATATGAAAGCAGCACTGGATGAAGGGGCGGCGAAGAACATACCCCCCGATGTGATTGCGCGCGCCATGTTGGAGCAGGTGCTTGAAACCTACCGCGCAGGACGCAGCCTGGAGGACATTGCCAGCGAATTGAACTTTCACATTGATAATCTTGACCCGGACGGGGATCACATGTTTATGCGGCCTTGATCCATATATGCGCGTATAAGTTGTGTATGATAAAATAACTTATTGGCTGAATTAGTTTTCAAACAGTTTATTGAATAGCATATAATTCGGGCATATAGAATTGAGCGGGTAATGCGCCAGTCGGATGGCGTGCCTTAGGGAGAATAAAGGGGGCTGTGCCCGCCCGGCGGAACCGGGCGAGCCGGTTGCCCCTTAAATTTACAGGATTAATAGTCACATGGTGGGATCTGTTGCCGGGACGGTTGCGCAGCGCGGCCGCAAAAAGATTGAGTCGGTGGTTGTGCGATTTGCCGGTGATTCCGGCGATGGCATGCAGATTACCGGCAGTCAGTTTTCATCTTCTACCGCGCTGGCGGGCAATGATCTGGCCACGTTCCCGGATTTTCCGGCGGAAATTCGCGCGCCCATCGGCACGACCTTTGGCGTGTCCGCCTTCCAGATCAATTTTGGCTCGCGCGCCATCAAGACATCGGGCGACAAATCCGACGTGCTGGTGGCGATGAATGCGGCGGCGCTGAAGGTCAGCCTGTCCAATC
>DAIOWE010000207.1:0-3372 GCA_036758605.1 Pseudomonadota bacterium | reverse complement strand
GCGCCGATGGCGCCCCATAATTGCGCATGCACATCCTGGGGAAAGGGCGCATCCAATTCACGCTGCACAATTTCCTTGTAGGTCTCGACCAGTTCACGCCAGTCTTCCGCGCCCAGATCGGTGTCCTGCGTCACGCCAAGCCCGCTTTTATGTTCGTCCAGCGCGTCCTCGAACAGATAATGATCGACCCCCAGAACCACATCGCAATACATCTGGATGAAACGGCGGTAACTGTCATAGGCAAAACGCGCATCGCCGGATTCCGCGGCCAGCCCCGCCGCCGTTTCGTCATTCAGGCCAAGGTTCAACACCGTATCCATCATGCCCGGCATCGAGGCGCGCGCGCCAGAACGGATCGACAGCAGCAACGGGCTGGCCGGATCGCCAAAGCGCCGGCCCACATGAGCCGCAACCTGCGCCAGCGCGGATTGCACCTGGGCCTCCAGCCCATCGGGATATTTTTTCTGATTGTCGTAAAACGCGGTGCAGACTTCGGTGGTCAGGGTGAACCCCGGCGGCACCGGCAGGCCAAGGCTGCTCATTTCCGCCAGATTGGCGCCCTTGCCGCCCAGCAGATTGCGCAATTTCGCCGCACCCTCGGCCTTGCCCGCGCCGAAAGTGTACACCCATTTGGCCGTTGCTTCGGTATTTGTGGACATCGCCTATCCCTTATTGGTACCTGCATCTTCAGGCTATTTTAGAAAAATCCGCCACAGTTTCCAATGTGCTGCGTATCTGTGACAATAGCGCCAGCCGGTTAATGCGCAGTTTCGCATCCTCTGCATTCACCGTAACCTTGTCAAAGAATGCGTCCACGGGCGCGCGCAACCGCGCCATTGCGGTCATGGCGGCGGTGAAATCCTCGTCTTTTACCGCTGCAACTGCCTGAGCCGCCACTGTGGAAATCGCGTCGAACAATGCACGCTCTTCATCCTGTTGAAAGCCCGCCGGGTCGGCATGGCGGTCATAACTTACGCCATCGCGCTTTTCCTCAATGCGCAGAATATTTACCGCCCGTTTATATGCCGCCAGCAAAATGGCGCCATCATCGGTGCGCAGAAATTCATCCAGCGCCTCAGCCCGCTTCACCAGCAGCACCAGATCATCCTGCCCGCCCATGGCAAACACCGCATCCACCAGATCATGGCGCATGCCGCGCGCTTCGCGCAGATGCACCTTCAGCCGGTCGGCAAAGAAAGAGAGAAGATCATCGGCCTGATCACCAAACAGGGGCGCCAGTTTTAGGCGCAGGCCATTTTCCAGAATAATCCGGATGACCCCAAGCGCCGCGCGGCGCAGTGCAAACGGGTCTTTTGATCCGGTTGGCTTTTCATTAATGCCCCAGAATTGTATCAGCGTATCGAGCTTGTCGGCCATCGCCACGGCTATGGATAAGGGCGCAGTGGGACAGGCGTCCGATGGGCCGGCGGGTGAATAATGGTCGCGGATGGCGTCCGCAACTTCCGCCCGTTCGCCATCGGCCAGCGCATAATAGCATCCCATAATGCCCTGCAATTCGGGAAACTCACCCACCATCTGCGTGACCAGATCGCATTTGGCCAGCATGGCGGCGCGTCCGGCAAGAATTTTATCCGTACCGGGAATAAATTCCGAGAGCTGTTCCGCAAGCTTTATATTGCGAAGTACCTTATCATGAACACTGCCAAGCCTGGCGTGAAACACCATCTCCTTCAGGCCATAAATACGTATTTCCAGCGTTTCCCTGCCATCCTGATCCCAGAAAAATTTCGCGTCCGAAAGCCGCGCCGCCAGCACCCGCTGGTTGCCCTGGGCAATCATGGCCCCGCCATCCGCCGCCAGCAGATTGGCAACGACGATAAAGTGTGGCGCAAATTTTCCAGACTTTGCGTCCCGCAGTGAAAAATATTTCTGATGCGCGCGCATGGCGGTGCGCAACACTTCTGGCGGCACGGCCAGAAACGCCTTGTCAAACTTTCCCAGCAGTGCGGTTGGCCATTCGTTTAGCCCCGACACCTCGTCCAGCAGTGTGTCATCGGGGATCAGTTCCAGCCCTGCCGCCGCCGCCAGCGCATTCGCCTGTTCCAGAATGCGCGCCTTGCGTTCAACGGGATCAAGACACACAAACGCCTTTTCCAGCGCTGCGGCATATTCCGCAAAATTCCGTACACGAATAATATCGGGCGCCATGAAGCGGTGCCCGCGCGTTGCGTCCCCCGCCTTCACGCCATCAATTTCAAACGTCAATGGCGCGCCGTCGAAACAGCACAGGATCGAATGCAAAGGCCGCACCCAGCGCAGGCTGCCACCGCCCCAGCGCATGCTTTTGGGCCAGGGAAATTCGCGTACCGTTTTTTCAACAATTTCCGCAACCACCTGCGCGGACGGGCTGCCCTTGCGTTCAGTCACGGCAAAATAAAATTCCGCCTTGCCCACTGCGCGCACTTCCAACTGTTCCAGCGTGAGACCAGTTGAACTTAAAAATCCGCTGATCGCGGCTTGCGGTGACCCCACGCGCGGTCCCTTGCGTTCTTCGGTGCGGGTTGGCTGTACTGCGGGAATACCGTTGGCGACAAAACACAAGCGGCGCGGCGTGACAAAGCTTTTCACGCCATCGAACGCCAATCCGGCGGCGGTCAGACCATCGGTAATCAGGCGCTGCAAATCCTGCGCCGCCCGCGCCTGCATACGCGCAGGGATTTCTTCGCAAAACAGTTCCAGTAAAAGCTCAGGCATCCTGATCCTCCACCGCTTCACCCTGGCTTTTCAGCCAGACGGTGGCGCAGCCCTTGGACAGCGCGCGCACACGGCCTATATAGGCGGCGCGCTCCGTCACGCTGATGACGCCGCGCGCATCCAGCAGATTGAACAGATGGCTGCATTTCAGCATCTGGTCATAGGCAGGCAATGTCAGATCGCGCGCCAGCAGCGCCGCGCATTCCTTTTCCGCATCGGCAAAATGGCGCAGCAAAATTCCGGTGTCCGCATGTTCAAAATTATAGGCGGAAAATTCCCGCTCCGCCTGATGAAACACATCGCCATATTTGACGCCATGCCCGTTAAAGTCCAGTTCATAGACACTGTCCTTGCCCTGAACATATTGCGCCAGGCGTTCCAGCCCGTAAGTCAGCTCGCCTGCCACAGGCTTGCAGTCATAGCCGCCAACCTGCTGAAAATAGGTGAACTGGCTGACCTCCATCCCGTCGCACCACACCTCCCAGCCCAGCCCCCAGGCGCCCAGCGTCGGGTTTTCCCAATCATCCTCGACAAAGCGGATATCATGCAGGGCCGGATCAATGCCGATGGCGTACAGGCTGTTGAGATATAAATCCTGAATGTCCAGCGGCGAGGGTTTCAGGATCACCTGAAACTGGTAATAATGCTGTAACCGGT
>DAIOWE010000206.1:0-3386 GCA_036758605.1 Pseudomonadota bacterium | reverse complement strand
ACTGGTCCATATTGTCTTCGACCAGTTGCTTGAAGCGGAACATCACCCGGGCGCGTTTTTGCGGATTTTCCGCCGCCCAGCCGGGAAACGCCGCCGCCGCATTATCAATGGCCGCACGCATTTCAGCGGCGCTGGCGAGCGGCGCTTTGGCCTGCACCTCGCCGGTCATGGGATCATAGACCGGGCCATAGCGCCCGCTGGTTCCCTGTACATGTTTGCCACCGATAAAGTGGGTTAGATTGCGCATCAAGGCCTCCCGTGAAATCTGAGGCGCATTGATAGCCTTTTGCCCGGTTTGCAGCAAGGGCACAGGCGGAAAAGCCAGGATCAGCCGGAATTTTTATCTGAAAACAGCCAGCCGAAAACGGGCGCCGCCAGCGCCGCCCCGATCAGTTGCGCCGCGATGAACAGGGGCGCGTCTTCGGGCCGGATACCGGAGAATGTGTCGCTGAAACTGCGCGCGATGGTCACCGCCGGATTGGCGAAGGAGGTTGAGGCGGTAAACCAGTAGGCCGCCGTGATATAAAGGCCAACAGCATAGGGAACCGCCTCCGGGCGATGACGCACACAGCCGATGATCGTGGCCAGCAAACCGAAGGTCGCGATAATTTCCGAGCCAAATTGCGCCGCCCCCGCGCGTATATGGGTGGAACTTTGTACCAGTGGCAGCTCGAACATGAAATGCGCCGCCAGCATGCCGGCCAGTGCGCCAGCGATCTGCGCCAGAATATAAAGCGCGGTATCCGATGTGCCGATTTCACCGCGCAACCGGAACGATAATGTCACCGCCGGATTGAAATGCGCGCCAGACACAGGGCCGAAAATCAGAATCAGCACTACCAGAATGGCGCCTGTTGCAACCGTGTTGCCCAGCAGGGCGATGGCGGTATTCCCGCCCGCCAGATTTTGCGCCATAATGCCGGAGCCAATGACGGTGGCCAGCAGAAATGCACTGCCAGTAAATTCGGCGGTCAATCGTTTTGAAATAGTAATGGCGCCTTACCCCGATTTATGAATGTTCGCTTTATGACTTTTCACGGCCCATCTCGTCCAGCTTACGCTGCAACGACAATCTGTCAAGGCTGGCTATGGGCAGGCTGATGAACAATTCGATCCGTGTACGGATTTGCCGGAAAATATCCTGAAAAAATGCGCGTCTTTCCGTGTCGCTGCCTTCAAATGCGGCGGGATCCGGAAAACCCCAATGGGCGGTGATTGGCTGTCCCGGCCAAACGGGGCAAACCTCTCCGGCCGCATTGTCACAGACGGTAAAAACGAAATCCAGCTTCGGCGCGCCGGGTTTGGAAAATTCATCCCATGATTTGCTGCGCAGGCCTTCTGTGTTGATCTTGGCGATTCTCAGCGTATCCAGGGTTAGCGGATTAACCGCGCCCGCCGGGTGGCTGCCCGCGCTATGGGCCCTGAAGCGGCCCATGCCGTAAAAATTCAGCAGGGCCTCCGCCATGATGCTACGCGCGGAGTTTCCCGTACACAAAAACAGCACCTGTTTTGCTTCCATACTGCAAGCGCCTCACATTTGACTGGTTTCAGGCGCCAGTCCTACAAGCGTCATGTTACGGGAATGTGACATGGCGCCGCTGACTTGCCCGATGACTGATTTGATTTGGTTAACCACACGCCTATATAGTAGCACCATGGACCAATATGCCCCCCGAACATCGCGTTTTCGCCGGACTGGCGCGCGCCGCGTTCCCGAAGATACCCCCGCCGCTGCGGGGCGACCCGATCATCATTTGCCCAATGGGTTGTTTCGCAACCCGCCCGGCAGTCCGCAGCGCGACGTGGATATGCGCACCCTGCTGCGCTATCTGGGGCGCATGGCGCGCAATTCGCGTAACCGCGTTAGCGTACCGGACGACCATATTGTTTCGGAGCGCCGCGCCATCGCCGGTCTGAAAGTGTTGAACGGGGCGGACAGCCTGACCTGGCTTGGCCATGCGGCGTTTGTGATCACCCTTGCCGGCAAGACCATTCTGACCGATCCCTATCTGTCCGACTATGCGGGGCCCAGCCGGTTGGGCCCCAAACGGTTTGTTAAAAGCGGGATTGCCGCACAAAATCTGCCGCCCATAGATATATTGCTGATCAGCCACAATCATTATGATCATCTGGATGAGGTCACCCTGCGGCATCTTCCGTATAAGGAACATATCCTGGTGGTGGCGCCGCTGCGCCTGGGTGAGTTTTTTCTGAAGCGTGGTTTCCAGCGGGTGGTGGAGCTGGACTGGGAGCAGCAGTTCAGCATGGATGGCGTGACGATCAAAGCGCTTCCTGTGGTGCATTGGTCACGCCGCAATACCCGTGACACAAACCGCACGCTATGGGCAGGCTTTTCCATACGCGGGGCGGGGCAGCATCTGTTCTTTGGCGGCGATAGCGCATACGGGAAAGTGTTCAGGCAGATTGGCGAACGCCATGGCCCATTCGATACGGCGATGCTGGGCATTGGCGGCTACGCGCCAGAGATCATCATGCACGCCTCGCACGCCACCCCGGAAGAAGCGGTACAGATCGGCCGTGATATTGGCGCGCGCCGGCTTGTCGGCATGCATTGGGGAACCGTGCAGCTAACCGAAGAGCCGGTGTTTGAACCGCCCGTGCGGTTTCTTGCTGCGGGCTGCGCACACGGCTATGACGAAGATGATTTATGGGTGATGAAAATCGGCGAGACACGCCCGCTGATTGCGGTGGCAAACGGGAATTGATGCATTTTCTGATCCGGTTCAGGAGATGCGTCAAGCTGAACAGAAAACAGGCTAAATCACCGCTTCAATCAGATGCGGGCCACGGTTGGCGCAGGCATCCTTGAATTGTTTGTTGAATTCTTCCTGAGTGGTGGCGCGGCTGGCGGAAACGCCCATGCCGTTGGCCAGTTGCACCCAGTTCAGTTCCGGGTTTGACAGATCAAGCAGATCGAGCGCCTTGCGCCCCGGATTGCCCGCCCCCACGCGCATCAGTTCGACCTGTAGAATAAGATATTTGCGGTTGGAAAAAATCACCGTGACGATATCGAGCTTTTCACGCGCCATGGTCCACAGCGCCTGTAGCGTGTACATGCCGCCGCCATCGCCGCTGAGGCAGACCACTTTGCGATCGGGGCAGGCCACCGCCGCGCCCGCCGCCAGCGGAATGCCCTGGCCGATGGAGCCGCCCGTCAGGCTGAGCCAATCCACCGGCGCAATTCCGGCGGTGGGCGCATAACAGGCGAAGCCCGATGTCGCCGCCTCATCCGATACAACCGCATTTTCCGGCATCAGCGCGCCCAGCGCCGCGCCAATGGTATGCGCATTGAACTGCCCCCCGGTGGGAAGTTGGGGACGCGACAATTGCTGCACATGAATGGGATGCACCGGCGCGTTCAGTTC
>DAIOWE010000205.1:0-3443 GCA_036758605.1 Pseudomonadota bacterium | reverse complement strand
CTGATTACGGCGCTGGGCGCGGGCATCGGGCGCAATGATTTCAACATTGAAAATGCCCGCTACCACAAAATCGTCATCATGACCGACGCGGATGTGGACGGCGCACATATCCGCACCCTGCTGCTGACTTTTTTTTACCGGCACATGCCGCAACTGATCGAGCGGGGATATCTCTATATTGCGCAACCGCCGCTATACAAGGTCAGCCGGGGCAGCTCAGAGCAATATCTGAAAGATGAAAAGGCGCTGGAGGATTATTTGATCACCAGTGGCGTCAAGGACGCTGTACTGCATCTGTACGATGACACTCAGCGCGCCGGAGAAGATTTGCGCGAACTGACCGAACATGCGCGCGGCATCCGCGCCATATTGAACCATCTGCCAAAGGGCAAATATCCGGATTTCATTATCGAGCAGGTGGCCATTGCGGGCGCGTTAACACCTGATGTGCTGGACGATCCGGCAGAGGCGAGCCGCGTGGCGCAAGCCATTGCAACCGCGCTGGACCAGAACACCGCAGAAGAAGATCGCGGCTGGCAGGGCGAAGCGACCAATACAGGCGGCCTGCGGTTTTTCCGCGATGTGCGCGGTGTGCGCGAGGCCTATGAAATCGACGCCCCGTTGCTGGCCAGCGCCGAAGCCCGTCGGCTAAATGCGGAAGTACCGGAACTGCAAGCGGTTTTCCGCCGCTCGGCCACGCTGCGGCGCAAGGACAATGAATATATTATTGCCTCTCCCACCGCGCTGTTTGAGACCATCAAACAGATTGGCAGTCAGGGCATCAGCATTCAGCGTTATAAAGGCCTGGGTGAAATGAACCCGGAACAATTGTGGGAAACCACGCTGGACCCGCAGGTGCGTTCACTATTGCAGGTGAAGGTTGATCATTCCGACACGGCGGACGATCTGTTTTCGCAGCTGATGGGCGATGTGGTTGAAACACGGCGTCAGTTTATTTACGACAATGCCCTGAAAGTATCCAATCTGGATGTCTAGTTCCGCCTCCAGCCCGGCCAGCTATATTCTGACGGTTTCGTGCCCTGATCGGGTAGGCATTGTTGCCGCCGTGGCCGGGGTTCTGGCCGACAGCGATCTGTTCATTACGGACTCGCATCATTTTGGCGATCCCGGCACCAGAAACTTTTTCATGCGCACGGCCTTTGAAGCGGCAAACCCGGAATTTAACCAGACGGCGTTTGCCAAAATATTCAGCCCCATCGCCACGCGGTTTGGCATGCGCTGGACATTGACGAACTGCATGCTGCGGCCATCGGCGCTGATAATGGTGTCGAAATCCGACCATTGCCTGAATGATCTGCTGTACCGCCACCGTACCGGTTCGCTGCCGGTGCATATTCCGGCCATTGTTTCCAACCATATGAATTTGGCGCCGCTGGTCCAATGGCACAAAATCCCGTTCCTGCATGTGCCGGTAGGCAAGGACAATAAACCAGAGGCCGAAGCCCGCCTGCGCGATATTATCGCCCAGACCAAGGCGGATTTCGTTGTTCTGGCCCGTTACATGCAGATTTTTTCGCCGGAATTATGCGCGGAGCTGGAAGGCAGGGCGATCAATATTCATCATTCCTTCCTGCCCAGCTTCAAGGGCGCCCAACCCTATCAGCAGGCGCATAAGCGCGGCGTCAAACTGATCGGCGCCACGGCGCATTTTGTCACGCCGGATCTGGATGAAGGCCCGATCATCGAGCAGATGGTTGAACGTATTGATCACAGCTACACCGCCGAGGCAATGGCCGCCGCCGGGCGCGATGTGGAAAGCATGGTACTGGCCCGCGCCGTGCGCTGGCTGGCGGAACAGCGGGTGTTTCTGAACGGCAACAAGACCGTGGTTTTCAGATAGAATTATGCCAGCGCGCCGCGTTCTTCAATGAATGTGATCACCGCATCCTGACCAATGCCCGCGCGTAAATTGGTGAATACAAAGGGACGCTCCCCGCGCATTTTTTTGGCGTCACGCGCCATCACGTCCAGATCGGCGCCGACCATCGGTGCCAGATCGATCTTGTTGATGATCAGCAGATCAGAGCGCGTAATGCCCGGGCCGCCCTTGCGCGGAATTTTATCGCCCGCCGACACGTCAATGACATAGAGCGTGAGATCCGCCAGTTCCGGCGAAAAGGTCGCCGCCAGATTATCGCCGCCGCTTTCGATGAAAATAATATCCAGATCGGGAAAACGCGCATTCATCTTGTCCACGGCGGCCAGATTGATCGAGGCGTCTTCACGAATGGCGGTGTGCGGGCAACCGCCGGTTTCCACCCCGTCAATGCGTTCGGGCGGCAGTGCGCCGGAACGGGTGAGGAATTGCGCATCTTCCCTGGTGTAAATATCGTTGGTGATGGCGGCGATGGAATAGGCGTCACGCATATTCTTGCATAAGATATCCATCAGCGCCGTTTTACCGGAGCCGACCGGGCCGCCTACGCCGATGCGGATTGGTCCGTGTGCAGATTTATTCATGATCGGAACAGCCTCGTATATTGGGTTTCATGCCGGGCGGAACAATAATCCAGCATGGGGGTGGCGCTGCCAATTTCGGATAACGGCAATGCTTCAGCCAGTTCAACGGCGGCGGCAACATCCGCTTCCAACAGGCGCAGAGCAATCTGCCCATCTGTCTGGCCAAGCGGAATCAGCCGCACCCCCGCCGAAATCAAATTAGCCGTAAAGGCATGCAGATAGCCCGCCAGCGCATCGCGCATGTCAATGCCATGCGCATGGGCGCTGAGAGCGACGATGACGGGATAGCTGGGGGCGGCGTAATCAGACTGCAATGAAGGCTTGTCCAATACCGGGTGCGGCCAGGCGTCGCGGATGGCGCGGGTAAAAGCGGCGCCCTGGGCCTGGGTTTCCAGCGCAAGTTCGGATGTTGAGCGCATGGCGGATGACAGTTCAAATATTTCCATCAGCAGGGCGTGGTTGTTTGCAGCCCGCGCGCGCCATGCGGCCACAAACAGCATCGCATCATTCAGGCCGGAGCCATGGCGCAGCAAGGTGGCGCACCATGCCACCAGATCATCGCGATTTTTAATCAGTTCAATTTCCACGGCAAATTCAAGACCGTGGGAATAGCTGAACGCCCCCACAGGAAAGGACGGCGACAGCCAGGCCAGTAGTCTGTACAGAGATGAACTAGTAGTCATGGGTGTGACCATGTGCATGCGCAGGCGCGCCGTCATAGGCGCCGGGTTCCGGCGCGAAAATACCCAGCTTGCGTTCAACCTTTCCACCTAGATCAATGACCATATGTTCGATCACATGATCATAGCGCAGGCGCAGACAGCCAGCCTCCAGCACCTGCACCGGCAGATGCCGGTTGCCCAGATGCCAGGCAATGCGGATCGCATCTCTGGAATGGGCGGCGGCAATGTCCATCACATCTTCGCGGGCGGCGCGCACCTGCACCCAGCGTCCATCATCCA
>DAIOWE010000204.1:0-3444 GCA_036758605.1 Pseudomonadota bacterium | reverse complement strand
GGCCCGCCGCCGGGCGTTCCGTTCTGGCGCACCTGCTGCACATGGTGGAAACCGGGCGGGCGAAATGCCAGGGCGATCCTGGGCCGGATTCGGTGTTTCGCGCCGCGTGACGGAGCGGCAGACAGACAAAACGGCGGCGCGGGTGCATGACGCCGCCGTGGTGGAGAATTTGTTGCACGGGGAAGAAAGCTTTGCCCTATTTTGCGGCAACCGGCGACCGGGGCAATGCCAGCGCCGGGCGCGCGCTCGATGCGCCAGCAGAGGAAGGCGCAATGGTCTGGGGCACACCGTTCAAGCGTAAGAAAGGCGAAGACCTGACCGATGAACAGCGCCGCATCAACCGGTTTCCCGCCTCCCTGCGGTCCAATGTCGAACATATCTTCCGCATTATCAAACGCCAGTTCGGCTATGGCAAAACCCGTTATCGCGGGCTGTATAAAAACGGCCAGCAAATCATGACGTTGCCAATAAACCAGGCCGCCGCCAATAGCCTTTTTTCAAAACACGCTTCGCATCCTGGCGATTATCTTTTATTCAACAAGCCCCCGCGCCAGCCGGTTTTGGCCGGCACGCGTAATGCCAGGCGCGAATTTCAGCCCCAGGGAGCGTAGCCGTTCCGTTCTCTCGTACCCAGGCTGTCGGGATCGTTTGAAGTTGGAGTTTTCCAGTTTTTTATCGCCGCACCCGCGATGGCGAGCGCGAGCAGGATGTGCGGCATTATGTTGTCAGTGTCATTTGATTGTCTCCTGCTGGCCTAGCGGATAGTTACGGACATCGTCGCGAAACGGTTGCAGCAGCATGCGATCAAGGCGAAGTTCGCGCGGTTCACGGAACTGCGAAATGCCGATCGTCATCTCCTGGTGCCCGGCTGCGGGTTGTGCGCGATAGGTTCCGAACAGCCGATCCCACCAGGGGACATTGAAGCCAAAATTACTGTTGGTCTCGCGTGGCACAACCGAATGATGGACGCGGTGCATGTCAGGTGTGACGACAATTTTGCGTAGTACGCCATCAAGCCGTTCAGAGAGGCGGACATTGCCGTGATTGAACATCGAGGTGGCGTTGAGCAGCACCTCAAAGATCAGCACCGCCACCGCTGGCGCACCGAGCGCGGCGACAATGCCGAGCTTGATGACCATTGACAGCAATATCTCGATTGGATGGAATCGGGCGCCAGTGGTCACGTCGAACTCAAGATCGGCATGGTGCATGCGATGCAGACGCCACAGCGCGGGCACAGCATGTAACAGCACATGTTGCAGATAGATGGCGAGGTCGAGAAATATTACCGAGACCGTGATCGCGAGCCAGGCCGGCGCCTTCAAAGCGTGAAACAGCCCCCAGTCGTGCGTTTCAGCCAGCAGGGCCATGCCGACAGCGGCGGTTGGGAATATGAGTCTAACAAGCAGCGTGTTGAGCGCGACGATGCCGAGATTGCCGGGCCAGCGCCGAAGCCGCCCGACAGCCTGGGGCCGCCGGGGCGCCAGTATCTCCCACAGCGCCATTGCCGCAAAAATACTGATGAAAGCACCCAGGCGGATGGCGGGTTCGTACAGAAGCAGGTTCTCGGCCACAGTCACCTCTCACACGCAACGATCCTGACAAATAGTTGCGCCTGTATAGTTAATCAATCGTTCTATTGAATGATATAATCATAGTTTCCGGAATGGCGCGCCGCAGGGTTTCCGGTCGTCAAGCTTATTGTGTAAGCCAGGATGTAAAGAAATTAATATGTCCGAATTGGTCAGCGCGTAGCGCCCGCCGATCCCTTGTATAAAGCTGGTTCGCTGACGCCGATGCGGGTATGCGTTGGGTGAAATTGCGCGGACATTATCCCGGATTAAATTATTTCCGATTTCAGGCGGCAAGAGCAGTTTCTAAAACCAGAACCGGACGCCAGTGACGAAAGAGGGAACATCGGTATCCTCGCCATCGCGGCGCGCGATGTCCGCGGTCTGGCCGAGTTTGCGCTCCCAGTTGACGCCGATATAGGGGGCGAATTCGCGCCGTATTTCGTAGCGCAGCCTGAGACCCAATTCGATGTCGCTGACGCCCGAACCTATACCGCGCGCGCTTGTATCCTGCGCCGCCAGGTTGATCTCTAACGAGGGTTGCAGGACCAGACGCTGGGTCAGCAGCAGTTCATATTCCGCCTCGAACCGGGCCGACAGTTCGCCTTCATTGCTCAGAAACAGCGCCGCATCTGTCTCAAAATAATAGGGCGCCAGGCCCTGTACGCCCAGCACGGCATAGCCGCGCCTTGGATGCGGTTCCGGGTCATAGCGAACACCCGCCTGCACATCGAAAAAATCTGTCACAAGATGCGAAAACAGCACCTGCGCTTCGGCTTTTTCCGTTTTGCCTCCGGCTGGTTTTTCGCCTTCGGTTTTCAGCCATAGCTTGTCATAATCGCCGCCATACCAGCCCTGCGCATCCCATTTCAAACTGTCCCTGCCGTCCTGTGCGCGATATTCGAACTGATCGGCTTGGAAAAACAGGAAATGCGGCTCATGTTCCTCCATCGCGGAAGCGTTGGCTGTCAGCATACAGAATAGTATCAGGAAAGCCGGAACGCGCTTATTCATGGCGCATCTCCACATTGGCGGCCACCGGGCCTTCGACAATCACCTTGCGCATCATGCCGGTCGCCATATGATAGAGCAGATGGCAGTGAAAGGCCCATTCGCCCATGGCGTCGGCGGGCACGTCCACGCTCAGGGTTTGGCCGGGCGGCACATTGACCACATGTTTCAGCGGATTGAATTTTTTCTTTCCGGTGTCGAGCTGCATCCACATGCCATGCAGATGCATGGGATGGCTCATCATGGTCTGGTTGACAAAGGTGAAGCGCACCCGCTCGCCATGTTTCAGGCGGATCGGTTCGGCATCGGAAAATTTCACGCCGTCGATCGACCAGAAATAGCGTTCCATATTGCCGGTCAGCTTCATCTCAATCTCGCGGTCCGGCGCACGATATTCCGCATAGGGTTTCATCGCCTTCAGATCGCCATAGACCAGAACCTTGCCGCCCGGCTTTGCGGCTTTGGGCGCAATTCCGCTTTGCGAATCAGGCTGGTCCATTCCGGGCATCGCACCATGATCCATCCCCGCCATGGCCCCATGCTCCATTGTGGGCGCTGCAACCTCCTCTTTGCCCGCCGCCGCGCCATGGTCCATGCCGCCCATATCCATGCCCATGTCGGCCATGGTCAATTGCGGACGCGGGCGCAGCGCGGGGATTTCCCCGCTCATGCCCGCTTTGGGGGCGAGCGTTGCCCGCGCATAACCGGTGCGGTCCAGCGACTCCGCAAAGATGGTAAACGGCTTTTCCTCTTTAGGCTGAACAATCACGTCATAGGTTTCGGCAACCGCGATGCGCAGTTCGTCCACAGGCACCGGCTGCACATTATTGCCATCGGCCTGCACCACGGTCATTTTCAGGCC
>DAIOWE010000203.1:0-3568 GCA_036758605.1 Pseudomonadota bacterium | reverse complement strand
TAATGCTGACCCCGGAATAGACATAGAAAATGCCCGACAGCGACAGGCCGACCAGTCCCGCATAGACCCAGAACCAGGTTTGCGCGGAGCTGAAGCTCATCGAATGGATTTTGGCGCTGAGATAGAACACCACGCCCAGCGGCGCCAGCATCACCACCCAGATCAATGGCGACCCGGCGATAGAGGCATAGAAATCAGAACGATAGCCCAGATAGGCAACAATGCCCGTCAACGCCAGGCCGGAGGCCATATAATTGTAAACCCGCAGCATATATTCCCGCAGGCCCTGATCAATTACCTGGGCGCGCGCGCCGGTTCCGCCATGCACCGCAACATTTCGATCAAATTCAGCCATTTTAGCCCATTTCTCCCTATAAAGAATCCTCTAGTGTCCATATTGGCAGGATTGCAGTCAAATTCAAGGCGGAACTTGACATTCCCATATTATTGATGCATTACTCAATAAAGTAAAAACAGCCAGAACAGGATGGAACGCAGCATGCCAAACCTCGACGAAAAAGCCCGTTTGGCTGCGGCCAGGCCATTAGACGAAATAACCCTTATGGATATGGATGTGATCGGCTGTCCGTTCCATGCCTATCAGAAGCTGCGCGACGAAGCGCCAGTATTCTTTGATCAAAAAGGCGGGTTCTATGTTGTGACGCGCTATGAGGATATTTCCAAAGCGCTAAAGGACACCGCGACTTTCTCCAGTGACAGCCTGGTTCCGCGCGAGGAATATGTCCGCCCGACGCAATATGGCGGACTGGAACAGGTCGACACCATGATCACGTCTGACCCGCCCAAGCACCGGTTTTTACGTGGACCGCTCAACAAACTGTTCTCGCTTACCCGTGTCAATCAGATGGAAGACTATGTGCAGCAGATCGTTGATGAGCTGATCGACAGCTTTATCGACAAGGGCGAATGCGATTTTGTGCAGCAATATACCGTGCCGCTGCCGATGTTCGTGATTGCTGATCAATTGGGGGTAACCCGCGATGATCTGAAAAGTTTCTCACGCTGGTCCGATGCGTTTGCAACTCTGGTAGGTGGTTTTGCGACCGAGGAAGATAAAATCTGGGCCGCCAAACAGAATGTGGAAATGCAGAATTATTTTCTGAAAATCATTCCGGAAAAACGCAAAAATCCGACCAATGATGTAATCTCCGATCTGGTGAAAGCCAAAATGGAGGATGGCAAGCCCATGCGTGATGTGGATATTCTGTCCAGCATCCATCTGTTATTAACGGCCGGTAATGAAACCACAACCAATTCCATGTCGCTGGCGATGCGCACATTGATCGAGCATCCCGATCAGATGCAGGCGTTGCGCGATGATCCGTCGCTGATCGATGCATTTGTCGAGGAATCGCTGCGCTTTGACGGTCCGGTGCAGGGCCTGATGCGGCGCACCCGCGCGGATACTGAAATTGGCGGTGTCAAAATTCCGAAAGATTCCTATGTCAATATGCGCTTTGGCAGCGGCAATCGTGATGAAACCAAATACGCAAAGCCTGAAACATTCAATCTCTGCCGCAAGGATGAGCCAACCCATCTGGCCTTTGGTCAGGGCACGCATTTTTGTCTGGGCGCCAGTCTGGCGCGCAAGGAAATCGCGCTTACTTTCGCGACCATGCTGCGCCGCATGCGTAATATCCGGTTTCGCGATCCAGGTGCCGAACTGGTCTATGAACGCAATGTTGCGCTGCGCGGCCTGAAAAACCTGCATATCGCATTCGACAAGGCATAGTTGCTACACACCCAGCAGGGTGACGCCAACGGCGTCGCCTGTGCTACGCAAATCCCGGTCCAGCAGAGCATATTTCCCGGAAAAATCCAGCCTAATTCCCACGCAGCACCCCCGCCGCCTTTTGCCCCAGCACACGCCAGGTCATGGCAAGGCCCAGAAAAATCGTCAGGAAAACCGTTCCTGCCAGGGTTATGATCAGGGTTGTAGGCAGGAAAACAAACGCCACATGCATCAGATAGGTGACGCTCAGATAGGCGGCGGCGGTGCCGATCAGGCTGGCCAGCCCTGCGGCGCACAGGCCCAGCAGGGCATATTCCGCCGCATAGGCCGCAACGACCCGCGTCCGCGACGCGCCCAGCACCTTCAGCAGCACCGCATCATAGACGCGCTGTCCATGCCCCGCCGCCAGCGCGCCCGCAAGCACAAGAATGCCGGTTACAAGCGTCACTGCGCCCGCCGAGCGCACCGCCATGGCGAGATTGTTCAGCAGGCCGTTTATCGTCTCCAGGGTTTCGCGCACCCGCACCACCGATACGCCGGGAAATTTATCCGTAACCGCAATATGCAAGGGCGTTTCGGCATTTTGCGTCGCGCGCGCCGTGGCCAGATGACTGTGCGGCGCGCTGGAAATCAGTCCCGGCGAAAAGATCAGCGCGAAATTCACGCCCATGGTGGACCAATCAATGTTGCGCAGATTGGCGATCCGCGCCTCAATATCCCGGCCCAGCACATTCACCGTCATGGCATCGCCTACGCCAAGCCCCATATCCGCGGCAAGCCGGGCATCGAGTGACAATAATGGCGGCCCGGCATAATCGGGTGGCCACCATTCGCCCGCTGCAAATACGGTATTCTCCGGCGGGGATACCGCAAAGCTCAGGTTCCTGTCCCCGCGCAGCGCCCAGCGCGCTTCTGGCGGCACGGATTCGACAGTGGCGGGCCTGTCCTTGATACGGACAATCCGCCCGCGCAATGTTGGCATACTCTCCATATGCGAAACGCCATCAATGCCGTTGGCCAATTTCCGGAACGCATCAATGTCCGCAGACTGAATATCAAGAAAGAAAAATGATGGCGCCTCGTTTGACGCCCGATCCGTCACCTGGCGGTGAATATTGCCTTCAACCATGGCGATGGTAACCAGCAATGACAGCCCAAGCCCCAGCGACAAAAAGACCGTAGGCGCAGGGCTGCCGGGGCGGTGCAGATTGGCCAGCGCCAGCCGCAATTCAGGCCGTGGCGGAGCGGGCAGGCGGCGCGCCAGCGCCATAATCGCGGCCCCAAACAGGCGCAACACGGCAAAACTCGCGCCAATGCCGGTCACGAACCAGAATGCAAATCGCGCATCGCCTGCAATCAGAAAGGCCAGCCCGGCCAGCCCGCCAGTCAGCGCCACAGTGGCGGCAATATAAACCGGGCGCGGCCAGCGGCGTACCGGCGCAACAAGTTCGCGAAACAGCGCCGCAGCCGAAATTTCCCGCGCCCGCGCCAGCGGCCAGATGGCGAACAGCACAGCCGTTATCATTCCAAAAGCGCTGGCATACAGCAAGGGCAGGGGATAAACCGCAAAATGCGCGGGCACGGGCAGCAGATCCGTCAATACCGCCGACAGCAAAAACGGGATCGCCGCGCCAATCCCCAGCCCGACGGCGCTGCCCAGAAATGCCAGCAAAATAATCTGTGTCAGATAGATGCGGAATATCACGCCGCCTTGCGCACCCAGGCATTTCAGCGTGGCGATGGTCACGCGCTTGCGCTGCAAATATCCGTGCACGGCATTCCCCGCGCCCACGCCGCCCACCACCAGCGCCGTCA
>DAIOWE010000202.1:0-3575 GCA_036758605.1 Pseudomonadota bacterium | reverse complement strand
ATGCCCGCCACCATGCCCATATGCAGGCCGGAAATCGAAATCAGATGCGCCAGCCCGGAATTTTTCATGGCGCCATTTACCGGATCGGATATAGCCGCCCGGTCGCCGGTCATCAGGGCGGCGGCCAGCACCCCCGCATCGCCGGGAATGCCCGCAATCACCCGCGCCGTCAGCCGGTCGCGCAGGGTGGTCAGAAAAAATTCTGTATGTTGAACAAAATTATCCGCTCCCGCGACCGCCACCAGACGCGGCGGCGAAATAATAAAGCCAACCGCGCCGATGCGTTCAAACCACAGCATGCGGCCATAATCAAATCCGCCCGGCGTCACCGGTCCCGGCGGCGGCATCAATACCGCGCGAAGCTGCACCCTGTCACCCGCAACAAGGTTCGCATCGGCGCGGGCCTTGCCGCTCAATCGCAACCGGATGCGGGCCGGAATTTGTCCGGGCCTAAGCCGGTCAATTGTATCCGGCGCGATAAGATAGCGCACCCCATCATCCTGGCGTTCCAGGGCCATCAACTGGCCGGTTATGTTCACCGGCCCCAGCCGCGTCACAATGAGCGGCGCATCCCGCGTGAAGCTGCGCCATTGCACCGCACTGAACCCTGTTGCGATCAACATCAGCCCTATCAGCAAAAGCTGCAAACCCGGCCGGTGGCGAAAAACATAAACCAACGCCGCCAGTAATGCCGCTGCGGCCATACCCGCATAGGCTAATGGCTCCCACGGCAACGCAAAATAAATGCCGATGCCCACCGACAAAAATACTGGCAGCCAAAGCGCCCAACGCGGACGGTCCGCCAGAAAATTCTCGCGGACACCTGCCCAAACGGACGCAACGGATAGTTCCGCAAGCCGCCGCATGCGTACACGCATCCCCGGCGCGACTATTCCCACCGCCACCTGCAATACCTCTGCTTAACCCCTGGACGGCAAGTGTGCTAAGCATGGCGGGATTAATCAACCCCTTGTGAGAATCGCTGTTATCCATGCCCCAAACCCGGCCCATCATTACCCGCTTTGCCCCGTCGCCCACCGGCTTTCTGCACATTGGCGGTGCGCGCACGGCATTGTTCAACTGGCTGTTCGCGCGCCATCATGGCGGCACATTTCTGCTGCGCATCGAAGACACAGACCGTGAACGTTCAACCCAGGCGGCAATTGACGCCATCATTGATGGCATGAATTGGCTGGGACTGGACGCAGACGCGCCGCCCGTTTTTCAATTTGCACTTCGTGAACGCCACGCCGAAGTGGCGCGGCAATTACTGGCGGCAGGCAAAGCCTATCACTGTTATTGCACCCAGGACGAACTGGAAGCGATGCGTGAAACCGCCCGCGCCCAGGGCAAGCCGCCCGTTTATAACGGGATGTGGCGCGACCGGGATCCATCCAGTGCGCCCGCCGGTGTGCCGCCGGTGGTGCGCATTAAGGTTCCGCAAACCGGCGACACTGTGGTTGATGACCAGGTGCTGGGAAAGGTCAGTTTCAGCAATACGCAATTGGATGATTTCGTTCTGCTGCGCAGCGACGGCACGCCCACCTATATGCTTTCGGTCGTTGTCGATGATCATGACATGGGCGTAAGCCATGTGATCCGGGGCGATGATCATTTCACCAATACGGCGCGGCAATTACAGATTTATCACGCCATGGGCTGGCCGGAACCGGTGTTTGCGCATCTGCCCATGATCCTGGGGCCGGATGGGACAAAGCTGTCAAAACGTCATGGCGCGCTGGGCGTGGACGCCTATCGCGATATGGGCTATTTGCCCGATGCGATGCGCAATTATCTGTTGCGCCTGGGCTGGGCGCACGGGGATGACGAAATCATTTCCACGGAACAGGCCATCGAATGGTTTGATCTGGCGGGCATTGGAAAATCCGCCGCGCGGTTTGACTTTGCCAAGCTGGAAAACCTCAATGGCATTTATATGCGCGAAAAGGCACCCGAGGCCCTGTTGCCTGAACTTCTAAAAACCCTTGCCCGGATGAACGGGAAGGAAGTGGACGCAGCGGGGCGCGCGCGCCTTGAAACCGCCCTGCCCGGGTTAAAGGAACGCGCGACCAATCTGGTGGAACTTGCAAAAAATGCAGGCTTTTTGTTCGCACAGCGGCCACTGGCAATAGAAGAAGCAGCCACCAAACTGCTAACGCCGGAGGCGCGTGGACGCCTGAAGGGACTGGCTGTGGCGCTTGCAAACCTGAACATCTGGACGATCGAAACCATTGAGGCCTGCATACGCGAATTTGCCGGGGCAAACGCCATGAAACTGGGCCAGGTGGCGCAGCCTTTGCGCGCCGCGCTGACGGGTTCGACGACATCTCCGGGAATTTTTGACGTCCTGTTCGCCCTTGGCCAGAAAGAAAGCGTGGCGCGCATCCGGGACCAGAGCACTTGATCTATTATCCTGTTTTTCAATATGATCTCTTGTGCGGCGCAGCATGTATATGATTAATATATCCGCGATACACTTGCCAGGCGGGCGTCCGGAACCGTAGCAATAAGGAGTTGTGAATGATCAAGGCAAAGAAAGTGACGGCGGCAAAGTCAAAAGCGAAACCCGCAAAAGCTGCACCTGCAGCGGCAAAGAAAATCAACTCCGTCACACTGACCTATGGTGGCAAAACACTGGAACTGCCGGTCATGCATGGCAGCGAAGGCCCCAGCGTCATTGATGTGCGCAAGCTGTATGCCGAAACCGGAATGTTCACCTATGATCCGGGCTTCACCTCCACCGCAAGCTGCGATTCAAAAATCACCTATATTGACGGCGATGCGGGCATCCTGCGCCATCGGGGTTATTCCATTGATGAGCTCGCTTTCAAAAGTGACTTCATGGAAACGTCTTACTTGCTGTTGCAAGGCGAGTTGCCGAATAAAAAGCAGAAGGCCAAATTTGTGCATGACATTACCATGCACACCATGCTGCATGAACAGATTCTGAATGTGTACAGAGGGTTCCGCCGCGACAGCCATCCCATGGCTGTGATGTGCGGTGTGGTTGGTGCGCTGTCTGCATTTTATCACGATTCTACCGATATCAACGACCCGCATCAGCGCATGGTCGCCAGTTACCGCATGATCGCCAAAATGCCGACGATTGCGGCGCTCGCCTATAAATATTCGCTGGGTCAGCCCTTCGTCTATCCGCGCAATGAACTTTCCTATGCAGAAAACTTTCTGCATATGTGTTTTTCCGTGCCGGCCGAAGAATATAAGGTAAATCCAATTCTGGCTCGCGCCATGGACCGGATTTTTATTCTGCATGCGGATCATGAACAGAACGCATCGACCTCAACCGTACGGCTGGCGGGTTCATCCGAGGCCAATCCTTTCGCCTGTATCGCGGCCGGCATCGCCAGCCTGTGGGGGCCAAGCCATGGCGGCGCGAACGAAGCGGCGCTGAACATGCTGCAATCCATCGGCTCTGTGGACAATATTGGCGAATTTATCGCCCGCGCCAAGGACAAGAATGATCACAGCAAGCTGATGGGCTTTGGCCACCGGGTGTACAAGAACTATGACCCGCGCGCCACGGTCATGCGCAAAACCTGTCACGAAGTGCTGGG
>DAIOWE010000201.1:0-3598 GCA_036758605.1 Pseudomonadota bacterium | reverse complement strand
ATTCTGGGGAATCAAGACTCATGAGTGAAGCAAAACCAAAAGCAAAAGTTCGCGCGCCCAAGATCAACTTTGAAACCAAAGCGTTTTGGGACGCCACCGCGCAAGGCAAACTGAATGTCGGCAAATGCGATGATTGCGGCGAGCATTACTACTATCCGCGTCCGCTATGCCCGTTCTGTTTCAGCGACAAAACCCGTCTGGCGGAATGTTCCGGAAACGGTGTGATCTACACCTACAGCGTCACCATGGGCAAGGAACCCTATACCATCGCCTATGTGACCCTGGCGGAAGGGCCGACCATCCTGACCAACATTGTAGAATGCGACTTCTCCAAGCTGGCTATCGGTCAGAAGGTCAAACTCGTGTTCTATGACACCGGCGAAGGCAGTGCGGTGCCGATGTTCACGGTTGCGTAAATTCAGTCGCGGCGCAAAATAGGGGCTGGCGGGTAACACCGCTGGCCCTTTTTCTTGTCTGGTGGTCCGGTTGGGAATAGCCTTTGAAGATAATTGAAGAAGGAATGCCGGAATGGATTTTGAGCTGCCGGAAGAAAACCGGATGCTGCATATTCGAAGGCCCGTCCGAAGTGCATCTCTGGGGGTGGCGCGGCGTCTGCTGGCGGGCGGCAAAATCTGATTTGAAAGCAAGAGCCGGAGTGTGGTCAGCCGCATCGCAGCCGATACTGGCCTTTGGTTGGCCAGTCAGGAAAGGATCAGGCGATGGACGCTATTTTGATGGATGAGAATGAAGCACGGTGGCAGATGGTCAGGGCCCGCGATGCCCGGGGCGACGGCCAGTTTTACTATTCTGTCAAAACCACGGGTGTCTATTGCCGCCCCTCCTGCGCGGCGCGGCTGGCGCGGCGTGAGAATGTAAGCTTTCATGAAAGTTGCCTGGATGCGGAGCGCGCCGGCTTTCGCCCCTGCAAGCGGTGCAGGCCCGGCCAGTCCACGCTGATGGAACAGCACAGGGAAAAGGTAGTTGCGGCGTGCCGCCTGATCGAAACTGCGGATGAGGCGCTTAAGCTGGGTGAACTGGCGGAATGGGTCGGATTGAGCCCTTATCACTTTCACCGGCTGTTCAAGGCGGTGACGGGGGTCACGCCGAAAGCCTATCTGAACGCCCATCAGATCAATCAGGTGCGCACCAATCTTGCCAGCGGCGGCCCGGTGACCCGGGCGATTTACGATTCCGGTTTCAGTTCCAGCAGCCGTTTTTATGAAAAATCCTCCAGTGTGCTGGGGATGACGCCACGCGATTTTCGCGCGGGCGGGAACAACGCCACCATGCGCTTTGCGGTGGGGGAATGTTCGCTGGGATCATTTCTGGTTGCCGCAACCGGCAAGGGCATTTGCGCCATACTGTTAGGCGATGATGCAGAAACGCTGTTGCGTGACGTGCAGGACCGCTTCCCGAAGGCCAATCTGATCGGTGGCGATACGGCTTTTGAACAACTGGTGGCCGGTGTGCTTGGGCTGATAGAGACACCCGCTGCCGGGTTTGATCTGCCGCTGGATATTCGCGGTACCGCGTTTCAGCAACGGGTCTGGCAGGCGCTGCGCGAAATTCCCCCGGGTGAAAAAATCAGCTATGCGGAAATTGCCGAAAAGATTGGATCGCCCAAATCCGTACGCGCCGTCGCCGGGGCCTGCGCCGCCAACCCTATCGCCATCGCCATCCCCTGCCACCGGGTGGTGCGCAAGGACGGCGATCTTTCCGGCTACCGCTGGGGCATCGAACGCAAGCGCGCCCTGCTGCAACGTGAGGCTGGCGGGTGAGTGCCATCAACTGGCCTCAGCTGCGCTATAGCCTTGATGCGAACGGCTGGGCAGTAGTTCCTGAACTGCTATCCCCAGATGAATGCCGGGCCGTGGCAGCTCTGTTTGACGGCGGCAAGGGTTTTCGCAGCCATGTCCATATGGCGCGGCATGGCTTTGGGCGGGGCGAATATAAATATTTTTCCTATCCGCTGCCGGAAAAAATTGCCGAATTGCGCACCGTACTGTATCCGCCGCTTGCGGAAACAGCCAATTATTGGAATGCCGCCATGGGGATAGAGACGCGTTATCCGCCAGCGCACGCGCATTATCTGCAGCAATGCCATGACGCGGGACAGACCCGTCCGACGCCGCTATTATTGTCGTATGGGCGGGGCGATTATAACCGTCTGCATCAGGATCTGTATGGCGACATGGTGTTTCCCCTGCAACTTGCGGTGCTGCTGTCCAGTCCGGAAACGGATTTTACCGGCGGCGAGTTTGTGTTGACCGAACAGCAGGCCCGCATGCAGTCGCGTCCACATGTCGTCCCGCTCATGCAGGGCGGCGCCGTGATCTTTCCGGTGCGGCAGCGCCCGGTTCGCAGCGCACGCGGCTATACCCGAGTCACTATGCGCCATGGGGTCAGCGAAATCCGCTCCGGCAGCCGCCATACGCTGGGGATTATCTTTCATGACGCGCAATGATGCTGTGATGCCGGATTTGTTTGACGCAATCCGCAGCGGTCACGTTGAAATAATTGCGGATGGCGCCGTCATTCTGCATGGCTTCGCGCTGGATGCGGCTACAGAACTTCTGGCGGCGGTGGACAGAATCACGGCGCGGGCGCCGTTCCGCCGTATGACTGTACCGGGCGGGCATACCATGTCCGCCGCGATAACCAATTGCGGTGATAGCGGCTGGGTAAGCGACCGCAAAGGATATCGCTATGATCCGCATGACCCTGACACGGGAAAGCCATGGCCGGTCATGCCGGAATGTTTTGCTTCTCTCGCTACGCTGGCCGCCACGCAGGCGGGCTATGACGGTTTTCATCCGGATGCGTGCCTGATCAACCATTATGCGCCCGGCGCGCGGGTGTCTTTGCACCAGGATAAGAACGAACGCGATTTTTCGGCACCGATTGTGTCGGTTTCCCTTGGTCTGCCGGCAACATTTTTGTTTGGCGGGGCGCGGCGCGCGGACCGCCCGGCCCGGCTTCGCCTTGTACATGGAGATGTGGCGGTGTGGGGCGGCGTATCACGTCTGGCTTTCCACGGGATCGCCCCGGTAAAGGATGACCATCATCCGGTTACAGGCCGGGCGCGCATAAATCTGACCTTCCGCAAGGCGCTGTGAGCGCAATGCTCAGCTACATCGCCGGATAAAATCCAGCACGGCGGCGTTGAAGGCCTCCGGCGCCTCGATGTTCGCTGCATGGCCGCCATCGATCCCCACAACCTCAAGGCCGGGAATGTGGCGTTCGGCATATTGGCGGTGCGGCATGAAACGCTCCTCCTGTTCGCCAACGACAAGCAGGGTCGGAATCGCCGTTTCATGCACGGCTTCCGCAACAGAAGCATTAGGCGAAGTAATCTGAAACAGATTGGCAATACCGGCGGGGTTCAGCAGATCGGCGTCGGCAAGCAGTTCGGCCTGCGCGCCAGGGGGCAGGCGTTTGGCGTGGATGGGATGGATGCGCATGCGCCTTAACCCTTCCTGCCCATTTTTAGCCAGGTTTCCTGCAAGCTTGTGCACATCCGCATAAAGATCTTTTACCTTGTCCTTGGTGGCAAGCGCAGAGGTTGAATTTGTAAATATCTGCCCGCGCACCCGGTCCG
>DAIOWE010000200.1:0-3645 GCA_036758605.1 Pseudomonadota bacterium | reverse complement strand
ACGCGCCCAGGCGTCATCGCCTGAGCTATCAGAACTGGAAATAGATGAATTCACTTTGCAACCCCCCGCCAATAAGCAGGATAAGAAATACCGCCACGGCGCCCGCCAGCAAACCCGCAGGTCGCCAGGGGTGTAACCGCTCCAGTATGGCGGTCTGGCTGGATGGCCCGCTTAGCGCAGCGATCGTGCCTGTTAAAAGCACCAGATAATTCAGTGTACTGCCTATTACTCCCGGTCCTGTCCCGTTTAATCCCACGATAGATTGATATATCGACCAGGTGGCCGAAAAACTCTCAGTACGGAATAATATCCAGGTCGCACCGATAAACAGAGTCATGCACACCCAGCCCAGCAGCGCCGGCATGGAAAGACCGGCCCGCCGCCATAGAATATTCGCCGCAATCCCTGCCCCATGCATTGCGCCCCACACCACATAGGTCCAGTTTGCGCCGTGCCACAACCCGCCCACCAGCATGGTCAGGAACATGTTGCGCGCCTGACGCCACACGCCGCCCCGGTTTCCCCCCAGTGGAATATACACATAATCGCGCAGAAAGCGGCTCAGCGTCATATGCCAGCGCCGCCAGAAATCCTGAATGCTGGTGGCCATGTGGGGACGGTCAAAATTAAACGGAATGGTAAATCCAAACATCAGCGCCATGCCGATGGCCATATCCGTATAACCCGAAAAATCGAAATAGAGTTGCAGCATATAGGCGTGCGCGGCCAGCCAGGCCTCGCCCAGATTCAGCACGCCACCATCCAGAACACGCCGGAACAATGGCGTGGCCATGCGCGCGGCGCTATCGGCGATCAGCACTTTTTTTGACAGGCCTACCAGAAACATCACCCCGCCGCGCGACATGCGTTCACTCAATCCGGCACGCATCGGGTTCAGATGAAACTGACCGATAATCTCATTATGCCGCACAATCGGCCCCGAAATCAGATGCGGAAAAAACGCCACAAACAGAATGTAATCGCGCAGCCCATGCACCGTAACCGCCTCCCCCCTGGCGGCCGCGCGGCGTAAATCCATCAGATAAGAAATATGCTGAAACGTAAAAAAGCTGATGCCAAGCGGCAGGATAATGCCAATCGGGTCATGGTTCCAGCCGCCAATGGCCGCCAGACTACTGGTCAGAAAATCCGCATATTTGAAAACTGCAATAACACCAACATTAAACAGCACCCCCGCCAATGGCAGCCAGTCAAACCGCCGCAGGCGCGCAAACGCTTTGGCGATCAGCCAGTTTCCAAGGGTAGAACCAAGCAGGATCGGCAGAAACCGTATGTCCCAATAGCTGTAAAAAATCAGCGAGGCGAGCACCAGCGCCCACAGGCGCAACTCCACACGGTTCGCCAACGCATAATACACGCCCAGGGAAAGCGGCAGGAACAGCAGGATAAAAACTTCTGAATTGAATAACATGCCGTCCCGCTATTTCACCCGCCGCGCATCCGCGCCAGCCCTTCTTCAAACGTGCAGGGCTTTACGCCAAGACGCACCTGCATGGGGCCAATATCAAATGCCTTGTCCTCAAGCAAGCGGCGCACTTCGTCACTGGCAATCGATGGAACACCGGGAACACATCGCGTCAACCAGGCCAGCGCCAGCATTGCCGGTAATGGAACAGAAATCACACGCACCCGCCTGCCCACCAAACGGCTACAGGCCTGAATAATCCGGGCATAGGTCATCGCTTGCGCCCCCGCAATAATGATCGGCGCATTGCCAGTATCCACGCTGACTGCCGCCAGCAAACACTGCACCACATCATCGCGGTGAACAGGCTGTAACAGCGCCCTGCCCTGTTGCGGCAATGGCACGAGCGGCGTCCACCGCACAATTTTCAGAATACGGCTGATATTATTATCCATCCCGCCATAAATCATTGTGGGATGCAGTATGACGCCGTTAACACCCTGTGCATGGGCTGCTTGCGCATCCTGCATTTGGGCTGCTTTTTGATCGGGAAACCGGGTGAATTTACGGGTTGATCCCAGCGTAATCAATCGCACCGCATTATGCGGCAGGGCCGCAATAATTTTTCGCGTATATCGGGCATGCGCCACATTTATAACGCAACTCACGCCTTTCAGGGCTTCGCGCAACTTCTGTTCATCGCCATCCAGATCAACGGCGCGAAGTTGAACCGTCCCGCCCAATGACTGCAAGTCAGATAGCGTCCGGGCAATCGCTACAATTTCCGCACCCCGCGCAGCCAACGCCGCCACCAGCGCGCACCCCACATTCCCCGTCGCGCCAAGAACCGCTATCCGCAGCCCTTTCATACGGCTTTGGCGGCTTCGCGTTTCGGGGCCACCATTTCGATGCCGTTTTCCCTGAACGCACGGACAATGGCCAGCATCACTTCACTGCGGGGTTTAACGCGCCCATCACAAATCACGTCATCAATCCAAAAGCTCAGAACAAAACTTATCGCATCACCACCAAATTCCTGCAGATAACAGTTTACAGGGCGAAAACGCGAACAGCATGGATGATTGCTTGCCGCCGCAAGCATCAGCTTCTGCGCAAGCTCAATATCAGCGCCATAGGCGATATTGACCCGAATTTCGATCAGAACGCCGTTATTCGTAAAGGTCCAGTTGGTGACCCGGCTGGAAATAAAATCATCATTCGGCACCATGATCTCGCGTCCATCTCCGGTATCTATCAGTGTGTATCTTGTGCCGGTATGGCGCACGATCCCGGAAATACCGCCCCCCAAATCCACCAGATCGCCATTTTTCACAGATTTTTCGACCAGCAGAATAATTCCGCTGATAAAATTCGCCGTAACTTTCTGCAATCCCAGACCAAGCCCGACGCCCAACGCGCCGCCAAACACCGCAAACGCCGTCAGATCAATGCCCAGCAGATCCAGCGTAACCATGAACAGAACGAAATAAAGCACAACCTGCAACGCCTTGGTAAGCAGCGCCCGGTTATTGGCCTCAAGCCATATCATCCGTCCGATTGATTTTTCGACAATGCCGGAGATCAGGCTGGCCGTCCAAAGCAGGAAGACAATCCCGAACATGCCGCTTAAAATGCTGTAGAATGAAACTTCCGCAGCGCCAACCTTGAATGTCAGCCGATCCGACTCCAGCACCTTGCGTACAGGGTCCAGCAGATCAAAATAACCCAGTAGCGCCACCGCCAGCGCGATAACGCCAATCAGCGCCAGCGATGTGCGCCTGCCCGGCTTCAGGATGGCGAGAATGGTGTCTTTCATGCGGTGATTATCTAATTTCAGCCCTCTTTCTGCACCTGCTCCCGTGCTTTGACCAGTAATTCGTCCATTTCGCGACGGATCTGGTGGTCCGACTGGCTCACGCCCCTGGCTTCCAGATCGCCTTTGACCTTGCGCAAGACATCATCATCACCGGCTTCCTGAAAGTCGGATTTCACCACTTCCTTGGCATAGGCGTCGGCATCCGCGCCGGAAAGTCCCATTTTTTCAGCCGCCCACAGGCCCAGAAGCTTGTTACGCCGCGCCATCGCCTTGAATTCCAGTTCGGAATCATGGACAAATTTACGCTCAAAACCCTTTTCGCGTTCGTCAAATGTACTCATGGCAACGGCAAGCTCCTCTTGAATCAGCATTATGGCTAAGCTTTAGCGCGGTAACGGGACGG
>DAIOWE010000199.1:0-3768 GCA_036758605.1 Pseudomonadota bacterium | reverse complement strand
CCGACACCATGTGCGATGCGGATATTCTCAATCTGGCCGAAGTGCTGCGCGAACGTGGCGATGGCTTTATCCAGATCACGCAATCCACCGGCAATATCAAGGGTGATTTGGCGTTTCTTGAAAAGCTGGCGGATACCGCGCAGCGCCCGGTGCTGCATAATGTGATTGTACCGTCGCGCAAGGATCCCAAGGTACACAAGCGCAGCCTCGACTGGCTGGCGCGGATGCGTGACAAGGGCCTGCCAATGTATGGCCAGACCGGGACGGTTCGTTCTGGCTTTGCCTATACGCTGGAAAACTGGAACTTGTATGACGCCAGCCCCGCATGGCGCGCCGTCACCACCGGCACGTTTGAGGAAAAGCTGGCCAAGATGAAAGACCCGGCGCTGCGCAAAGACCTGAAGGGCGAATATGAAAGCGCAAATCGTAAGCTGGAGATCATTCAGGCAGGCGTCGGCGGCCCGGTGCGCACCCTGATCGTGCAGGGCGTGAACAATGTTCCCGAACTGGAAAAATATGTTGGTAAATCCTTGGGCGATATCGCTGAGGAAGAGGGGCGGCATCCCATCGATGTGATGCTGGATATGTCGGTGCAGGGCGATCTGAAGGTCGAATTTCTGGGGCCCAATCGTGGCTTCAACGCCGACTTTATGGCCGAGATGATCCTGGATTCCGAATATACCTTCCCGGGCGTGTCGGATGGCGGTGCGCATACCAAATTCTTCACCGGCGGCGCGTTCACCACCGACTTTATCAGTTGGCTGGTGCGTGACGAAAGCAAGATCACGCTGGAAGAGGCGCATTACCGCCTGTCCTCGCTGCCGGCAAAAGCTGCGGGCTTTGTGGACCGCGGTGAACTGAAAGCCGGCCTTGCCGCGGATGTGGTGGTCTATGGGCTGAACGAACTGGCGATGGAGCCGGAATGGATCGGCGAAATCGTGCATGATTTCCCCGGCAATGAATGGCGCCGCGTCCAGCATGCCAAGGGCTATCACGCCATTATCGTCAATGGCGAAGCCACCTTCGTCAATGGCGAATGCACGGGCGCCACACCAGGCAAGCTGTTGCGGCAGGGCCGGGGATAAAATTTCGGATTAACGCCCGGCGTTAAATAAATTTTAGGCGGCCCCGTCTGAATTTCGGGGCCGCCTTTTTCATCCGGCGGGCCGCTCAAATATGGTTATTGTCATCCTGAGCGAAGCGAAGGATCTCCCGCCGCCTGCTCCGGCGCCCCGCCGATGGGGATTCTTCGCTTCGCTCAGAATGACAACGAGTCTGTTCATCAGGCCGTCCGTATAATTCCACCTTCACAAAAAAATCGCACCCAAAGTAAATCTGGATGCGATTTTTTAGTGAACCGCTGGCTGCCAATCGCGGGGCCTTTTGCAAGGCCCCGATACTTATTCGGCGGCGATCGTCAAAGGCTTGCTGAACATATTGATTTCTTTCAGCAGCTTGATGCCCTCTTCGGCGATTTCGTCGCCAACCATCTTGTCGCCCTCGGCATGCAGCTCTTTCATATCCACATAGGCGGCGTAGTATGGCGCGGTGCGCTCGGTGATGATGCCGGCTTTTACCAGCGTCTTGATCAGCACACGGAAAATATTGGTGCTTTCCTGCATTTGCGCGCGGCGGAAATCGTCGGTGAAGGCCTCGATCATGGCGCCCTGCACAAATTTCCAGTCCAGACCAACCTCGGCGTAAATATGCTGTTTCTGTTCGGGATCGCTGAGGTTCAGCAACAGGGCGTTGAACACTTCCTTGGCCCAGTCTTCGATCGCGTCACGCTCCTGTGCGCTGACGAAAGGAATGGTTTTATCGGCCCAGATTTTGCCAAACTTGTGATGGAAGGCTTCGTCCGTCATGGTCAACTGCATCAGGCGCACCAGCACCGGATCATTGGCGTACTGGAAATAGGACGCAAACACGCCCATCGCCAGACCTTCCAGAACCATCTGTAGACCGACGATTTTTTTCCATACCAGCGGGCTGCCGACAAGTTCGACCAGCAGATTGCGCAGGAAACCGCCAACCGGTTCCGGTTTGCCGAAACGTGATTTGATATATTGCGTGAAGCCGGTGACGTGGCGGGCTTCTTCGCGGCACTGATTGGCGGCATATTCCTGCGCGCCCGGATCCAGCATGATGTGGCACAGGCTGGCCGACATGTTCAGCGCGCCCTGTTCGCCATGTAAAATCACCGAAATCTGGTAATGCTGCAAGCGGTTGGCGAGATAAATTTTCTGGCTTTCGCTCAATCCGTCAACGGCGGATGTTTGCAGTTCGGCCGAAAGTTTCGGGTTCACCAGATACTGGCTTTTCAGATCGAACGGTGTGCTGAAATCAATATAACGGGTGTCCAGCGGATCCCAGAAATGGTCATGGGTTGCGGCAATGATCTTGTCGAAAGCGGGCGAGCGGCGGCCATAACGGTCCGGATCCAGCATCGCGGGAAAATCATCGGCGCTTACAGTCTGAAAGGTCTCGTCCATGCGGCTCATCTCACTCTCCGATTTTGTTATGGGCGCCATGCTGCGGCACGGGCCAGATTATACTGAAACCAGAAAAAAGAATAACTTACAATATTGTCCACGTCAAGGGGTGTCCGTGTATTCAACCGATCAGCAGTCATTTCATATTGCATCGCAATAAGTATAAAATTTATATATGATATAAGCTTAAGTAAGATTACGTGTGACGCCAGACTAAAATATTGCGATGCAATGTTGCCGGATAATCAGACAAGTAAATGTCCGTAGCGTGGCAAATAAACCCATAAATCACTTGCTTTAAGTTCAGGGTGGTTATCTAATTGACCAATTGCTTATTTGCCTTTCTCCGGCAACGGTTGCGGCCACGTAATTGCCGCCAGAGACGAAATCCACCAGCGCAGACTTGGGTTGGTCTGCCAAAAGGGAGTAAACATCACATGTCTGAATTTGATACGTTGATCAAAGGCGGCACCATTTTTGATGGCACCCGCGCCCCGCGTTTTGTCGGCGACATCGCCATCAAGGACGGCCTCATTGCGAAGATCGACCGTACCGGCGCGATCAGCGCCAACCGCGCGGCCAAGGTCATAGACGCCAAGGGGCTGAACGTCGCGCCGGGCTTTGTTGATCTGCATACGCACTATGATGCGCAACTTATGTGGGATCCCTATCTCACCACCTCAAGCTGGCATGGGGTAACCTCGGTCGCCATCGGCAATTGCGGTTTTGGCTTTGCACCGGTAAAGCCGGTCGAGCGTGAACGCGCCATGCTGACCATGGAGCGGGTTGAGGCAATTCCGCTGGCCACCATGAAGGCGGGTATTAACTGGAATTGGGAAACCTTTCCGGAATGGCTCGATAATCTGGAGCGCACACCCAAAGGCATTAATGTACTCAGCTTCGTGCCGATCGGGCCGCTGATGGTCTATGTGATGGGCCAGGAAGACAGCAAATTGCGCGAGCCGACCAAGGCGGAACTGTCTGAAATGTGCCGCCTGCTGGAACTGTCGCTGGAAGCGGGCGGCTGCGGCTGGTCGGCGCAACGTCTGGGCGATGGCTATACTTCGGTGCAGCGCGATTATGACGGTACGCCAATGGCGACTGACCTGATGTCAGACGAAACCTGCTTTGCCTTTGCCGAAGTGCTGCGCCGCCGTGGCGAAGGCTTCATTCAACTCACGCAGGCCAAAGCGGACTTCAAGGCCGATCTGACCTTCACCGAAAAGCTGGCCGAAGTGGCGCAGCGCCCGATTCTGTTCAATGCGGTGCAGATCAA
>DAIOWE010000198.1:0-3810 GCA_036758605.1 Pseudomonadota bacterium | reverse complement strand
GAAGAGCGGATATTAAATCACCGGGTCAAGCGCACCGGCAAGATTGCGGCGGAGTGAGTAGTATGGTGCATCTCGACAAAGCCTGTCCATTGTTCCCGTCAAGCGACATTCCCGCGACGTTGGAGTTTTACCGGCGTGGGCTGGGATTTGCTGTGAGTCTAGAAATGGCTAATTATGTAATTATCGAACGGGATGGAGTCGAGGTTCATTTCTGGCCTTGCGACGATCATTATATCGCGGAAAACACCTCTGCCTATATTCGCGTCGATGACGTCGATTCGTTGCATAAAGAACTAATCAACCAAGGACATGAGATGCGTATTACTGCTCCCGAAGATCGTGAGTGGGGCATGCGTGAGTTCTATGTGTGGGATCCCGACGGAAATTTGCTCAAGTTCGGACATCACATATCTACGCATGAATCGCGGATAGGGTAGGTAGTAGTCATGCCTAAGCTCAGCATCGACTGTGGATCAAACCGCTTCTACGGATATGATCAGGCGTTGGCCCAGGGCGGCGAGGGCTTCCTCAAGCCGGCTGATCTTGGTCGCGTGACGGGGGTCCAGCATGCGCCGCACCTCGCTTTCGGCAATGCCCAGCCGTGCCGCCACGGCGACGTTCGACAGGCCCGCTATGCGCATGGTGTCATACAGCGCCGTTTTGGCCGCGATCAGGGCACAGGGCGCGATCAGCGGTCGTCCCAGCGCCGGAGATGCAGCAGGGATGGCGCCGCGCCGCGCGATGCGTCCCGCCAGCGCTTCCTCAAGACAGTCGGCGGCTTCGTTCAAGGCTTCGGCTTTGGTGCCGCCGCCGGTCAGGGCCTCGGGCAGATCGGGAAAGCGCGCCATATATCCATCGCCATCGGGGATAAGTTCTATGGGATAGGCAAACCGGGTCATATAAACCTCCTAAAGTTCATCGGGGGTGATTCCAAGTTGCTGACACATGGCGTGAAACAGACCGGGCCGGAGTTCCTTTTTGCGATCCGGCACAATCGTGAACCGGGCGCCATAATAAAGCGTCACATGGCTGCCTTTGCCACGCTGCGCATCGACGGTGGTATCCACCCCATTCTTGCGGCCCAGCTTCCTGACACGGCTAATGAATTCACGGCCATTCATAGAATTACCCTCGCACAAAAATGTGCGAATTACAAGAAAAAATCGAACAAAAATGAACGATTTTTGGATTCGGAGCAGACATGCCAAAACTGACCATTGACGGCATTGAAGTGGAAGTCGAGGCAGGCGCCAGCCTGTTGCAGGCGTGCGAGGCGGCGGGCAAGGAAATTCCGCGTTTTTGCTATCATGAACGTCTTTCAATTGCGGGCAATTGCCGCATGTGCCTGATCGAGGTCGAAGGCGGGCCGCCCAAGCCGGTGGCCAGTTGCGCCATGCCCGCCGCCGACAAGATGGTGGTGCATACCGATACGCCGATGGTGAAAAAGGCGCGCGAAGGGGTGATGGAGTTTCTGCTGGCCAATCATCCGCTGGATTGCCCGATCTGCGATCAGGGCGGCGAATGTGATTTGCAGGATCAGGCCATGGGCTATGGCGTTTCCGGATCGCGCTATTTCGAAAACAAGCGCGCCGTCGAAGACAAGAATATGGGGCCGCTGATCAAGACGGTGATGACCCGCTGCATTCACTGCACGCGCTGTGTGCGTTTCACCACCGAAATTGCGGGTGTGTCTGAACTGGGCGCCACCGGGCGCGGCGAAGATATGGAAATCACCACCTATCTGGAACAGGCGGTTCTCTCTGAATTGTCGGGCAATGTGATTGATCTGTGCCCGGTGGGCGCGCTGACCTCCAAGCCCTATGCGTTTTCGGCGCGGCCCTGGGAACTGACCAAGACCGAAACCGTCGATGTGATGGATGCGGTTGGCAGCAATATTCGCGCCGATGCGCGCGGCGCAGAAGTGATGCGCATTCTGCCCGTCAATAATGACGATGTGAATGAAGAATGGATTTCCGATAAAACCCGCTTCATCTGGGACGGGCTGAAACGCCAGCGTCTGGACACGCCCTATATTCGCGAGGGGGCCAAATTGCGCCCCGCAAGCTGGAACGAGGCGCTGGCGCTGGCGGCGCAAAAACTGAAGGCGGCAACGCCCACCAGCATGGCGGCGATTGCGGGCGATCTGGCCTGTGCCGAATCCATGATGGCGCTGAAAGATTTGTGGGACCGGCTGGGCAGCCCGCATATTGATTGCCGTCAGGATGGCGCAAAACTGGGCGCGGCGTCTCGCGGTGATTATCTGTTCAATTCGACCTTTGCCGGGATTGAGGCGGCCGATGCGCTGTTGCTGATTGGCTGCAATCCGCGCTGGGAAGCGGCTGTGCTGAATGCGCGTATCGTACAGCGCGCGCGGCGTGGTAATTTTGCGGCGGCTAGCATTGGCGCACCGTTCAACAATAATTTCCCGTGCCAGACGCTGGGGGCGGGTCCGCGCACCTTGCAGGATTTAATTGACGGCAAGCACCCGTTCGCCATGACTTTGCAGGCGGCCAAACGGCCCATGATTATTGTGGGCATGGGCGCACTGGCGCGCCCCGATGGGCATGCTGTTCTGGCCGCAGTGAAAAAGCTGGCGCATAATGTGGGCGCCATCAGCGACGAATGGAACGGCTTTAACGTGCTGCACACGGCGGCGGCGCGGGTCGCGGGGCTTGATCTGGGATTGCTGCCGGGTGCGGGCGGCCTGGATGTGGCCGGTATTCTCGGCGGCGCGAAGTCCGGTGCGATAAAGCTGGTTTATCTGCTCGGCGCGGATGAACTGGACATGAGCCAGTTGGGCAAGGCCTTTGTGATCTATCAGGGGCATCACGGCGATGCGGGCGCGCACCGCGCCGATCTGGTGTTGCCGGGTGCGGCCTATACGGAAAAAAGCGGCATCTATGTGAATAGCGAAGGCCGGGTCCAAATTGGCCTGCGCGCCACATTCCCGCCAGGCGAGGCCCGCGAGGACTGGACGATCCTGCGCGCGCTGTCCGATGCGGTGGGCCATAGGCTGCCTTATGACAGTCTGGACGAATTGCGCGCGCGCATGATCGAGGCGGCGGCGCATATGCGTGAAGTTGGGCGTGTGCAGGCGGCTACCCCCGGCGCGCCGGATGCGGCGGCAGGCAGCATGACGGATGCGGTGTTTATGCCCGCGATAAAAGATTTCTATCTGACCAACCCGATTGCGCGCGCATCCGCAATCATGGCGCAATGCAGCGCGCTTGCAGTGCGGTCAGTAAAACAGGCGGCAGGTTCGCATGGTTGATTGGGTGTTACTGTGGACCGGATATGGCTGGCCGCTGACCGTGATGGTCGGCCAGATTTTGCTGGTGCTGATGAGTGTACTGATATCCATCGCGTTTCTGTTGCTGGCGGATCGCAAAATCTGGGCGGCGGTGATGTTGCGCCGTGGCCCCAATGTGGTCGGTCCGTTCGGGCTGTTGCAGTCGTTTGCGGATTTCGGAAAGTTTATTCTGAAGGAAATCATCATTCCAGACGCTGCCAACAAGGGCGTGTTTCTGCTGGCCCCGGTGGTGACCGTCGTGCTGGCGTTCATCGCCTGGGCGGTCATTCCATTCGCCGATGGCTGGGTGATTTCCGATATCAATGTCGGCATGCTGTATATTTTTGCGATTTCCTCGCTGGGTGTCTATGGCATTATCATGGCCGGCTGGGCGTCGAATTCGAAATATCCGTTTCTGGGCGCGCTGCGTTCGGCGGCGCAGATGGTTTCTTATGAAGTTTCGATCGGCTTTGTCATCGTCACGGTGCTGCTGTGTGTGGGTTCGCTGAATTTAAGTGACA
>DAIOWE010000197.1:0-3892 GCA_036758605.1 Pseudomonadota bacterium | reverse complement strand
CGGGCGCATTGACCGCAATGATCAATTATTACCGCGCCGCCTTTCGCGGTGCGAAACCCATAGAAGCCCGGGTTCCGGGAAAATTGGACATACCGACCCTGATGATCTGGGGCGAACAGGACACGGCGTTGGGCAAAGAGCTTACTTTTGGCACCGAATATCTGGTCGAGGATTTCACCATTCACTATCTGCCAGGGGTTTCCCACTGGGTGCAGCAGGAGGCGCCGGAAAAGGTAAACGAAATTCTGCGGGACTGGCTGCAACGCCAAAGCGCCCCAAAGGTGTGATCCTGGCTTGCGCCATGGCAAATGTCCCTGTATAACCCCGTTCCTGACCCATCATTACAGCCTGTCCTGTGGCCAAAGGCCCAAACCAGCGCTGACCGGAGCAAGCTCATGAAAAAGGACATTCACCCCGATTATCACCCCATAACAGTCGTGATGACCGACGGCACCCGCTATCAGACGCGGACAACCTGGGGCAAGGCCGGTGACGAATTGAAGCTGGACATCGACCCCACGACGCACCCCGCCTGGACTGGCGGCACGTCGCGTCTGGTGGATTCGGGCGGCCGGGTTGGCCGTTTCAACAAGAAATTCGGTAATTTCGGCCTGTAATCAGGCTTTTCGCTGTATCTTTACGCATTGGTGAAAGTCCGTATTTGCACCAGCGCCGCGTGCTAATAAAAAAGGCCACGCATCAAGCGCGGCCTTTTTGTTTTGTGTATGCCGGAGAAAGCAGATTACCGCACGCCCAGACGGCGGATGGCGTCCGGCGTATACCGGTCTTCCTGCAACTCATCCGCATTCCAACTGATCTGCGCCTCCTGATTCACCAGGGATCCTGCGAGATAGCGGCGGGCGTTCAGATCATTGGTCGTTGCACCGACCCGGTCACACACTGGAACCTCGTAATAGGTCATCGCAAACTGCTCATGCAGCCGCCATAACCCGCCGCGCGCGTCATAGGCGGTGTTTTGCAGGATGAACCAGCTATCTTCTTCCATCCAGAACTGGCGCCGCTGATAAAGATGACGGGTGCCGGGGCGCACATTGGCCTCAAACACATGGGCGCGCTGCAATTCATAACGGGTGTAATCCTGATTCATGTGCCCGCCCGGTATCAGGATGTCCTTGTACTGAAGGTCGCGTTGCGCAAACCGGTAATTATTATTCGGCATATAGACTTCCTGGCGGCCGATATAGGTCCAGTCATAACGGTCGGTGGAACCATTGAAACCGCCGAAATTGTCGGTGGTGTCGAGCCCGTCGGAATTGGTCAGCGGGTTATCATAGGCGATGTTCGGCGCACGCCGGACACGCCGGGTGCCGGGGCTGTAGACCCAGGCCTTGCGCGCCCCCTGTGAAACATTGATGGTTTCGTGAATGAGAACGACATTGCCAGCGCTGCGCGCGGGCGCGACCGTATTGGAAATATAGTAGAATGAAGTATTGTTGAGTTCCTCTGTAGTGGTGGCGGCAGGGTCCGAATACCGCACATATCCTTCATTTTGATCGACATAAGTGGTGAAGTCACCCGTGCGGGTTGGCGCCGCGAACACCAGTTGCCGGGTGAATTTGTAGTTGCGGAACTTCAATGTGTGGTTCCACATCATTTCCTGGGTCGTGCCGGGAATCGGGAAGGCGGTGGAACGCACTGCGCCGGTAAAGCCCGCGCCATCCATTGCCCCGACGCTGTTCAGCGCGTTGGTTTTAATCACTTCATATATTGCCGACGGCTGCGCACAGGAGCGGCGGGTCGGATAGACGTTCATCTTGTAGGTTTCAGGATAGGCTTTCAGCATCGCAACCGGGAGAACGCCCAAATTCTTTTCATACTGCGCCATGTTTGCCGCCGTGATGGTGAACAGTATCTTGTCATCCGCATATGGATCGGGGTGACGGTCGCCCGTCTTGTAGGTGACATTGGCAGGCGGCGATGACAGGCCGCCAGTCCATTCCGGGATCGTGCCTTCCTTGTTACCGGACTTCTGCGATCCCAAAGGCGTCAGGTCATTGCCGAGACGGTCGGCGACCTCGGGTGGCACACCCGCAAACGCCGCCGATGACAGCAGCCCGGTCAGCGCCACCGCGAATAAGATTTTTGTCGTGACCATGATAAGCTCTCCCTTTTGTTTTTGTTGTTGGACTTTTTACTGTGCCACCGCAAAACATAGGTGCTCATGTCAAACGAAAAAAACGAGACAATAAGCAATAGTTAGTTCTTTTAAATTACCTTAATAGAGGGGGGGCGCCAGCCAAGACATCGCTGAGCAAATCAATTTTTCGTGAACGAGATTTTTGACGATGACCGACCGGGGCCGTATCCGCAACATTATTTCAAGATCAGCGCGAAGAGCTGGGCGAACAGCCCTGGCAACTTTTCCGCCGGATAGCGCGCAGGATCGATGACCCCACGCACCAGCCGCCGCTCGGAGCGCACCCCGAACAGCTAGAACATGCCGCATTTAGCTGGAGTCGCCCCATCCACAGTGAACCGCCCCGGGATTGCCGGAGGCTATTCGGTTCAAGTTAGGCTGCCCTGGGGATTTCGTCCAGCATGGCGTAATAATTTTTTTCAGCCTCAACAGGCGGGATGTTGCCGATGGGATCCAGCAGCCGCCTGCAAAGGGGGGCAGGTCTTGACATGACAGTTTTCTCTGCCCCTGTAATAATCCATCACCTTCCAGTCGAATACCCAGGAAATCGCGCTCAACCCGCCAGCAGTTTCAGCACAGCCTCCATGCCCAATTCCTGGCGCGTGCCGGTGGCGCGGTTTTTTATCTCGACCATGCCGTTCTTTACGCCTTTGGGGCCGATGATGGCCTGCCAGGGCAGGCCGATCAGATCCATGGTGGCGAATTTTGCGCCCGCGCGTTCGTCGCTGTCGTCATACAGCACTTCTTTGCCGGCCGCCGTCAGTCTGCCATAAAGATCCGCACAGGCCGCGTCCACCGCCGCATCGCCGGGCTTCAGATTGATCAGGCCGATGTCGAACGGCGCAACGGACGCGGGCCAGATGATGCCGTTATCGTCGTGGCTGGCCTCTATGATGCCCGCCACCAGGCGCGATACGCCAATGCCATATGATCCCATCTCGACGGTGATCAGATTGCCATCCGGCCCCGTCACCCTGGCGTTCATCGCGGCGGAATATTTGGTGCCGAAATAGAAGATATGCCCCACCTCGATGCCGCGCGCGGTGGTGCGTTTTTCCGGTGGCACTTCCTTTTCATAGCGCGCCGCATCATGCTTTTCATCGGTCGCGGCATAGAGCGCCGTCATGCCATCGACCAGCGGCTGCAAGTCCGACGCATAGTCGATATTTTCCGCCGCCCAATCGCGCGCCAGCGTGTCGGCGTGGCAGAACACTTCGCTTTCGCCAGTGTCGGCCAGAATGATGAATTCATGGCTGAGATCGCCGCCAATCGGCCCGGTGTCGGCGGCCATCGGAATAGCCTTCAGGCCCATGCGGGCGAAGGTGCGCAAGTAAGCGATGAACATGGCGTTATAGGAACGCCGCGCGCCCGCCGCATCAATGTCAAACGAATAGGCGTCCTTCATCAGAAATTCGCGCCCGCGCATAATACCAAAGCGCGGGCGGATCTCATCGCGGAATTTCCATTGAATATGGTACAGATTACGCGGCAGATCGCGGTAGCTGCGCACGGTGTTGCGGAAAATATCGGTGATCATTTCTTCGTTGGTGGGGCCAAACAGCATGTCGCGTTCATGGCGATCGGTAATGCGCAGCATCTCCTTGCCATAATCGTCATAGCGGCCGCTTTCACGCCACAGATCAGCGGACTGGATGGTCGGCATCAGCAGTTCAATGGCGCCGGCGCGGTTTTGCTCCTCGCGCACAATCTGCTCGATCTTGCGCAATACCTTCA
>DAIOWE010000196.1:0-3922 GCA_036758605.1 Pseudomonadota bacterium | reverse complement strand
CCGGCTGTATGCCCTCCCCCGCCAGCGTTTCGGAAAATTCCAGCGCGCCAAACAGGTTGCCGCTATCCGTAATGGCAATGGCTGGCATCTCGTAGGTGCGGCACAGCGCCGGCATCTGCTTGATCTTCACCGCCCCTTCCAGCAGCGAATAGGCGGAATGCACCCGCAGATGCACGAAACTGGGTTGGACGGAATTCGGGTTTATTTTTTCGGTGAATGATTCTGACATGCCTTACCATAACCGGTTCGCGCAGGCGTGTCAGGTGTGGAGTTTCCCCGGAGTGTTCACACGAACCAGACGCCATCACTGATCAGCGGGGCGACCGCATTATAATTTTCATCGGAGATGGCGAACGATGCCAGCATGTTGGAGCGCGCATAGCCGTTGTCAAGCTGGCCCAGCCAAAAATCAAGACCCGCCGCATCTGGCGCGCGATCCAGCACATTCTGATAGAGCAGATTTACAAACTGCGCATTGCTGGTGTTGCTTCCATTCAGACCGATGAATTCAGATGAAGCAATAAAACTGGCCGCCACAACCGTGCCATAATCCTGGCCTTTTTCCAGTTCACGGATCCAAAAACCAAGACCCGCAGCGTCCGGCGCACGGTCAAACGCCGCACGGTATAACAGATAGCCCTTACCCGCATTATCTGTGGGCAGATTGTCAAAGGCGAGAATGCCGTCGCTGAATTGCAGGCGTTCGATGCCAGATACGGTGTCATTACCGTCGCGGTCAATCGCACTGTCCCCGATGCTGCGCATGGGCGAAACACCAGCCACCTGAACGCCGGGAAGCAGAGAAATGACGTAATCGCCCCGCGCGCCCTGATAGATTGACGTGTCTATACCGCCGCCGCCGGTGACGACATCATCCCCGTTTAATCCCTGAAGCATGTTTCGTTCACTATCACCCCGCAAGATATCAGAATAAACGGAGCCATTCACATTCTCGATGCCGCGCAAACTATCCGTCCCGCCAAAACCATCCCGCGCCGCGCCGGCCAGCAGATCGACAGTGACCGCCGCCGGGTCTAAAAAATAACTTACAAAATCTTGCCGCAAAGGGTCATTTCCCCTGCCGTCGATTACATCATTGCCGCCAAAGCCGCGAAATCCGTTTCTGCCATTATCGCCGAGCAGAGTATCATTGCCATTGGTCCCAATGACATCTTCAATGCCAATCAGCGTGTCCGTTCCGCCAAGACCGTCCTCTGCCCGGCCCAGCAACAGATCAACCATCACCGAGGCCGCGCCGGATTCCAGATAGTCCACCGCATCGCCAATGAAACGCGGTATTTCAATGAGATCCGCATTGGCCCCGCCGTCCAGAATATCGCTTCCGGCCATCCCCATGAGCTGATCCCGGCCACCGCCGCCAGAAATTTTATTGGCCAGCGCATTGCCGGTCAGGCTGTCATCCACATTGGAGCCAATGACATTTTCAATCTGGGCGCCAATGGCGATGGCGAAATTTTGATAGGCGGTCACGCCGGGCGCCGCCAGCCCGATGGAGCTTAGCTTGCCGTCGCGCAAATCCACAAAGGAGGCGATGCTTATGGCGCTCAGATCAAGCGTGTCGTTGCCGCCGCCATCAATTAAGGTTTCCAGAACGGCGCCCTGATCGTCCGTTAACGCATAAATGTTATTTCCGGTTTCAGACAAGCGCTGGCCATACAGATATTGCAGGGTCAAAATATCATAAATGCCACCCAAAGAGGGTTGACCCTGCGCCGCATCGCGATAGGACATGACCGTATAGGCGGTTGAATCTTCCGCCTCGCCCAGAAAGTTTCCGATAGCATGGGGCGATGACGTATTCGGGCCATCATAATTTCCAGGATGTTTCAGACCAAGCGCATGGAATATTTCATGCACCAGCAGCGCATAATCCTCAGAAAACGTGGTCTGGCTGGACATGCTGTCCACATCGACAAACACATCGCCATCCAACGGCCTGCCGGTTGAAAATGGCAGATAGGCATAGGCCGCCGATGCAGATTGTTGATTATTGCCAAAGCGGATTTGACCATAGGCTGCTTCGCTGTCGGGAACTTCTACAAAATCCAGCCTGGTGAAGGTTGATATTTCCGTCAGAATTTCACGGGCCAGATCGCGCTGATAGGCGGAAAAAGGTTGAAACCCCAGCCTGTCCTGAAAATTGCCATATGTCGGCGCCGCAGCAGCAAAACTAAACGTCAACGTAACCGGTTCGCCAACCGGCAAAACCCCGTTCCAACGGTAATCCAGAGATTCAATCAACACATCCTTGCGGTAATCACCCGTATGGGGAAATGCAATGACGGTCTGCGCCGGCGCAGGTAAAATTGAAAAACTGACCGCATCGAGCGCTTTCATTTCCTTGAGAGGCATCCGATAAATCTACCTGTTTTTCCATAACCTGACGGAAAGAATACACCGTCATTGATCTGCAATTTGATATGGCTGTAATGGTCGTGCAGAATGACGCATGGATCAAGCAAAATGGGCAACTGTTACCGCGCAAACCCGTACATTGCCTGAGTTTATGTCGGCACCTGACGATAATTTGATAACCGGACGCCCTTAATAAAATGAAAACAACACAGGATTGTTACTAAAGAGGCCTGAACAGGGACAGAAGGCGGCGCCAGCGCCTAAGCCGAATGGTCCGCCTTCCTGATCCCGTGGAAGAGAAAGCTGCGCTTGCCCCTTCCCGCGCGGCGCGGCATCGTCTAAAACCTGCATCAGGCAACAGACAGGGAAGCATATTGTGAGCAAAACCAATCCGGGCAATTACTTTGAAGATTTCGAGGCCGGCCAGTTTCTGCGCCACGCCACGCCGCGCACGGTGACGCTGGGGGATGCGGCGCTGTATACGGCGCTGTTCGGGCCGCGTTTTGCGCTGACTTCGTCGGATGAATTTGCGCGTTCGCTGGGCCTTCCCGGCGCGCCTATGGATGATCTGCTGGCGTTTCATATTGTGTTCGGCAAGACGGTGCCGGATATTTCGCTGAATGCGGTCGCCAATCTGGGCTATGCGGATTGCCGTTTTATTACGCCGGTCTATGCAGGCGACACCCTGTCCACCACGTCAGAAGTCATTGGCCTGCGCGAACTGTCCAATGGCAAGTCGGGCATTGTCTATGTGCGCAGCACCGGGGTTAATCAGCGCCATGAAGTGGTCATCGATTATGTACGCTGGGTGATGGTGCGCAAGCGCGATGAGGCGGCCCCTACCCCTGCGGCAACCATACCGGAATTGCCGGAATTCGTCACAGCCAGCGATCTTGCTGTCCCCGCCGGGCTTGATTTCAGCAAATATAATTGCGAACACTCCGGTTCCCCGCATCTGTGGGACGATTATCACGCGGGTGAAAAAATCGACCATGTGGACGGCATGACCATCGAGGAAGCCGAACATATGATGGCGACACGGCTATATCAAAACACCGCCAAGGTGCATTTCAACCAATATATGCAGAACAATGATAAGGCCCAGCGCCGCCTGGTCTATGGCGGCCATGTGATCAGCTTGGCGCGCGCACTCAGCTTTAACGGCCTGGCCAATGGCGTAAAGATCGCCGCTATCAACGCCGGCCGGCATGTCGCACCGTGCTATGCGGGCCACACGGTGTTTGCGTGGTCAGAGATTTTGGCGAAGGCCGAAATCCCCGGCCGCAGGGATGTGGGGGCGCTGCGCGTGCGCCTGTTCGCCACGAAGGATCACCCCTGTGCCGATTTTCCGGGCGCGACCGCCGATGGCCACCACCCCGCCGTCATCCTTGATCTGGACTACTGGCTACTGATGGGGCGGCGTTGAATCGATCCTTCCGCCAGAGCCACCAACCCTGCTCAGAGTGGCCCCTCAAATAGCTGCGCATCAATGGGGGACTCGAACGCGATAAAAAGCGTGCAGGCATCGGAACTCACGCATACCGCC
>DAIOWE010000195.1:0-3957 GCA_036758605.1 Pseudomonadota bacterium | reverse complement strand
AGACGCCCGCAATGGATTGCACCTGGGCGCGGTGGCGGCCAAACACTTCTTCCATGGCGTCGGAAATTTCGCCAACTGTCGCGCGGGCGCGCGCCGCATCCACCGCCAGCGCCAGCAGATTGCCGTTGCCCGCCGCACCTTTCGTAATCGCCTCCAGCGCCGCCTTGCATTTTGCCTCATCGCGGGCGGCGCGGGTGGCTTGAAGCCGCACGATCTGGCTGTCGCGCACCTTGGCGTTATCCACGTCCAGAATATCCATTTGCTCTTTGCTATCGGTCTGATAGCGGTTGACGCCGACAATCACTTCCTCGCCGCGATCGATGCGGGCCTGACGGCGCGCCGCCGCCTCTTCGATTTTCAGCTTGGGCATGCCGCTTGCGACCGCCTTGGTCATGCCGCCCAGCTCCTCCACCTCGGCAATCAGTTTGCGCGCGGCAACCGCCAGCTCATTGGTCAGCGCCTCGATATAATAGGAACCACCCAGCGGATCGACCACGTTGCACACGCCGGTTTCTTCCTGCAGAATTAATTGCGTATTACGCGCGATGCGCGCCGAAAAATCCGTAGGCAGAGCAATCGCCTCATCCAGCGCATTGGTGTGCAGGCTTTGTGTGCCGCCTAGCGCCGCCGCCATCGCCTCGAACGCCGTGCGCACGACATTATTATACGGATCCTGTTCGGTCAGCGATACGCCGCTGGTCTGGCAATGGGTGCGCAGCATGCCGCTTTGCGGATTTTTGGCGTTAAAGCCCGCCATGATTTCCGCCCACAGCAGACGCGCCGCGCGCAGCTTGGCCACCTCCATGAAAAAATTCATCCCAATGGCGAAAAAGAACGACAGGCGCGGCGCAAATTCATCCACGTCCAGACCCGCGGCAATGGCGGCGCGGACATATTCCTTGCCGTCGGCCAGGGTGAAGGCCAGTTCCTGCACCTGGGTCGCGCCTGCTTCCTGCATGTGATAGCCGGAAATCGAAATGGTGTTGAATTTCGGCATGTGTTTCGAGGCATAGCCGATAATGTCGGCGACAATGCGCATGCTGGGCTCAGGCGGATAGATATAGGTGTTGCGCACCATGAATTCTTTCAGAATATCATTCTGAATCGTGCCCGACAGTTTATCTGTGCTGACGCCCTGTTCTTCGGCGGCGACAATGTAATTGGCCAGAATCGGAATCACCGCGCCATTCATGGTCATCGACACCGACATTTTATCGAGCGGAATGCCGTCGAACAGGATTTTCATGTCCTCGACAGAATCAATCGCCACGCCCGCCTTGCCAACATCGCCGGTAACGCGGGGATGATCGCTGTCATAGCCGCGATGCGTCGCCAGATCGAAGGCAACCGAAAGCCCCATCTGCCCCGCCGCCAGATTGCGCCGGTAAAAGGCGTTGGATTCCTCGGCTGTGGAAAAACCGGCATATTGCCGCACGGTCCAGGGCCTTCCCGCATACATGGTGGCCTTGACGCCGCGCACATAGGGCGAAAAGCCCGGCAGGCCATCGGCAAAATCCAGTTCCGCGACATCCGCCGCCGTATAGAGCGGCTTGACGTCAATGCCTTCTGGCGTATGCCAGGTCAGCGCATCGAGGGGCCGCTTGCCCAATTCCCTGGCGGCCAATGCGCGCCATTCTTCAATCGTGGGTTTCTTCGCCATGTACAGTCCTAAAGGCTAGCTATGTTTATGGGGCATTCTAACACGGCTTGCAGGATTAATCACCTTCTGCCGGGCCGGGCTGGACGGGCGGGGCCGCCGCAGCGGCGGGCGGTTTGCGGATGAACAGGGCCGGAATGACCGCCACCAGAAAGACCACCGTCAGGATCGTAAAACAATCCCGGAACGCCAGCATATAGGCCTGGGAATAGATCATCCGCCCCAGATAAAACATCGCCACTTCCTGTGCGGTCAGCTCGCTCAGCCCGGCCATGTCAAACAGGCCGGAAAATCTGTCCAGCAGGTCCAGCGTGGCGGTATTGGCCGCGGTCTGGGTGGCGGTCATGGCTTCTGAAAAGAAATTGCTGCGCTGGGAAAGCATGATCGAGGCAAGGTTAACGCCAAAAGCGCCGCCCAATTGACGGGTAAAATTATTGATGCCGGACGCCTGCGACATCAGATGCAGCGGCATTCCCCCCATGGCCGCCGCCGTCATGGCGGGCATCACCATGCCAAGCCCGACACGCCCGATCATGATCCAGATCGTAATGGTCACAAATGGCGCATCCAGATCAAGCCCCGTCATCAGATAACAGGAAAAAGAAAAAATCAGCATACCGATCACCATCGGAATGGTGGCGCCAAACCGGTCGCTCATCGCGCCTGCTACCGGAAACACAACCATCATGATCAGCCCAGGCGCCATCAGCATCAGTCCGGCTGAAAGCGCGGTGCTGCCCTGTACGGTCTGCATAAACAGTGGGGCCAGATAAGTCGAACCAAAAAGCCCATTGCCAAACACGAACAATACAACCGCAACCAGGGGAAAAGATGGCTGCTGAAAAACCCGCAATTGCATTAGCGGCTGCGGCGCCAGTAATTCCCATATGATAAACGCCGCAAAGGAAACCCCCGCCAGGATCAGCAGCCCCAGCACATGATTTTCATGCCAGCCTTCCTGCTGCCCCTCGCTCAACCCGACCAGCAGGCAACCAACAAAAATGGCCACCAGAAACAGTCCAGCCCAATCAAATTTTTCACGCGGCCCGGTGGCTTCGCGCCCGGTCAGAAAAACCGATCCCATGGCGATGGCCACAAATAATAGCGGCAGCTCCAGAAAGAAAATATAGCGCCAGCCCAGCGCATCAATCACCATGCCGCCAATACTGGGGCCAAGGGCGGGCGCCATCACAGTGCCCATGGCGAAAATCCCCATGGCGCGGCCGCGCTGTTCGGGCGGGAATACCTGAAACATGATCAGCATGGTCAGCGGCGTCATCACACCCGCCGCGGCGCCCTGAAACACGCGGATGGCGATCAGAATATCCTCGTTCGGCGCGAACATCCCCGCTATGGAGCCAATCATAAAAACGCATAGCGACGCCAGAAAGGTGAAGCGCACGCCAAACGAATGCACCATCCAGCTATTGGCCAGCATGGTGATGGTGCTCGACGCCATAAAGCCGGTGGCCAGCCATTGCGCCTTGTCCTGGCCAATGCCAAAGGCGCCGATAATTTCCGGGATCACCACATTGACAATGGTCGCGGGCAACAAAGTGGCAAGCGTCCCCGCCATCGCCGTGAACACCGCCAGCATACGGTAGTTGGGGCCAAACTCGGCAAACTTCGCAACGATTGCCGGAGATGTTTGCGGGCCCGCAGGCAGTGGCGCGGAATTATCGTCCCGGGATGTCAACGGCAACCTCTACCATCATGCCGGGCTTCAACAGATTATCGCGTTGCGCCACATCGATGCGGACCTCAAGACGTTGCGCAATCTTGGTAAAGTTGCCACTGGGATTGGGATTGGGCAGCAGGGCGAACTGACTTGTCGCCGCATTGCCAATGCGCACCACCTTGCCATCGAATGTTTCACCCGGATAGGCGTCCACCGTTACCGTGGCGTGGGCGCCAATTTTGACATGGCGGATTTCGCCTTCCTTGATATTGGCGTTGACCCAGATATTATTGCGGTCATGCATCATCAGCAAACGTTGGCCGGGACGCACATATTCACCCGGATTGGCAAAGGTTTCATCAACCACGCCATCCAGCGGGCTTTTTACCGCACGGTCAGAAATATCCAGCGCCTGGCGTTCGCGTTGCGAAGTAAGCCGCGCCTCCTGCGCCGCCATCATGCGTATGCGTTCTTCCAGCACCTGCAATTCCATGCGCGCCGATTGCGCCGTCGCCATGGATGCGCGCGCGGCTTCGACGGCGGCCTGCGCGCGTTCATGTTCCTGTTCCGCCTTGTTAATGCGGTTACGTTCGGTCTCCCAGCGCTGCGCGGAAATCACTTT
>DAIOWE010000194.1:0-3968 GCA_036758605.1 Pseudomonadota bacterium | reverse complement strand
TTCGCTGGCGCTTTTCAGCTGGCCGCAGGCGGCCATGATGTCGCGGCCGCGGGGCGTGCGCACCGGGCTGGCGTAGCCGGCGCGGTTGACCACTTCGGCGAATTTTTCGATCTGGGACCAGTCGCTGCATTCATAGGGCGCGCCCGGCCAGGCATTGAACGGAATCAGATTTATCTTGGCCGGAATGCCTGCGATGATGCGCACCAGTTCGCGCGCATCAGCCAGACTGTCATTGACGCCTTTCAGCATGACATATTCGAATGTAATGCGCCGCGCGTTCGATGCGCCCGGATAGGCGCGGCAGGCGGCCAGCAATTCCGAAATCGGATATTTGCGGTTTAGCGGCACGATCTCATCGCGCACTTCATCGCGCACCGCATGCAGGGACACGGCCAGATTTGTGCCGATTTCTTCGCCACAGCGCTTCATCATCGGCACGACGCCAGCGGTTGACAGCGTGATGCGGCGGCGCGAAAGGCTAAGCCCCTCATTGTCCATGACGATCTGCAACGCCGCTTTGACATTGTCGAAATTATACAGCGGTTCGCCCATGCCCATCATGACGATGTTGGTCAGGTGGCGATCTTCGCTGGTCCATTCGTCAAGCTGATCGCGCGCCACCATCATCTGCGCGATAATTTCCGCGGGGGTCAGATTGCGCACCAGCATCTGTGTGCCGGTATGGCAAAAACGGCAATTCAGCGTGCAACCAACCTGCGAGGACACGCATAAAGTCCCACGCTCGTCTTCCGGGATGAATACGGTTTCGGCTTCCTTGCCGTCGGCGAACCGCATCAGCCATTTGCGGGTGCCGTCCTTTGAAATCTGTTCACTGGTGATTTCGGGCCGCGCCAGGGTAAAGCGCGCACTGAACAGGCTGCGCAAATCCTTCGAGATGTTCGACATGGCGTCAAAATCCCGCACACCGCGAAAATACATCCAGTGCCAGATCTGCTGCACACGCATTTTTACCTGATGTTCAGGAATGCCCACGCCATGCAGATGCGGCGCCAGCTCTTCGCGCGAAAGCCCGATAAGATTTGTCTGCCCCGTTACCGGCGCGGTGATGGTGGCAATTTGCATGACAGCTTTTCTATTTTACGCCGCAGGCCTTGTTGATGGTCTTTAGCGCGGCGCTAAAGCCAGCCAGTGAATAAGTGTCCGTGGTTTTGGTGCCGCGCGCCGAGACGCCACTAAGCGTCAATCTGTCGCCCTGTTTCATGGCGGCAATCACGCGGGCCTCGTCTGCGGGTTTTTCAACCCAGGCGCCATCGCCTTCCGTGAACAGGGTAAAATTCTGCTTGCCAATGCTAAGCGTGGCGGCACTGCCGGGTTTGAAAGGATAGCCCACAATCACACTAACCTCGTTCACCACCTTGCTGGCGGGGCGATGCGTGACAAACAGATAGATTTCGCTGCGCTTGGCGCCCGCAGGTTCCGTTTTGCCGGGTGCGGCGCGCATATAGCAGCTCTTGGTTTTTCCCTCTGTCACGACAAACGCATCCCAGTCCCGGCTGCTGCCCAGCAGGGTCTGCGCCGCCATGGCCTGCGGCATGCCCAGAACAAATATCAGCAGGGCGCCTTGGCAGAACCGGGTCAGCGTTTTTGTACAAAGCTTCACATGGGTATGCATATGGCCACCTTCATCGTCTTCAGCTTTAGCCCTATACTATTTATTGACCTGCAAGGGCAAGTACGGGAGGTTCGCAAGCCGTACATCTTGTGATAAGTCTAATTCACAGACATTTAATTAAACCTACGAAAACAGGAAACACCGATGAAAGCAGTCTTATGCAAGGCCCTGGGAATGCCCGAAACGCTGGTTGTGGAAGAAGTGGCCGATTTCAAGGCAGGACCGGGTCAGGTGGTGATAGATGTGTATGCCTGCGGGGTGAATTTTCCGGATTATCTGATCATTCAGGGCAAATATCAAAACAAGCCGAATCTGCCATTTTCACCGGGGGGCGAGGTGGCGGGGGTGATCAATTCCATTGGCGAAGGGGTCAAGGGGCTGGCCAAAGGAGACCGGGTACTGTGCTTTATCGGCACCGGCCATGGCGGTTTTGCCGAACAGGCGCTGGTAAAGGCCGAAATGGTGACCAAAATTCCCGATCAGATGGATTTCACCACGGCGTCGGCGTTTCTGCTGACCTATGGCACTTCCTATTATGCGCTGAAAGACCGGGGTGATCTGAAGCCGGGCGAAACCCTGCTGGTGCTGGGGGCCTCTGGCGGTGTGGGGCTGGCGGCGGTGGAGCTGGGCAAGGCCATGGGCGCGCGGGTGATTGCGGCGGCGTCCACCGATGACAAGCTGGCGGTGTGCAAGGCGCATGGCGCGGATGAGCTGATCAACTATGACAAAGAAGATCTGAAAGAACGCGTCAAGGCGCTGACCGGCGGCAAGGGCGCGGATGTGATTTATGATCCGGTCGGCGGCGATTATTCCGAGGCCGCGCTGCGCGCCATCGGCTGGGGCGGCCGGTTTCTGGTGGTGGGCTTCGCCAATGGCGAAATTCCCAAAATTCCGCTTAATCTGACCTTGCTGAAAAGCTGCCAGATTGTCGGCGTGTTCTGGGGCGCAAGCATTGAACGCGACATTGCGCATTTCCAGAAACGCAATGACGAATTGCTGGCCTATTATGTGGCGGGCAAACTGAAACCGCTGGTGACGGGAACCTATCCGCTGAAAGACGTGGCGACAGCGTTGAATCTTTTGGCGGCGCGCAAGGTTACGGGTAAGCTGGTGCTGCTGACCGGGCGCAGTTAAACGGAGGGCGCATGGCTGAGTTTTTTGACCATATACCGGAAAACCTGCAACGCTTCATTGCGGAACAGAAAATGTTTTTCATCGCCACGGCGGCGGCCAGCGGGCGCATCAGCCTGTCGCCCAAGGGCATGGACACGTTTCGTTGCCTTGACGCACACAGGGCCGCCTATCTGGATCTGACCGGCAGCGGCAATGAGACGGCGGCCTATCTCAAGGCCGATGGGCGCGCGACCATCATGTTTTGCAGCTTTGATCACCGGGCGCTGATCCTGCGTCTGTACGGCAAGGGGCGGGCTGTGCGGCCCGGCGCGCCCGAATGGAGCGCCCTGATCGGAAAATTCCCGGAAATTCCAGGCACGCGCCAGATCATGCTGTTTGATATCAACAGCGTGCAAACCTCGTGCGGCTATGCGGTGCCGGAATATGAACTGAAACAGGAACGCCAGATTCTGAAACAGTGGGCCGAGAAAAAATCGTCCGAAGAACTGGCAGACTATCAGCGGCAAAAAAATACCGTTAGCATTGACGGCTTCGACACAGGCCTGATTAACTAGCGAAGCAGAATAATGAAAGGGGATGGTGATGGAAAAGTTGGAACAGACGGTGCCGGGCGGACGGGTTGCGGGCAGTTATGATCCGCGCTTCAAACCGGTGGCGGATCGCTTCGCCGCAAACTTTTCCGAACTGGATGAGTTGGGCGCATCTGTTTGCGTAACATTGAACGGCGAAACCGTGCTGGATTTATGGGGCGGCCGTGTGGTGCCCGATGCGCCCGCCGCGTGGAATGCCGATACCGTGTCGATCGTGTTTTCTTCCACCAAGGGGGCAACGGCGCTGTGCGCGCATATTCTGGTGGACCGGGGCCTGCTTGATCTTGACGCCCCGGTCGCAGAATATTGGCCAGAATTTGCGCGGCACGGTAAAGAAAAAGCCACGGTGCGCATGATGCTGGATCATAGTGTGGGCGTACCCGTCGTGCGCGAACCGCTGGCCAAGGGTGCGGTGAATGACTGGGATCTGATGTGTGACCGGCTGGCCAACGAGGCCCCGTTCTGGGAACCGGGCAAGCGGCACGGCTATCATGCATTGACGTTCGGATGGACGGTGGGTGAACTGGTGCGCCGGGTGTCGGGCAAATCGCTCGGTACTTTTTTCCGCGATGAAGTGGCCAAACCGCTGGGCATTGATTTCTGGATTGGCG
>DAIOWE010000193.1:0-3977 GCA_036758605.1 Pseudomonadota bacterium | reverse complement strand
TGATAGCGGTCTGGCGCTGACCTATAACCGGGTGGCGATCATTATTTTTTCGCTGATGGTGCTGGGCCTGCTGGTGCTGGTGATGCGCAAAACCTCGCTTGGCCTGCGCATGCGCGCGGTGACGCAAAACCGCGCCATGGCCAACAGCATGGGCATCCGCACCGGCACGGTCGATGCGCTGACCTTTGGCCTTGGGTCCGGCATTGCGGGCATTGCCGGCGTGGCGCTGAGTCAGATTGATAATGTCAGCCCCAATCTGGGGCAAAGCTATATTGTCGACAGTTTCATGGTGGTGGTGTTTGGCGGCGTCGGCAATTTACTGGGCACTTTCTTTGGCGCCATGAGCCTGGGACTGGTGAATAAATTTCTGGAGCCGTTTGCAGGCGCGGTGCTGGGCAAGATATTTATTCTGATCGCGCTGATCCTGTTCATTCAATATCGCCCGCGCGGCATGTTCGCGCTCAAGGGCCGCGCGGTGGAGAACTAAATCATGCCTGCAAATCAGAGTTTCATTCTTTCCTTGCCGCTTGGCGGAAAAATTCTGCTGGGGCTGATGCTGGGCGCGGCGCTGATTGTGCCGCTGCTAAATCTGCTGACGCCGGCAGACTCGTTTTTTCATGTGCCGACCTATCTGGTCAGCCTGATGGGAAAATATGTCTGCTATGCGCTGCTCGCGCTCAGCGTCGATCTGGTGTGGGGCTATTGCGGCATACTGAGCCTGGGGCATGGGGCGTTTTTCGGCCTCGGCGGCTATGCGATGGGCATGTATATGATGCGCCAGATCGGCGCGCGCGGCGTTTATGGCAACCCGGACCTGCCGGATTTCATGGTGTTCCTGAACTGGAGCGAACTGCCCTGGTCCTGGTATGGCTTTGACAATTTTGCCTTTGCGCTGCTGATGGTGGTGCTGGTTCCGGGCGCGCTGGCGTTCGCATTTGGCTGGTTTGCGTTTCGCAGCCGGGTGACCGGTGTGTACCTCTCGATCATCACCCAGGCCATGACCTATGCGCTGATGCTGGCGTTTTTCCGCAATGACATGGGGTTTGGCGGCAATAACGGTCTGACCGATTTCAAGGATATTCTGGGATTTGATTTGCAGGCGGATGGCACGCGCAGCATTCTGTTTGCACTCAGCGCGCTGGCGCTGGCGGGCGGCTATCTGCTGTGCGCGATGATTGTGCGCTCGAAACTGGGCCGCATTCTGGAAGCCATCCGCGATGCAGAAAGCCGCGTGCGTTTCCTGGGCTATCGGGTGCAGTATTATAAACTGTTCGTGTTCACCTTTTCCGCCATGCTGGCAGGCGTTGCGGGCGCCTTGTATGTGCCGCAGGTGGGCATCATCAATCCAACCGAATTCACGCCGGGCAATTCCATAGAGGCCGTGATCTGGGTGGCGGTCGGCGGGCGCGGCACGCTGTTTGGCGCGGCGTTGGGCGCGGTGCTGGTCAATTACGCCAAAAGTTATTTCACCGGCGCGCTGCCGGAAGTGTGGCTGTTCATGCTGGGCGGCCTGTTCGTCGCCGTCACATTGTTTTTGCCCAAGGGGATTGTCGGCCTGGTCAATCAGTTTGACCTGCGGCGCATGCGGCATGGCCCGCTCAAATTTCTTTACGCGGGAAAACCGTCATGAGCACGACCCACAAGGATGTCATGCTGTATCTGGATGGTGTCAGCGTCAGCTTTGACGGATTCAGGGCGCTGAACAATCTCAGTCTGGTGGTGCATGCGGGTGAGATGCGCGCCATTATCGGCCCCAATGGTGCGGGCAAAACCACCATGATGGATGTGATCACCGGCAAAACCCGCGCCGATGAAGGCCAGGTTTTTTTCAATGGCGATATTGATCTGCGCAAACTGGACGAAGCGGCCATCGCCAATCTGGGCATCGGACGCAAATTTCAGAAGCCGACCATATTTGAAAATCTGAGCGTGTTTGAAAATCTGGAACTGGCGCTGAAATGCGACCGGCGCGCGCGGGCCTCGCTGTTTTTCCGCCTGAACGCCGCGCAACGCCTGCGCATTGAGGAAGTGCTGCATATTGTTTCACTGCCGGACCGCACCGCCATGCAGGCCGGATCGCTCAGCCACGGGCAGAAACAATGGCTGGAAATCGGTATGCTGCTGATGCAGGATCCCGAACTGTTGCTGGTCGATGAACCGGTGGCGGGCATGACGGATGCGGAAACCGAACAGACGGCGGATTTGCTGCGTACCATCTCCGGGGATCGCTGCGTCATTGTGGTGGAGCATGATATGGAATTTGTCCGTCGTCTGAACACCCATGTCACCGTGCTGCATGAAGGATCGGTGCTGGCCGAAGGATCGCTGGATAAGGTGCAGGCGGATGAGCGTGTCATCGAAGTTTATCTGGGGCGCTAGAACATGCTGTCAGTTAAAAATATCGATCTTTATTACGGCGCCAGCCAGATTTTGCGCGGCGTGAATTTGACCGCGCGCAAGGGCGCGGTCACCTGCATCATGGGGCGTAACGGGGTTGGCAAAACCAGCCTGTTGCGCGCGATTGCCGGGCAGCAGGCAATAGGCGCGGGGGCCGTTGAATGGGAAGACGCGGAAATTGCCAAACTGGCGCCCTATGAACGCGCACGGCGCGGCATTGCCTTTGTGCCGCAGGGGCGCGAGATTTTTCCGCTGCTGACGGTTGAGGAAAATCTGCAAACCGGATTTGCCGCATTGCCGCGCGCGGAACGGTATATTCCGGGCGAAACCTATGATTTGTTTCCCGTGTTGAAAGATATGTTGCGCCGCCGGGGTGGCGATTTAAGCGGCGGCCAGCAGCAGCAACTGGCCATTGCACGCGCGCTGGTCATGCGCCCGCGCCTGTTGCTGCTGGACGAGCCGACCGAGGGCATTCAACCATCGATCATCAAGGACATTGCCAATGTCATTGGCATTCTGCGTGATCGCGGCGATATGGCGATTGTGCTGGTCGAACAATATTTTGAATTTGCGCGCGACCTGGCCGATGATTTTATCGTCATGGTGCGTGGCGAAGTGGTACTGTCCGGCACATCAGAGGCAATGAACGAACATGATGTCCGCCGCCATCTTACCGTCTGAATCACCCGCCTGGCGTCAGGAGGTGCGAGGCCATGCCGATATCCGCTTTGCACGCCGTGACACGATAACGCGCCTGACGCATCTGGCGCATCATGAGCCGCTGCGCGTTTTGTTTTCCCAACCGGCGCAAGGCGATGTGGCGCAGGCGACATTGGTGAATATGTCCGGTGGGCTGATCGCGGGGGATGCGCTCGATATTCACTTTGCCGTGGACGAAAATGCTGCCGCAATATGCGTCGCCTCGGCGGCGGAAAAAATCTATCGCTCGACGGGGGACACAAGCCATATCGCCGTAGATCTGCGCGCGGCCCAAAATTCCTGGGCGGAATGGCTACCGCAGGAAACGATTTTCTTTAATGGCGCGCGCTTGCGCCGCACGACGCGCCTGCACCTTGCACAGGGCGCGCGGATTCTGGCGGGCGAATTTCTGGTGCTGGGTCGCATCGCCAGCGGTGAAATCGTGACAGACGGCTATCTGCGCGACGCCTGGGAAGTGCGTCAGGACGGACGCCTGATCTGGGCCGATGCGCTGCGCATTGATGGTAATTTCGCCGCGATTGAAAACGCCAAGGTGGGCCTGAACGGTGCGCGCGCACTGGCCACATTGGTATATGCGGGTATGGGCGCAAGTGAGATGTTTGAACCAGCGCGCGACTTGCAGCAAACCTCAACGGCCGGTGTGCTGGCTTCTGCGACGTGCGTGAACGCGGTGCTGGTGATGCGCTGGCTGGCGATGGAACCGCAAATATTGCGCGCGGCGCTGGGGAATTTCTGGGCCGCGTTCCGGCATCAGGCGGCAGGCCTGCCCGCAGCCCTGCCGCGCATCTGGCATGTATAGATGAGGAAGCCATGAATCTGACGCCGCGTGAAAAAGACAAATTGCTGATCGCCATGGCCGC
>DAIOWE010000192.1:0-4126 GCA_036758605.1 Pseudomonadota bacterium | reverse complement strand
ATGCGCCATTCCGCCACCCGCGCGCTGCTGGAACGCGACGATGTGATCATCGTCGCCAGCGTGTCGTGCATTTACGGCATCGGATCGGTCGAAACCTATGCGGGCATGACGGTTTCTGTGAAAGTGGGCGACCGCATTGAGCGTAACCAGTTGCTGCGCGATCTGGTGGCCCTGCAATACCGCCGCAATGACGCGGCGTTCCAGCGCGGCACGTTCCGGGTGCGCGGCGATTTGGTGGAACTGCATCCCGTCCATCTGGAAGACCGCGCCTGGCGTATTTCATTTTTCGGTGACGAAATTGAAGCAATCACCGAATTTGATCCGCTGACCGGCCACAAAACCGGGGAGCTGGACCGTTTCAAGGCCTATCCCAACAGCCATTATGTGACACCACGCCCGGCGCTTAGCCAGGCGCTGGAGCGCATCAGGGATGAATTGCAGCACACGCTGGCGCGCTTTAACGCCGAGGGAAAACTGCTGGAGGCGCAGCGCATCGAACAGCGCACCAATTTCGATCTGGAGATGATTGCCGCCACCGGATCCTGCGCCGGGATTGAAAATTATTCGCGCTTTCTTACCGGGCGCAACCCCGGTGAACCGCCGCCAACCCTGTTTGAATATCTGCCCGAAAACGCCCTTCTGTTCACGGATGAAAGCCATGTCAGTGTGCCGCAACTGGGCGGCATGTACCGGGGCGACTATAAGCGCAAGGCGACGCTGGCGGAATATGGTTTCCGCCTGCCGTCCTGCGTCGATAACCGGCCGCTGAAATTCGAGGAATGGGACGCCATGCGTCCGCAGACTGTATATGTTTCGGCGACGCCGGGCCCGCGCGAACTGGAACGCACCCAGGGCGTGTTTATCGAACAGGTCATCCGCCCCACCGGCCTGATCGACCCGATTTGCGAAATCCGCCCGGTCAAAACCCAGGTTGATGATCTGGTCGCCGAATGCAAGCTGGCTGCAAGCCTGGCGCAGCGCGTGCTGGTGACGACGCTGACCAAGCGCATGTCCGAAGACCTGACCGAATATATGCATGAACAGGGCATCCGCGTGCGTTACATGCATTCTGATATTGAGACGCTGGAGCGCATTGAGATTATCCGTGACCTGCGGCTGGGCGCGTTTGACGTGCTGATCGGCATCAACCTGCTGCGCGAGGGGCTGGACATTCCAGAATGCGCGCTGGTCGCGATACTGGATGCGGACAAAGAGGGTTTTCTGCGCTCCGAAACCTCGCTGGTTCAGACCATTGGCCGCGCCGCGCGCAACGTCGATGGCCGGGTTATTCTGTATGCAGATAAAATCACCGGCAGCCTGGAGCGCGCATTGGCGGAAACCGAGCGCCGCCGCCGCAAGCAGCAGGCCTATAATGCCGAACATGGCATCACGCCCGAAAGCATCCGCAAGAATATCGGCGACATACTGGCCAGCGTCTATGAACGCGACCATTTTAATGTCGCGGCCGGCGCAGACGATACGGCGCATCTGATCGGCGGAAATCTGAAGGCGCATCTTGCGGAATTGGAACGCCAGATGCGCGCCGCCGCCGGCGATCTGGAATTTGAAGAGGCGGCCAGACTGCGCGACGAAATCCACCGCCTGCAGGCGGTCGAACTGGCGGTGGCCGATGATCCGCTGGCGCGGCAATCCGCCATTGACGGCGCGGTTTCTGACGCCGCGCATCCAAAGGCAAAGGCGCGCTCCACGGGAGGCAAACCGGGCACAAGAAAAACAAAATATAAGCGGAGTTAGCGGCAACACTAAAGACGGCCCGCCAATTTTGGGAAAATTGATGATTTATGCACTGGCCCTTGGCGGTCTTATCCTGTTGCTGGGCAGTGGCGATCTTTTGGTTCGTGGCGCCATCAGCCTGGCCGCAAATCTTGGAATTTCACCGCTGCTGATGGGGCTGATTATTGTTGGCTTTGGCACCTCCGCGCCGGAACTGATCATCAGCATCGAAGCCGCCTTGACCGGCGCGCCCGGCGTTGCGCTGGGTAATGTAGTGGGCAGCAATATCGCCAATGTGCTGCTGGTGCTGGGCGCGCCCGCACTTATTGCGCCCATCATCTTCGACCGGGCGGGCGGGCTGCGGCATGCACTGGTGATGCTTGGCGTCAGCGTGATTTTCGTGGCGCTGGCCTTTGGGGGCGTCTTCAGCCTTCAGCAGGGCCTATTGCTGCTGGCGCTGCTAGCCGGTTTTATCTGGCACTCCATTCGCGATCACCGGCTTGAAATACCCCCGATGCTGGACATGCTGAAAACCGATGTGGCGCTTGGCGGCATCGGCGGCAGAACCCGCTCCTATCTGATTGCAGGCGCGATGGTGGCGGGCGGGCTGGCCGGGCTGGCCGTGGGCGCAAAACTTCTGATCGACGGCGCGGTCGCCATCGCCCGCGCGCTTAATGTCGGCGAGGACGTGATCGGTCTTTCCATGGTCGCCATCGGAACCTCGCTGCCGGAGCTTGCCATCACTCTGGCCGCCGCATACCGCCGCCACGCGGACGTGACACTGGGCAATGTCATCGGCAGCAATATCTTCAATGTCCTGGCGGTAATGGGTGTCGCCGCCACAATCGCCCCAGTGCCAGTGCCGCAACGGTTTATAGAGCTGGACTTATGGGTCATGCTGGCGGCGGCGGCGGTGCTGCTGGCCTTCGCCATAACCCGGCGCCCCATCGGCCGGGTCACTGGCGCGGTCTTCCTGCTGGGATATACCGTCTATATGATCCTGCTGTATCATTTCGGGAGTGTTTGACAACGCGCATCCAAAGGCAAGTGCGCACTCCACCGGCTGCAAACCGGGTGCGCGGAAAATGAAATATAAACGGTAGCGGGCTGAGTTAGGTAACTATATCTGGAAATACTGGGGACGAAGCAAAACATTATCAGATTCGCGCCGTCCGTTTGGCATTGCAGGAGTTGAAGAGATGAAAGACAGCGCCAAATACGCCAAAATCGTCGAATGGTCAGAGGAAGATCAGTGCTATGTCGGCAGCGCGCCCGGCCTATTGCTTGGCGGCTGCCATGGAAGCGATGAGAAAAAGGTGTTTGCTGAACTTTGCGCCATCGTCGAAGAAGCCATCGCGTTGTATTATCAAGACAGCAAACCCCTGCCATCACGCATAGGCAGGTGAAAGCGGCACCAGTCTTTGTCGGCGAACGGGAATTCGGCTTGCGCATCGGGAAACTGGCAGTCGAATCCGTGCACTTCTCGGCAGGCGCATATTTTCGGGCTGGTTGCGGGCGCATCAGTCATTGGCGCAGCATAAGCTGATTCTAGGCTGATCGGCTATGGCGCGGTTCGAGATTAATTTTCATTGATGTAGGGTTTTTCAAAGCCCCCCACCCCGACCCTCCCCCACAAGGGGGGGGGAGGGGGAAGAAGAGTAGAACAGGGGGGAAATCCACTTCACTTCTTGCCCTCTGTGGCTATAGCGAAGGGGGGATGGGATGGGCTGTTGCGGTTGAAATTTTGTTTCACGGCTATCGCTCCCTCTCCCCTTTGTGGGAGAGGGTCGGCCCGCTGCGCCAGCGCCTGCGCGGCGAGGGTGAGGGGATTTGGAAGCCAGGCTTTATTTCGCCCGGATCAGCCTGTCGTAATCGGCCATCAGGGTTTCGGTGATCTTGCCCGGTGTGAATTTGTGCGGGCCGATTTCGGAAACCGGGGTTACTTCCGCCGCCGTGCCGGTGATGAAGCATTGCTCGAATCCGCTCATTTCTTCGGGCTGAATGGCGCGTTCGATCACGTCGATCTGGCGTGTTTTGGCGAGGCCGATGACGCTTTGGCGGGTGATGCCATCCAGGAAGCAGTCGGGCTTCGGCGTATGCAGCCTGCCATCCTTGACGAAGAAGATATTGGCGCCGGTCGCTTCGGCCACCAGGCCGCGATAATCATACATCAGCGCGTCGGCATAACCTTTGGATTCCGCCTCGTGCTTGGACAGTGTGCAGATCATATACAGGCCCGCCGCCTTGGCGAAACAGGGAATGGTTTCGGGCGACGGACGCCGCCACTTTGAGATATCCATGCGAATGCCGCGCGCGCGGTCCGCCGGATCGAAATAAGACGGCCATTCCCACACGGCGATGGCGACATTGATGCGGCCCGCCTGCGCGGAAA
>DAIOWE010000191.1:0-4154 GCA_036758605.1 Pseudomonadota bacterium | reverse complement strand
GGGGGACTCGAACGCGATAAAAAGCGTGCAGGCATCGGAACTCACGCATACCGCCTTATGGGGCGCTTTGGCGGGACCATAGGCATAGGCGCCGGGTGTCAGTATTGCTACCGGCTGTCCCTGATAGGTCACATGCAATTCGCCGGAGACGAGAACCATACGCTCCGCCGAAGTATGCCAATGCGGCGGCAGTTCTAACCTGGCGGGAACTCTGAGGAACACATCGGCGTTCGTCCCCGCTGGATCGCCATGCAGAACAGCAATCTGGCATCCGGCCGGAAAGATCGGCGGGCAAGGCCCCCACTTGAGTTCTGAGGAACTTGGCGGGATCGCCAGCGCCTTTTCCCCGCTACCGGGCTTGGCGCTTGCCGTCCCCAAAGCAGTGATCGCAAGTAGAATGATCACGATACCAAATTTAGAAATGTGCATCAGGCTTTCTCCTTTTTTGTGGCGCGATTCACTCTAATCTCATCACGCCAGTAAGCATTGCGTCCCTATCAACACGTTCGCTTTATTCTGCCGCCATTCGCATATTTCCTCCATTGGCGCCTTCGATCGGATCAAGGCCAAGGGCCAGCCGGCCGGTGAAATGATGCTGGCGTTTTTCCTGCAACGGATGAAATTGCGAGGCGTGCGCATCTCTCAATAGCCGCTCCAGGCTGTGTTTGCGATAGAAGCCAACGCCGCCAGCGATCTCAATCGCCTTCTCCACCACCGCCACCACGGACTTGGCGACGATTGTCTTGCGCACCAGAATGGCGTTCGCCGTTGCGGTCAAAGGTTCAAAGTCATAATCATTGGCAATCCGCACCATATCATCGGCGGCAAGCTGAGCCGTCGTAAGGATATTGGTGAGTTCACCCAGCAAAAAAGGTATAACGGTATCGTCTTCGCGTTTGGCGGCATGGTTGAGCGCCTCCGCCGCCGCCGCTTCCGCAATACCCGTATATACCGACATGATGAGCGGCATGGCCATGGTCAGGATGGTGTTCCAGGCCATATGATATTCACCCCTTGGACGCGATAGACTGACCGCCTCTTCGGCAACGAATACCTTATCTAGGTTCACAGTGTGTGAGCCGGTGCAACGCATTCCCATCGTGTTCCAGTCGTCGCCCAGGGACACGCCCTTTGCTGCAAACGGAACCGGGAAATGCAGCACTTGCCATCCTTCCACTGCGTGCTTGTAGGGCGCCGATGTCACCAGCACATCTCCGCAGGGTGAACCCGAACCGAAAGGCTTTTGGGCAGTTACCTCGAAGCCACCGTCAACCTTCACGACAGTGCCGTTCGATTCCAACCAGTCTTTACCGCCAGTGCTTACGAGTACGGCCTCGCTACCAGCGACGCGCTCCAAAAGCTTTTTGCCCGGACGGCCATTGCGGTTGTTAGCAACCGCCGCAGCGACCAGATGCTGGTGCATGGCCAGCGACAATGCTGTGGAAGCGCAATAGCGGGCCAGCGTGCGAAGAAAGGCGCACATCTCTGTGTAGCTTGCACCGCCTCCACCCAATTCTGTGGGCACAAGTGCTGAGAACACCTTATGCTGTTTCATAAGGTCATAATTCTCCGAAACGAAGGTTCCCGCCGCGTCGCGTCCAGCAACGCCCTGCGCAATTTGCGGACCTAATTTTTGCGCCAGCGAGTGCAAATTAATAGCGGTGTTCATGGCAAAAACACTCCTTCAAGGTTTCTAGTCTGATCAAGAACATGGCTCCAAATGGAATTCTCAACAACTTCAGGATGTGAAGTTGCGGCAGGCCCCCTTTTCGCGGTAGCATTGGCCTCATGGTGAAAGACAATGGATATGGGCAATTCTGCCCGGTTTCGCGGGCGGCCGAAATTTTGGCCGAACGCTGGACGCCGCTTGTCGTGCGCGAGCTGCTTTGCGGCAGCGTGCGCTTCAATGATATTCAGCGCGGTGTTCCGAGAATGTCGCCCGCGCTATTGTCCCGCCGTTTGAAAGAGCTGGAATATTCCGGCATCATCGAACATCGCATGGCCGCCAAAGGCCGGGCCGGCGAGTATCACCTGACCGAAGCAGGCAAGGGGTTAAGCCCAATTCTGGAAGGGATGGGGCTTTGGGCCCAGCGGTGGGTCAGGCATGACCTGACCCTGGACAGGAATTTGGACCCTGATCTTCTCATGTGGGACATCAGGCGGCGCGTTCTTGCGAGCAATACCCAGGTTGACAAGCGTTTTGTCGTCCTGTTTCAGTTTTCCGGAGTGCCTGTCAACCGGCGCCGGTTCTGGCTTGTGTTCGACCGGGATGACATTGATCTATGCATGAAGGATCCGGGCCACGAAGTTGATCTCACTGTTTGCGCGCATGTGCGCATGCTGATACAGATTTGGCTGGGCCATATCTCTATTGCCGAGGCGTCCCGCGATCAAAAGATTACCTTCGATGGCAAAGCCCGTGACATCAAGGCGTTTGCTTCATGGTTCGTTTTGAGCAAAACGGCGAAATTCGCACTAAATCCATCCGGTTAAGGGACCGGAAAGAGGCCACCACCCCGCCGTCATCCTCAATCTGGATTGCTGGCTACTGATGGGACGGCGGTAGGTTGGCGTAACCCGTCTTTCCATCAGGATTATTTCTTCCTGTAAAACAGCATGATCGAGGTCCACTGTACTTCGCCGTCATTCAGGACGACGTGACGCCTTCTGCGATGAACACCCTGGGGCAGGCTGATGCTGTCGAGTAAATATTCGTAAGAGAGCGTGTCATAATTTATCTCGTCAACAAGCTCCAGCGTGCCGGAAAACGGATTTATCAGATATTCCTCTATTTGTTTTCTGGTAAAAAATTCGGGGTGCGCATGTTCCTCCAGCAGCAGCATTTCCGTGGCAACCGCGATAACGCCACCGGGACGAATTACCCGCGCCATTTCCCTTATTGCCTGCGAGGCCGCGCCGTGCCCGCCGAAATGTTCAATCGAAGACAGGCTCCAGGCAAAATCAAATACATTGTCCGCATAGGTTAAAGCCACGCCATTCTGGTTTTCGAATTTAATTTTCGAGAAATCCACCGTCGGGGGACATATTTTTTTGCATTCTTCAACAAGCGTCAAATCCGCTTCCTGTCCACCTGTGCTGATCCAGCCCTGTTCGCCATACAGATCTGTCGCCATCACACTGGAAATATGTTCCGCAAGATAAAAAATCACTGGCTCGCGCCCGGCGCCAACGCCAATCGCCTTGTAGGAAGGATTGAGCATTCCAAGCTTTTTCAGGCCGTAGACACAGTGGGTCCATTCCCAGCCTTTCCGGTAAATGGCGCCGCTGCGATTGCTGAAACAATGCTTGTCTATTGAATAGCGTTCCAGTTGCAGGTGTATGTCCATCCATTCCTTGTCCAAATAGCGATTGGGATTTACAAGCTCGCACAGGCCTTTCGTTGCGGTTGCATTGGAAACTTCCGGATAATAGCCTGTGGGCAAAAGCGCGCGGCGCAGTTCTTCACGCAAAAGCACATTTTCAGACGCAAGCAGGTCACGCTCTTTTGTGATGGCGCCATCCGCATTCAATGGCTTGAAATTTCCAGCCAATGTCCTGAAAATATAATTCAGAACCTGCAAGAAATAATTTACTTTCCGAAAAACATAACGCATCCCGCAAACCCCGTTACCCGTGACGCCATACGTGAACCAATCACTTTTTACTACTATCATTTGCGGTCGGCATTTTCCTAAGCCAATTCGAGTGCCAGCCTTTTGTGTCCCCGATCAGACGCTTCGCATCGGAACCAGGACGCGATTTTGATCTATTTTACATCGCTGCTTATTGACTTGGCCGCTTCCAGGCTTAGTATGCGCAGGAATCAATTGCGGCCTTCTGTGCCGCCAAATAATTAGCAGGGGGCCAGAAATGGCGGAATCTCAGGCAGGGGCTGGCAAACCGCCAGCCATGCGGCCACGGCCGCTTTCGCCGCATCTTCAAATCTATGGCTGGAAGATCACAATGGCGGCGTCCATCACCCACCGTATAACCGGTGTAGGGCTTGGCATTGGCAGCCTGTTGCTGACCTGCTGGCTGCTGGCGCTGGCGGACGGGCCGGAAAGCTATGCGGCGTTGCAGGCGTTTCTGGGAAGCTGGTTTGGGCGGCTGTTGCTGCTCGGCTTTACCTGGTCGATGATGTATCATTTGTGCAA
>DAIOWE010000190.1:0-4225 GCA_036758605.1 Pseudomonadota bacterium | reverse complement strand
TTGTGCGGCGCAGCATAATTTTGTTGACTTAACCATCGCGCTTTCGGTATACCCACGGCGGGTCGCTTCCTCCCAACGGGAAGTATTACAGAAGGATGGCGCCAATGGTTGCCAATACCACGCAGGTGATGCCGAATCTTCGGCCAGCAAATCCCCATTTTTCATCCGGTCCCTGTGCCAAGCACCCCGGATGGTCTCTTGAAAATCTGAAAAATGCCTGCCTGGGACGTTCGCATCGTTCCAAGCCCGGCAAGGCGAAACTGGCGGACGCCATTACCCGCACCGCGACACTGCTTGGCATGCCCGGGGATTACCGGCTTGCCATTGTGCCAGCGTCCGATACCGGCGCGGTGGAAATGGCGTTGTGGTCGCTGCTGGGTGCGCGGGGCATTGATGTGCTAGCCTGGGAATCGTTTGGTTCCGGCTGGGTGAATGATGTCACCAAACAGTTAAAACTGAAAGACGTTCGCGTTTTTGAATCCGGCTATGGCGCGCTGCCTGATCTTGCGCAGGTCGACAAAGACCGCGACGTGATTTTCACCTGGAACGGCACCACATCCGGTGTGCGCGTGCCGGATGGCAACTGGATTGCGGCTGATCGCGGCGGATTGACGATTTGCGATGCGACTTCGGCGGCCTTCGCGCAGCAATTACCGTGGGACAAGCTCGACGTGGTGACCTTTTCCTGGCAGAAAGTGCTGGGTGGCGAAGCGGCGCATGGCATGCTTGCACTGTCGCCGCGCGCGGTGGCGCGTCTTGAAAGCTATACGCCGCCATGGCCGATGCCGAAAATTTTCCGCATGACCAGCGGCGGCAAGCTGACCGAAGATTTATTTCAGGGCGCCACCATCAACACGCCGTCCATGCTGGCGGTAGAAGATTATCTCAGCGCATTGTCCTGGGCGGAAAAAATCGGCGGTCTTACGGCATTGATCGGGCGTGCAGACGCCAATCTGAAGATTATAGCCGATTGGGTGGCGCGCACACCATGGATTGATTTTCTTGCGGCCGATCCGGCCATTCGCTCCAACACATCTGTCTGTCTACGGATTGTTGATCCGTGGTTTCAGGCGCTTGATGCAGCCGGGCAGGCAAAAGCCGCAAAGCAGATCGCAGGCCTGCTGGAGGCCGAAAAAATTGCCTACGATATCGATTCATACCGCGATGCGCCGCCAGGCCTGCGCATCTGGGCCGGGGCGACGGTAGAGGGCGCGGACCTTGCGGCGCTGCTGCCGTGGCTTGAATGGGCATGGGGGCAGGTTAAGAGCTAAGTGTTGCGCCCGGACTCTCTTATCGCCATTCATACTGTGACAGGAGCATTGTAATGCCAAAAGTTCTGATAGCTGACGCCATGAGCGACCGCGCGGCAGAAATTTTCCGCGAGCGTGGCGTGGACGTGGATGTGATAACCGGCCTGAAACCGGATGGATTACTTGCCATCATTGGTCAGTATGACGGCGTGGCGATCCGGTCCTCCAGCAAGGTGACGGCGGAAATTATCGCGGCCGGAAAAAAACTGCGCGTCATTGGCCGTGCGGGCATCGGGGTGGACAATGTGGATGTGCCCGCCGCCACGGCACGCGGCATTGTGGTGATGAACACACCCCATGGCAATGCCATCACGACAGCGGAACATGCCATATCGCTGATGCTGGCGTCAGCACGGCAAATTCCTGAAGCAAGCCAGTCGACCAAGGCCGGCAAATGGGAAAAAAACCGCTTTATGGGGGTTGAGGTTACCGGCAAGACTCTGGGGATTATTGGCTGCGGCAATATTGGCGCCATTGTTGCCGATCGTGGCCGTGGCCTGCGCATGAAGGTGCTGGCCTATGATCCATTCCTGTCGCCGGAAAAGGCCAGGGAACTGGGGGTTGAGCGGGTGGAACTGGAAGCGCTGTTCAGGCGTGCGGACTTTATTTCTTTGCACACGCCGCTGACCGACCAGACACGCAATATTATTGATGCGGCGGCCATTTCAAAAATGAAGCAGGGCGTGCGCATTATCAACTGCGCGCGCGGTGGGCTGGTTGTTGAAAAAGATTTGCTGGTGGCGCTTGATTCCGGTCATGTCGCCGCCGCCGCGCTGGATGTGTTCGAGGTTGAACCGGCGACGGACAATCCCCTGTTCGCGCATGAAAATGTCATTGCAACGCCGCATCTGGGTGCATCCACCACTGAGGCGCAGGAAAATGTGGCGTTACAGGTTGCCGAACAGATGGCGGATTTCCTGATCGATGGCGCTGTTACCAATGCGCTCAACATGCCATCGCTCAGCGCGGAAGAAGCCGCGCTGCTTGCGCCCTATATGAAACTTGCGGAACAGTTGGGCATGTTTGCCGGACAATTGACCGAAACCGGCATCAAGGAAGTTGAACTTGAATATGAAGGCGTGGTCGCCGATCTGAATACCAAGGCGCTGACATCGATGGCATTGTGCGGGTTGCTGACCCCGCTATTATCCAATGTGAATATGGTTAGTGCCCCATCCGTTGCGCGCGAACGCGGCATTCGTGTTTCTGAAACCAAGGGGCCGCAACAGGGCGCGTATCACACTTATATGCGCCTGACCGTGGTCACGGAAAATCAGCGCCGGGGCGTGGCGGGTACATTGTTTGCGGATCAAAACCCGCGCATCATTCAGGTCAAGGGCATCGAACTGGAAGCCGAGCTTGGCCCGCATATGCTGTATGTGACCAATGAAGACAAGCCGGGATTTATTGGCCGCCTTGGCACGGTATTGGGCGAGGCGGGTGTCAATATCGCCACCTTCCATCTGGGCCGCGAAAAGGCCCAAGGCAATGCCATCGCGCTGATCGAAGTAGACGATGCGATCAGCGACGCGGTGCTGGCCAAGGTTCGCGCCATCCCGCTGGTGGTGCGGGCCAAGGCGCTGAATTTCTGACGCCTACAGACGGCCCCCGGCGATCATCCGGTTGAAGGCGGCAACCGCCGCTTTCGGCCCATCCGGATAATTCCATACGCCGCTGGAAACAGCGACAAAGTCGGCCCCGGCCTGTGCCAGCAGGCCGCAATTTTCAACCTTGATGCCGCCAATCGCCACACACGGGATCAGGAAAGTTTCCTGCCACCAGGTCAGTAATTCCGGTGCGGCGTGGGTTTCCACATCCTTGGTGATGGTTGGAAAGAACGCGCCGAAGGCCACGTAATCCGCGCCCGCTTCGGCGGCCTCCATCGCCAGATGACGGGAGTCGTGACAGGTGACGCCGATGGTTTTATCCGGCCCCAGAAGCTTGCGCGCCTCGGCATAACGCGCATCCTGCTGACCGATATGCACGCCATCGGCATTGACGGCTTTGGCAATGTCGGGCCGGTCATTGATGATGAATGCGGCGTTATGCTTATGCACGATGGGCATAAGTTTTTCCGCCGCACGCTTCACCTCATCATCGGGGCAGTCTTTCAGACGCAACTGAACGCAAGCTACGTCGCCGCCATCCAGCGCACGCGCCAGATCATCCGCAAACCGGTCAAGCACGATTTGCGGCGACGTGATGAGATAGAGGCGGCAGTTTGGGGGATCGGCATTTTTTGGCATGGAATGTTATAGCGCGAAATTGGAAGATTACCTTACATTTGGAGTGGACGCGCCTGCTTCGCAGTTGCTGCGTCTCCCCGGTATTGTCACCCTGAGCGAAGCGAAGGGTCTCCCGCCGAATTCCACGGATGGGGATCCTTCGCTGCGCTCAAGATGACAATATGTGGCGCAGAACAAAACCTGCTTACGCCGCCAGTTCGCGTTCCATCTCCGCCTTGTAGGCACCCTTGGTGGCGAGGCCGTTCATTTTGGCGCGGTGGGTGAACACGGCTTGTGCGCGTTTCACATTTTCCGGCTTGCCGGCCCAGGCCATGATCGCGGGGTGCTGCAACGCGCGGCCATAGGAGAAAGTCAGATTCCACGGCAAGGCGCCCAGCGCGTTCATGGCGCTGAGATTGGCGGTGGCTTCTTCATCCGACTGGCCGCCGGAAAGGAATGCTATGCCCGGCACAGCCGATGGTACGCAATCCTTCAGGCATTTGATGGTTTTTTCCGCGATCTCGGCAATGCCCGCTTTCTTCGCGCTTTTCTTGCCGGGAACAATCATGTTTGGCTTCAGCACGATGCCTTCCAGCGCGACATTCATAAAATACAACTGCTGGAAGGTTTCCTTCAGCACCCACTGGGTGACGGTGTAACAGGCGTCAATGTCATTATCGCCATCCATCA
>DAIOWE010000189.1:0-4272 GCA_036758605.1 Pseudomonadota bacterium | reverse complement strand
GCCTGGATGTCCATCAGCCAACCTCTTTCATAGCAATCTGTAAATTGTTCAGTTTTGTGCGCAGCGAGCCGTCAATCATGCGGCTTCCCATGCGCACAATCAGCCCGCCCAGAATAGAATTGTCCACGTCCGCCTGTAACTGTACATCGCGGCCAACAGCCTGTTTCAGCGCGGATTTGATTGATTCAATCTGTGCATTGTCCAGCGCATGGGCAGAAGTCACCCGCGCCGACACCTCGCCGCGATGATTCGCCAGCAGGGCGTTGAATATCGTGATCATGGTCGGCAGCACAAACAACCGGCGCTTTGAGGCCACCAGGCCGATGAAGCGCGTGGTCAGGTCTTGCGCATTCATGCGCGCCAGCACGGCGGCCATGGCCTTGCCCTGTTCGGCGCGGCTGAACACCGGGCTGCGCACCAGGCGCGTCAGATCAGCACTTGCGCCCAGCATCGCTGTCAGCGCGGCCAGATCCCCCGCCACCGCATCCAGTTTGCCCGCTTCGCGCGCCAGTTCAAAAATAGCGGTCGCATAACGCCCGGCAAGCCCCGAAACGCCCGCAACCTGTTGTGTCTGTTCAGCCAATTGAGGCCCCTCAATCGCGCCCGCCGAAAAACGGCAAGCAAAAAATCCAACCGCATGAAAACAAAAGACTATTCAAGGCGGCAATGACGCCCGCCAAAGCCCGGCCCTTAAAGTCGCGCGTGTCCTAACATACTGGCCGCAGGGGCGCAAGCTTGCCCTCATAAAAAGCTGTAGGGATCGACATCCACATTCAGGCGGATTTTTGGCGGCACCTTGACCTGCGCGAGCCAGCGGCGCAGCAGCGCCTGCACATTATGCTGGCGGGTGGCCATCATCAGCATCCGGGTGCGATGCCGCCCGCGCAGCAGCGCCAGCGGCGCAGGTGCCGGGCCCAATATGTGCAGATCTTTTCCGTGCGGCGCATGGCGCGCCAGCAGCGCGGCGAAGTCTCGCAGTTCCGCCTGATCCGGGCCGGACAATATCAGCGAAACCAGACGCCCGAACGGCGGCAGGTTGCGGGCACGGCGCGCGTCAGATTCCGCCGCCAAAAATTTCGCCTGATCGCCGCTGATCAGCGCCTGCATCACCGAATGTTCGGGCATATAGGTCTGCATCACCGCATGGCCGGGGCGGCGCGCGCGCCCTGCCCGGCCCGACACCTGATGCAGCATCTGAAAGGTGCGTTCCGCCGCGCGCAGATCGCCGCCAGACAACCCCAGATCGGCGTCAATCACACCAACCAGCGTCAAATCGGGAAAATGATGCCCTTTGGCGATAATCTGTGTACCAATTAATAATTTTGTCTCTCCCCGGGTGAAGGCCGCCAGGGTGTCACGCACCTGATCGACACTGTGATCGCCGGACAGTATGGCAGGGGTGAATTCCGGGAATTCGGCCCCCACTTCTTCGGCCAGCCGTTCAATGCCGGGGCCCAGCGCCACCATTTTATCTTCGACGGCGCATGCGGGACAGGCTTTGGGTTTTTGCGCTTCATGCCCGCAATGATGGCACAGCATGCGGTTATGAAAGCGATGCTCGACCAGCCATGCCGAACAGTTCGGGCATTCCATGCGCTGTCCGCAGGCGCGGCATAATGTCAGTGGCGCATAGCCACGGCGGTTGAGAAACAGCAGCACCTGTTCGCCCCGCGCCAGGGTTTCCTCCATCAAGTGCAGCAGGCGCGGGGAAATAAACTGCCCGGCGGGAAGACCGGCCGCGCGCATATCCACTGCTTCGATGCTGGCCAATTGTGCGCCGCCATGCCGGTCCGGCAATATCAGATGCCCGTAACGCCCCGTCTGCGCATTCACCACGCTTTCCAGCGACGGCGTGGCGGAGCACAGCACAATGGCAATATTACCCAGATGCGCGCGCACCACCGCCATGTCTCGCGCGTGATAGATAACGCCATCTTCCTGTTTGTAGGCCGCATCATGTTCTTCATCCACAATGATCAGGCCAAGATCCGTGAACGGAAGAAACAGTGCCGAGCGCGCCCCCACCACGACGCGCGCCTCGCCGCTGGCCACCGCGCGCCAGATATTGCGGCGTCGGGCATCCGGTAATTGCGAATGCCATTCCGCAGGCAGTACGCCAAAGCGCACCCGGAAGCGTTCCAGAAACTGCACCGTCAGCGCGATTTCCGGCAGCAGCACCAGCGCCTGTTTACCCTGGCGCAGGGCTTGCGCAATCGCCTCGAAATACACCTCGGTCTTGCCCGAACCGGTGACGCCCTGCAACAGGGTTGCCGAATAGTTTTGCACCCGCACGGCATCGCGCAAGGCGCGCGCCGCATCGGCCTGTTGTGCAGACAGTTGCGGGCCGGGATGTTCAGCAATGGGCGCATCAAAAGCCACTGCGCGCCTTGGGCGTTTTGGCTGCGCGGCGCCTGGCACCCGCATCGCCAGCCGCAGCACCGCACCGGGTGCGGCCAGCGTATAATCCGCCACCCAGTCGATGAAACGGCGCAAATCCTCCGGCAATGGCGGCAGATCAAGTTTTGCGCGAACAGATCTCAGCCTTGCCAGGTCAACGCCGCCCCTGGCCGCGCCCCACACCACGCCCACCATCTGACGCGCGCCCAGCGGGACGCTGACAAAATCCCCCGGCGACAGGCTCACCCCCTCCGGCACAGCATAATCATACGGCCCCGCCAGCGGCAGCGGCAGCAGCACCGCGACAATGCGGGCATTGGAGTGTGTGGCGTTTGGCGAATCCATGCTCTATATTGCCGCAACTTGCGCAAACATACAGTGGCTTGCATGAAACTCCGGCGTTGCTGCACGATACGGTGTTGGCATGGCCCCTTGCAACCGTCGTTGCGCACCCCATATTATGACCAGAATTCTGGTCATAATATGGGAGACTGGCGATGGTCACGGTCAATCTGGCGCATGCCAAGGCGCATCTGAGTGAATTGCTGAGACAGGTTGAGGCCGGGCAGGATGTGATCATCACCCGGCATGGCCGTCCTGTGGCGCGGCTTTCGCGCCCGAAACTTCCGCTGCGGGCTGATCTGGCCGAGTTGCGGGCGGAGATGCCAAAGTTAAGCCGCCCAAGCGTCGAGTTGATCCGTGAGATTCGCGACGAAGGATATTGATGCCCTATTTCGACACCAGCTTTATTGTCCCGCTTATACTGCCTGAATCAACCAGCGCCGATATCACCCGGTTTCTTGCCCGGTTTACGGATGAGGAGCTTGCGATCAGCCATTGGACCCAGGTCGAGTTTTCATCCGTGCTGGCCAGGGAGGTTCGCATGGGGAAGATGGACGCGGGCGCGGCGGATAGTGCCACGGCCCGGTTTGACGCCATTATCGCCGAATCCTTCAACGTACTGCTGCCGGGCGCGGAGGCGTTCGATCTTGCCCGGAAATATATCGCACGCCATGAAGCCGGGCTGCGCGGCGGCGACGCCCTGCATCTGGCCATCGCCCGCACCTATCGCGCCACCGCCATCTACAGTCTCGACAGGGTGCTGATCAAGGCTGGCACCCTGTTCGGCCTGCCGGTGAGTATGGGTATTGATCTGGACCGCTGAGCGGCGACAGGCCAAAGTGGCGTTGGGCGAATCCATGGTCTATATTGCGCCATCTCACCCAAACGGAAAGCACATCCTATGAAATTCTTTGTCGATACCGCCGATCTTGATGAAATCCGCGATCTTGCCGCCACTGGCATGGTGGATGGGGTGACCACCAACCCCTCGCTGGTCGCCAAGGCGGGGCGCGATTTTATCGAGGCGCTCAAGGAAATCTGTGCGCTGGTGCCGGGGCCGGTCAGCGCGGAGGTCACCGCGCTGGACACCGCTGGCATGCTGCGCGAGGCGGAAAAACTGCGCGCTGTCGCCAAAAATATCGCCATCAAGGTGCCGATGACCTGGGACGGGCTGAAGGCCTGCCGGACGCTTGCCAATGACGGCGTGATGGTGAATGTGACCCTGTGCTTTTCCGCCAATCAGGCGCTGCTGGCGGCCAAGGCGGGCGCGGCGTTCGTGTCGCCCTTTGTCGGCCGGCTGGATGATATCAGCCAGGAGGGCATGGATCTGATCTCCGATATTCGGGATATTTATGACAATTATCCTGATCTGGGGACCGAAATTCTGGTGGCCTCGGTGCGCCATCCGGCGCATGTGCTGGAAGCCGCGCGCATCGGCGCGGATGTCTGCACCATTCCGCCCAATGTGTTGCGCCAGTTGATCCGCCATCCGCTGACCGATGCGGGCATCGCGGCATTTCTGGCCGACTGGGA
>DAIOWE010000188.1:0-4306 GCA_036758605.1 Pseudomonadota bacterium | reverse complement strand
GGGCGTGCCGGGAAAATTCGATATTGTCGCCACGTTTGATCTGATTCACGACATGGCCGATCCAAAGGGTGGCTTGCGCGCCCTGCGTCAGGCGGTCAGGGATGACGGCATATATGTGCTGATGGATGTGGCCTGTGAAGATGATCCGGCCGATAATGCGGGGCCGATGGCCGTGTTTAAGTATGGCGCCAGCCTGCATTTCTGCATGACGACATCGCTGGGACAGGGGGGCATGGGTCTGGGCACGGTCGGATTGCCGGAGGCGCGGGTCAAGGAATTTTGCAAGGAGGCCGGGTTTAGCTCGGTCCGGCGGTTGCCCATTCAGCATCCGCTGAATGTTTTGTATGAAATCAGGCCCTGACAAACCCGAATTTTCGGCCTATAACCACCTGCTACTATAGATAACAGGTGCGTAATGAGTGAAAACTGGACCCCGCAAAGCTGGCGCAGCAAACCCGCTGTGCAAATGCCGAACTATCCCGACCTCAAGGCGCTGGCCGGGGTGGAGGCGCAGTTGCGCGCGCACCCGCCGCTGGTGTTTGCAGGCGAAGCCCGCAATCTGAAAGACGATCTGGCGGCGGTGTCGCGCGGCGAGGCGTTCCTGTTGCAAGGCGGCGACTGCGCCGAAAGCTTTGCCGAATTCCGGGCCGATAATATTCGCGATATGTTCCGCGTGTTGCTGCAGATGGCGGTGGTGCTGACCTTTGGCGCCAAATGCCCGGTGGTCAAGCTCGGCCGCATGGCCGGGCAATTTGCCAAGCCACGTTCCGCTGATATGGAAACGGTTGGCGGGGTGGAACTGCCCAGCTATCGCGGCGATATCATTAACGGCATGGATTTTGAGTCCAAAGCCCGCGTTCCGGACCCGGAACGCATGCTGAAGGCCTATGGCCAGGCGGCGGCGACCCTGAACCTGCTGCGCGCCTTTGCGGGCGGAGGCTATGCGGACCTGCATCATGTGGCGCGCTGGAATCTGGACTTCGTTGCCGACAGCCCGGCCAGCAAACGCTATCACGCCATCGCGGAACAGATATCCGAGGCGCTGGATTTCATGGAAGCCTGCGGCGTTGGCCCGAATTCTGTCGCCAGCATGCGCACCGTGAATTTCTACACCAGCCATGAGGCGCTGCTGCTGCCCTATGAGGAGGCGCTGACGCGGATCGATTCAACAACCGGTGAATGGTACGACACATCCGCGCATCAGCTCTGGATTGGCGACCGCACCCGCCAGCCCGAAGGCGCGCATGTCGAATTTTGCCGTGGCGTCAAAAACCCGCTGGGCGTGAAATGCGGCCCCAGCCAGACGCCTGATGAACTGCTGCGCCTGCTCGATGTGCTGAACCCTGCAAACGAAGCCGGGCGCATGACCCTGATCTGCCGCTTTGGCGCAGGCAATGTGGAAAAGCATCTGCCCAAACTGATCAGCAAAGTAACCCGCGAGGGGCGCAAGGTGATCTGGTCCTGCGATCCCATGCATGGCAATACCATCAAGGCCGAAAATGGTTACAAGACCCGCCCGGTGGACCGCATCCTTACCGAAATGCGGCAGTTCTTCGCCGTGCATCAGGCCGAGGGCACCTATGCAGGCGGCGTGCATTTCGAGATGACCGGCCAGAACGTCACCGAATGCATCGGCGGCGCCCAGGCCATCACCGAAGCCGATCTGGTGGACCGCTATCACACCCATTGCGATCCGCGCCTCAACGCCAACCAGGCGCTGGAACTGGCCTTCATCATCGCCGAGGGGTTGAAGGCGGAGCGCAAACGGGTGGCGGCTTAAGAACAGAGGAAGAATTCATGCCTGCAAAAATCAATCGCCAGATGGTTATTGCGGGCATTCCCACTGACCGGCTGGAGGTTTCGCACTACGCCATGCGCGAGGCGGCAGTGCCAGAGCCGGGCACGGGGCAGGTGCTGGTGCGCACACTGCTGGTGTCGATGGACCCGGTCAGCCGTACGCGGATCACCGGAAAGCCGGGCGGGTTGCAGATTGGCGATGTGATGCCCGGTTCCGGTCTGGGGCAGGTCGTCGCATCTAAAAATCCCGATTTCACGGAGGGCCAGGTCGTCGAATGCCAGACCGGCTGGCAGGATTATTCTGTACACGGAGCAGAGGCGCTGACGGGTTTTACGCGCCTTGGCCCGCTGACCCATCATCTGAGCGTTTACGGCGTCAGCGGCCTGACCGGTTATTTCGGCATGGCGGAAGCCGGCGCGCCCAAACCCGGCGAGACGGTGCTGGTGTCGGCGGCGGGGGGCGCCGTTGGCCATATTGCCGGACAGGTAGCGAAAATTCGCGGGGCGCGCGTGGTGGGCATTGTGGGATCGAAAGAAAAGGCCGAATGGCTGACGGGTACGCTTGGCTATGACGCGGCCATTGACCGGCGCGCGGGGCCGCTGGGCGCCGCCATCAAACAGGCCTGCCCTGATGGCGTTGATCTTTATTTTGACAATGTCGGCGGTGAAGTGCTGGAAACCACGCTTACCCGGATGAAGGATCATGGCCGGATCGTGATCTGCGGCTACGCTTCGCAATATGACACGCAAACGCCGGAGACCGCGACCAGAGGCGTGCCGTCTGTTGTGCTGTATAAACGGTTGCGCATCGATGGCTATGTGGTGATGGATTATTATGCGCATAAACAGGCCGCGCGGGATCAGATGGCGGCCTGGATGAAGGCGGGCAAGCTGCAAGTGTCCGTCGATATGCTGGACGGGCTGGAACGCGCGCCCGAAGGTTTCGTTGGCCTGTTCAATGGCGATAATCGCGGCAAGCGCATGATCAGGGTGGCGGACGAGGTTTCGTCATCCTGATCCGAAAGCGAAGGATCTCCAGCGGTGGATCCAGATTCTTCGCCGCGCTCAGAATGACAATGAGCCGCGCTCAGAATGACAATGAGAGATTAACGCCCGGCTGCGACGCCTTCCATTATATCCAGAATAACGCCGGTGGCGATCTGTATGAGCAAGACATCATTGCCGACAATCACCCTGTCATAATCGCCACGGCGCCGGGGTAGGGCGCGGGCCAGATCATCCGGTAACTGACGTTTTTGCAGCCCGGGGGGAAGCGTCCCGTTGCGCTGATATTGGCGTTCCAGGCCCGGCGGCAATTCATCGCCCCTGGCAAGGCCCGGCGGCAGCATGGCGGTTTTATCTTTTGAACCGACATGGCCTTTGACTTTGCCCTTATGGTTTTTCTGGGCTGGGCTAAGCAGATTTTCCGTACCACAGGCAGGAATTCCATAATGATCGCAAATTACCCGCCGTTCCATTTCGGTGAAGATGGCTTCTGCAATATCGGTCTGGGCTGAGGAAAGATCATTTTTTGGCGCGGCGATGACAGACGGGGTGGCCACAGTTAATAGCAGCATCGTCATGGCGGCGGATCGGATAGCAGTTCTTATGCGCATCATGTTCATCCTTTCACAGCGCGCGACATACGCGACAAGATTTCTTCCAGAATTTCCGGCGAGGTGGCGAAATTCAGGCGTGCAAAATTATTCGTGTAGGAACTGAAATCACCGCCGGGGCTGAGCGCGACCTTTGCCTTGTCCAGGAAGAATTTTGCCGCTGAGCCGGGCAAATTCATTCCGCTGCAATCCAGCCAGGCGAAATAGGTCGCCTCGGGTGAAATATGCGAAACACCGGGCAATTCGTTTTGTACAAATTCGCTAACCCGGTGGCGGTTTGCATCCAGTTGCAGCAATATTTTATCCAGCGTCGATCCGCCAAATTTCCAGGCGGCCTCTGATCCAATGACGCTGAAGATGGAAGGCGTACCCAGAATGTGGGTATTGATCTGTTTGAAACGCGCCTGCAATTCAGCCGATCCGAAATGCGCCACCGCCAGCCGCAGCCCCGCAACATTCAACCCCTTGCTGGTTGAGGACAGCGTTATGGTGCGCGCGGCAATCTCGCCGCCCAGCGATGCAAATGGCGTGTATCGCGCGGGCGGATAGACAAAATCCATCTGCACTTCATCGGCGACCACGATCAGATCATGTGCAAGCGCGATATCGGCAATGGCGCGCAGTTCCTGCACCCCAAAGGCGCGCCCAGTTGGGTTATGCGGATTGCAAAGCAGCAGAAGCCGGGTGCGCCTGTCTATAACTTTTCGCAGTCCGTCCAGATCCAGTTCATAATGCGCATTGCCGCGCCGCAACGGGTTTTCGTCCAAGCGGCGATTGTTTTGTGCGACTACGGAAAGAAAGCCCGGATAAATCGGCGTTTGCACAATCACGCCATCGCCCGGCTCGCTGAACATCATCACCATGGCGTGCATGAGCTGCATCATGGTGCTGCC
>DAIOWE010000187.1:0-4340 GCA_036758605.1 Pseudomonadota bacterium | reverse complement strand
ATCATTTTATGATCGGCAATGCCCTTGCCGGCAATGTCAAAGGCGGTGCCGTGGGCGACCGTCATGCTGAGATAGGGCGGGCCGACAATGACCGCGCAATTGCCGGAAAAACCCCAGGTCTTGATGGCGATATGGCCCTGATCGTGATACATGGCCAGCACCGCGTCATATTTGTCTTCGATGCAGTGCCGGAACACGGCGTCCGGGCTTAACGGCCCTTCGACATTAATGCCCTTGTCGCGCGCACGCATGACGCCGGGGGTCAGGGATTCAATGTCCTCCTTGCCCTGGGCATGCGGGTTAAGCCCCGCCACGCCAATGCGCGGATTGGGCATGCCCCATCTGGTGAAGGTGTCATGCAGGGTTTGCAGCGCCGATAGGGTGAGATCTTCCGAGATCGTGTCGCAAACCTTGCGCAGGGGCATATGATCGGTCAGGTGCATCACCCGCAACGGGCCGGACAGCAGCAGCAGATAGCTTTCGCCTGGTGTGACCGGCTTGATCACATCCAGTGCCTTCGCCATTTTCAGCGATCCCGAACTGACCGGCGCGAATACGGTTGCGGCCACTTCGCCACTGCGCGCCATCTGTTCGGCCCGTTTCAGCCACGCTGCATTGGCGCGCCCGCCTGCCTCACTGTCCCTGCCGATCTGAAAGTCTGCGGGATCAAGCGCACCATCATCCAGTATGTCGATCACTTCGGGATTATCGCTCAGCCCATCCAGGCCATTGACGACTCGCACCGTGGCGCGCACTTTGGCGATTTCCACCCCCTTGCGCATGGCGTGGGCGCTGCCGATCAGCACCGGGCGCGACAATTTGTGCGCCTCGCCCGTAACCCAGGCCCTGGCGACAATTTCCGGGCCGATGCCCGCCGGATCGCCGATCGATGTCGCCACAATAGGGCGTGGTTTTGCGGTACTGGACATCTATTCTCTCCGTTGGTTGGATAAACTGCTCCGTCTCCGGATCAATTATCAGATCATGTAAAAATCAAGAACCGTATTGGCGGTGTCGTTCAGCACATAGGCCGTACGCCGCGTGATACGCCAGCTATCACCATTCTGCGCCAGCTCATATTCCGCCCAGCCGTAATAGGTGATCGTTGTATCTTCCTTATATGAATTCACCGTCCAGTTGGTTCGCGCATATATGTGATCGGCGCGCGCCTCAACCTGCAACAGTTGCGATATGTGCGAGGTGCGCGCGGGCGCATTTGATGCAGATGCAGAACGCCCGGTGCGGATACGGAATACGCGGTCTTCAAGCCCGCCGCGATTGGCATAATATATCAGCGATATTTCGCGCTGGGGATCCACGGTTGGCTTGCCATCATCATCCCAGGCCGGCACCCAGTAAACGGCGTCCTGCGCATACAGGTCAAGCCATGCGTCCCAGTTTTTGGTGTCGAGATACAGCGCCTCCAGCCCCAGGAACCTGCTGACAGAAGACCATTGATCTGCGTGCATATGATCTGCGTGCATATGATCTGCGCGCATACTCATTGGAGCATGGTGCCGGGCATATCCGATTTCCTCCCTGATGGGCCTTATGAGCGGCCCTTGCCATTTGCAAAGATTAACAGGGCCTGACCAGCAGGCACAACAGGTTTTGCACGGCGCGGCAAAAATATGCTTCCGGTAAATCAGTGCAGGCGCCGCCTGATTTTCTGCGCGATTGAATAATAATGCGGTAAAATGCGATGCGATTCACGGCTTGCACAGCAACGCGCCAATGGGGGGAAATATATTGCCCGCAACCGACCGCCCTGGCGGCCTCAAGGTTTATATACAGCCACGCGTTGCTGCGATGTTGTTGCTTGGATTTGCCTCCGGCCTGCCGCTGGCGCTAACGGGCGCAACGTTGCAGGTGTGGATGAAGGATGCGGGGGTGTCGCTGTCCGCCATCGGGCTGTATTCGCTGGTGGGCATTCCCTATGTGCTGAAATTTCTGTGGGCGCCGCTGGTGGATGCGCTGCCCGTTCCGTTTCTCACGCGCCGTCTGGGGCGGCGGCGCGGCTGGCTGATTGCGTCGCAGGCGGGATTGATGGCCGCGGTTATCGCCATGGGGCAGGCGGACCCGCTGAAATTTCCGCTGGTGCTGGCGGGGCTTGCGCTGCTGGTGGCGTTTTTTTCGGCGACCCAGGATATTGTCATTGACGCCTTCCGGGTTGAAAGCCTGGAGGTGGATGCGCAGGCGGCGGGCATGGCGAATTTTGTGGCCGCATACCGGATTGCGCTGCTGGTTTCAACCGCGGGCGCAATCGAGATATACGCCCTGCTGGGCAGCATTGGCATTTCCGGCCCTTCGGGCTGGGCCGTGGTGTATATCGCACTTGCCATGCTGCTGCTGGCGGGCATGGCGGCGGTGCTGATGTCAAAAGAACCTGATGGGCCTGTTGTGTCCGGCATCGGCATTGCAACCCTGTTGCAGACCGCACTTCGTCCGTTTACGGAATTTTCCCGGCGCGAGGGATGGATTGCGATTCTGGTATTTGTGCTGCTGTTCAAACTGGGCGATGCGGCGGCAGGCGTTATGACCGCGCCGTTCGTGCTGGATCTGGGCTTTGAGATGACAACCTATGGCCGTGTGGTGAAGGGCATTGGCCTGATTGCCGTGCTGGCGGGCGGGTTTGCTGGCGGAATGGCCGCGCGCAGCATGGGAACCGTCGCGGCATTATGGATTGGCGGCGTCACCCAGATGGCGTCGAACGCGATGTTCATATGGCTGGCCCATACCGGCGCGGACCTCAATCTGCTGATCGCCACTATCGGGATTGAAAATTTCACCGGTGGTTTTGGAACGGTTGTGTTTGTGGCGTATCTGGGGGCGTTATGCCAGGAGCGCGCCTATACGGCCACGCAATTTGCGCTGCTTACATCGCTGGCCGCCGTCGGACGAACAGTGCTATCATCGGTTACGGGTTATGTGGTGGAGGCAGTGGGGTGGCCGGGTTTTTTCATGCTGAGCACGCTGGCTGCGGTTCCCGGACTGATGTTTTTGTGGTGGCTGATGCGAGACCAGTTAACGGAAGGCGAAAATGGCCGGACCGGAACGTGAGGAATCACGGCAATTACTGAAACACTGGAAGCGCTTTCGCGGTGATAAGCAGCTGCCCAGTCGCGATGATATTCGTTTTGAAGAATTGGCCGCCTTTGCGCCCAATCTTTTCATACTTGATATTGAATCGGATACGCGCTTCATCCTGAAACAACTGGGCGCAAAGGTTGCTGAGCGCTTTGGCGGCGCTGATCTGACGGGGAAAAATTTTCTCGAACTGAATGATCCTGTTTTTTGCGAAAGAATGAAGGCGCGTGTACGCACGATATTTGAATTTGGCTATGCGGCATGCACGCATACGGGCGTTCCATCGGCGGACGGCCGTTACAAGCGCACGGAAAACCTGATGCTGCCCGTTGAAAACAATAGCGGGGGTTTCAGACAGATATTTGGCGCACTTTACTACACTGATGGCCCGGATGAAGCGTCGTTCCATGCCACAGGATTTGATCACATAAGAACGCTTGACGAAAGCTTCATCGATTTGGGCGGCGGTTACGCCGCCATTATCGACGCGAATGAAGTACCTGACAGTATTTTTCCAGGCAACCCTGACCGGGAAATTTAACCCCGCTTCACGCCCCCACCGCCACCAGCCGCACCGCCTGTTCAATGGCGCGCACGGCGTCCAGTTCGCGCGCCTCACCCGCGCCGCCAATCAGATGCACCGTCATTCCCGCCTTGCGCAAGCCCGCCTCCAGGTCGCGCAGCGGTTCCTGACCTGTGCAGGTAATGATCGTGTCCACCTCCAGAACCTGATCTTTGCCCGCCACGCGGTAATGCAGGCCGTGATCATCGACCTTCACATATTCCGCATCGCCAATCATGGTGACGCCGCGCATCATGATCTCGACAAAGGTGGCCCAGCCGCGCGTCTTGCTCAGGGTTGATCCGAATTTTCCATGCGGCTTGCGTTGCAGCATCCACACCTGCCTGTCGCAGGGCATGTGCATGCCTTTGGGCGACAGGCCCGCGACATTTTTGTACTCGCCATCAATGCCCCATTCTTCATTGAAGCGCGCAATGTCCGGCTTTGCCGGATCGCTGGCCCCGTGCGGGTGCATGATGAATTCGGCGACATCAAAACCGATGCCGCCCGCGCCCAGTATGGCCACCCGTTTACCGACGGGTTTGCGTCCCGCCAGCACGTCCAGATAGGACAGGACCTTGGGATGGCCAATGCCGGGAATTTCCGGCGTGCGCGGCGTGATGCCCGTGGCCAGAATAACCGCGTCATAGCCCTTGCCGGTTAAATCCTCAATGCGCGCGCGGCTGTTCAG
>DAIOWE010000186.1:0-4341 GCA_036758605.1 Pseudomonadota bacterium | reverse complement strand
CGGGGTGGGCGTGGAAACCAACACCAGGTTAAGTTGGCGAACCAAGCTGATTTATGGTTTAGGCCGCTCCGCCGAAGGCATCAAAGCGCGCGCCTTCGAGTTTTTTTTATTCTTCTATTATGTACAGGTTCTGGGATTAAGCGGCAGCCTGGCGGGGCTGGCGGTTGGCATCGCGCTAATCTTTGATGCGGTGATTGATCCCTTGATCGGATCATATTCTGATAACCTTCAATCACGTTACGGTCGCCGCCACCCGTTGATGTATGCCTCGATACCGCCGCTGGCCATTACATTCTATTTTTTATTTGATCCGCCTGAAGGACTGGACGCTATCGGTTTGTTTATCTGGCTGACAGGGTTTTCGATTTTGTCACGCGGGGCCATTGCTTTGTATCATGTGCCCCATTTGTCCCTCGGTGCCGAACTTAGTTCTCATTATACCGAGCGCTCCAGTATCGTTGCCATTCGCACCGTGTTCGGAGCGTTAGGTTCGATTGGGTGTTTGCTTGTGGGGATGAATTATTATTTTTTGCCAAGTGCGGAATTCGCCAACGGGCAACTTGATCCCACCCGCTATCCACCCTTTGCTGCGACCATGGCGTTTGCCATGGTTTTTGTCATTGGCTTTAGCGCGATTGGCACGCACCGGCTGATCCCGACTTTGTCAAAGCCGGTCCAGGGCGATTTTGGAACCGGACTGGTTCGCATGATGCGCGAAATGCGCCAGGCGCTTTCCAACCCGTCGTTTCGCGCCCTGTTTGTGGGGTTGCTGTTCTTTTATATTGTCGTTGGGACGCATGCGACACTGCAATTACACATGTCGACTTATTACTGGGAAATGTCCCAGTCACAAATTTCCGGTTACATTGTCGCCGCCAGCGTGGGGTTTGTTGGGGGATTGATGGTTTTGCGCCGCACCCATGACTGGATCGATAAAAAGCGGACCTTCGTTATTGGCGCTGCAATGCTGGTGCTGCTGGGAGCAATCGGACCGACTTTACGTGAAATTGGATATTTCCCAGGCAATGATCATCCCGTCTTGTTTCCAACTCTGCTGTGTTTGGTATTTGTATCGGCTTTTTTTGCGGCGCAGGCTGGTGTCAGCGGCGGTTCAATGATGGCGGATATCGCTGACGAACATGAACTGACCAGCGGTCGGCGTCAGGAAGGAATTTTCTTTGGCGCCGCATCATTTGCGGGAAAATCCGCCTCGGCCTTTGGTCATATTATGGCGGGCGTCGCGATAGACCTGATCGCGTTTCCGGTGCGCGCAGAACCCGGCAGCATCCCCGGCGAGAAATTGACCGAGCTTGGCCTGTTTAACGGGCCGATGATGGCCGTCGTGATGGCGGTGGGCGTATTCTATTTTACACGTTACGATTTAACCCGTGAACGCCATCAAAAAATACAACAAACGCTTCGTGAACGGATCGACTCGCAGACTTAATCAAACTTCGAAAAATCCGCAGGGCGGCGTTCACTGAACGCCTTCAAAGCTTCCTTTGATTCTGGCGTGCGCAGTTGCGCATCAAATGTCCGGCCTTCTTCGCGGATGGCCTTTTCCAGCAATGCGCCATGTTCGCGCACCAGGCGTTTTGTTTCACGCACAGCGCTTGGCGGCTTTGCAACAAGCCGCGCCGCTATGGCCATAACTTCTGGCATCAACTGATCAGCGGAAAAAATTTCGTTCACGAAACCCAGTTGCTGCGCCTTTTGCGCGCTGAACTGATCACCGAGTAAAAACAGCTCCATCGCTTTCATTCTTCCGACCATGTTCGGTATCAGCACCGATGAACCCGCTTCCGGCACCGCGCCCAGATTTACAAATGGCATGCCAAAACGCGCCGTGTCCGCCGCGTAAACCAGATCGCAATGCATCAGCATGGTAACCCCAACACCAATCGCCATGCCATTCACCGCCGCGATTACAGGCTTTTGCGCGGCCATGAGGCTGGCCAGGAAAGTTGGAAAGGGTGCTGATCCCCCTGCCAGGGGTTTTTCGCCCTTCGGCGCGTTTGAGGTGATAACGAAATCACCAATGTCATTGCCCGCCGTAAAGCTGTCGCCGCTACCGGTTAAAACGGTGACCCGCACTTTCGGGTCGGTTTGCGCGCTGCGCAGGGCATCGGCAATCGACAGATACATTTCTGGCGTCAGGGCGTTCTTCTTGTCCGCCCGGTTCAGACGGATTGTCTGAATGCCGGATTCGCGATGGTCTTCGATATGAGCGGTCATCTGTACGCTTTGCTCCCTTTGCTCCCTTTGATCCTTAGCCCTCTAGCAGCCCATATTGGCGTGTTTCGGATGCATAATCTACGTGTTCTTTACTATTTGTTAACTGTTCCAGATAAAGAATTTACTCTAATTATACCAAGAAGAATCATGCGGGAGGGAAACACATGCCTGTAGATGCGCCACTTTTCACAATCGGACTTGGATTTTCTATCCTGCTGCTCGCAACCTTATTGGTTCGCAGCCAGCTCATACCATCGAGCATCATCAGATACAGCTCGCAGTCAGGAACCCCAAGGGGACAGTCTGGAAAATTGCTGGTGATAGGTAGTGTTACAGTCAGTATGCTGGTGTTCTTTACCGTTTTATGGGAGCTTCTGGGACAATAATTCCTCGAAGGTGCAGGCCCCCCTCCCATGATACGCAAATGGCGCCAGATGCGGCCGACCTTGTTGTTGCTGGCCTCAACCTTACTTGTCCCGCAGGCGGTTATTGCCGCGAATGATGTGAGCGTGAAAAGCAGCCGCCATTTTCTGGATGGTGAGGATCCGGCCCGCACTGAATTTGGCAAGTTGATATATATTTCCGGCATCACAATGCACTCGGATGATCCTGATTTTGGAGGAATTTCCGGCCTTCAGGTCAGTGCCGACGGTGCCCGGCTGCTGGCAATTACCGATAAAGGGAAATGGCTGGGCGCGCATCTGATCTATGAAAATGATCGGCTTGCAGGACTGGATCAGGTCGAACTGTTAGCCTTGCCGGGAGAGGATGGCCGGGCAATAAGCGGTAATAAACGGACCGATTCTGAATCGCTGAAGCTGGAACAGCCGGGTAATCTGTCCGGTCCCGTCTATGTTTCATTCGAAAGACGCCACCGGATATTATATTACCCGGCGGGCTTGAGAGGAAAGCCTTCGCCCGTGCAGATGCCGTCCGGCCTGGCGCAAGCGCCGTCAAACAAGGGAATAGAGGCCTTTGGCAGGCGCGCCGATGGCAGCTTTATTGCGCTGGCCGAGGAATATCTGGATCGGGACGGAAATCACACCGGCTGGCTGGTTGGCAAAGATAGGGCGCATAATATTTACCTGCGCCGCGAGGGAGAGTTTGACCCCACGGACCTGGAATTCCTGCCAGACGGCGATCTGCTGGTGCTGGAACGGCGGTACAGTTTGCTTGGTGGGCCTGGCATGCAGATAAGGCGGATCAGGGCGGACACAATCAAACCTGACGCGCTGCTTGACGGGGAGATGCTGATCAATCTCACCGCCCGCTATGGAATCGATAATTTTGAGGGGCTTGCCGTGCGCGAAAATGCCGCGGGTGAAACCATTATCTATGTAGTTTCAGATAATAATTTCAACCCGTTACAGAAAAACCTTCTGCTAATGTTTAAGCTGAAGCAGCAGCCGTAGCGGCGCGCCGCGCGGCAATCTGTTTTTTCAGGCGCCGCGCGCGCAGCGACATATTGGCCGCATCCGCCTTCATCAAATAGGCGTCCAGACCGCCATTATGATCAACCGAACGCAGGGTACTGGCGCAAATTTTCAACCGCACACCCTGACCCATGGCATCGCTGATAAGGGTGACATTCACCAGATTGGGCAAATAGCGCCGACGCGTCTTGTTGTTCGCGTGGCTGACATTATTGCCGGTAAGTACGCCGGTGCCGGTAAGTTCACAGCGTCTGGCCATGGATCGTTCCTTTGAGAGCAGAAATGAGAGCAGAAAATCGGTGCAGCAAATGAAAAAGGCCCGACAAGCGGGTCCGAATGAGGGGGAATGAATAGCGCCTCAATTTACGCCCGTCAAGCCGTTCTATTGGTTGATTTGGTCTTTGACCTGTTGCCGGGAGCAAAAAACTGATATATTGTCAGCCAATAAAAAATTATCGGGGTTCAGGCCCCAAAATCGGAGTGAAACGTCATGAGTGAAGGTGTACAGGTCTCGACACGGGTTAGCAGACAGGATCACGAAGTGATCATGCCAACGAAGGAATTGGCCAAAAAAATGGGGATGGATATTTCGTTCGATCCCGAAGCGCTGCTGGCAAAATATCGCGCCGAACGTGACAAACGCATCCGCCCCGACGGCAATGAGCAATATCAG
>DAIOWE010000185.1:0-4348 GCA_036758605.1 Pseudomonadota bacterium | reverse complement strand
GAGCCCACCCGCTATGGCGATTGGGAACGCAAGGGCATCATCAGCGATTTTTAGATGAAACTTCTTGCGGCCCGAGGTTATTGCCAAGCTGACCAGCGCCGATATATAGGATTATACGCCTATTGTTAAGAATAAAACATGTACACGTAATTCCCCGGATTAAACGGTCGCAAAAACATGCTAGATGACCGTCTGGGTCTGATGCAGGCCCGGCGTTCCCAAAACAAACGAGGACATTATGATCGCGCGAAAATCCGCATGGATGGATGAAGACCTGCAAATTTTTTCTGACAGTGTGCGCAAGTTCTTCGAGCGCGAGGCGTTGCCGCATAATGAACGCTGGAATCAGGAGGGCAAGATCGACCGCGACTTCTGGAACAAGGCAGGCGATGCGGGCCTGTTATGCGTCACCATCCCGGAGGAATATGGCGGCATGGGCGGCGATTTCCGCCATGAGGCGGTGATCGTGCAGCAGGAACAATGGATGCATTTTTCCGGCTGGGGCAATGGCGTGCATAGCGGCATCTGCGCGCCCTATATTCTGTCCTATGGCACCGAGGAACAGAAAAAACGCTGGCTGCCGAAACTCGCCACCGGCGAAATGGTCGCCGCTATCGCCATGACGGAACCGGGCACCGGATCGGATTTGCAGGCGGTGCGCACAACGGCGCGCCGTGATGGCGACAGCCTGGTGATCAATGGCCAGAAAACCTTCATCACCAATGGTCAGCATGCGGACCTGATCATCGTCGTGTGCAAGACCGGCGATGTAACGGGCGGCGCCAAAAACATCTCTCTGGTGGTGGTCGAGGCGAATGAGGTCACCGGCTACCGGCGCGGACGCAATCTGGAAAAGGTCGGCCTGCATGCACAGGATACGTCGGAACTGTTTTTTGATGATGTACGTGTGCCCGCCGGTAATATACTGGGCGGCGATGAAGGCCGTGGTTTTTATCAACTGATGCAGCAATTGCCGCGTGAACGTCTGATTATCGCGCTGGGTTCGGTCGCGGGCATGGAAGCGGCGATTGATGTCACCGTCGATTATGTCAAACAGCGCAAGGCGTTTGGCAAAGCCCTGCTGGATTTTCAGAACACGCAATTCGTGCTGGCCGACTGCAAGGCCGAGGCCGTGGTCGCGCGCACTTTTGTCGATCAGTATATCGAACGCCTGGTGCGCGGTGAACTGACCCCCGAAGAAGGCGCCGTCGCCAAGCTATGGGCCTGTGAGACCCATTGCAGGGTTGTTGACAAATGCCTGCAATTATTCGGCGGATATGGTTACATGATGGAATATCCCATTGGGCGCATGTATGCCGACGCCCGCATACAGCGCATCTATGGCGGTACAAGTGAAATCATGCGCCTGCTGATTTCACGCGCACTGTAAGACAACGAACAAGGGAGAACGCCAATGACCGAAGCCTATGTGTATGACGCCGTCCGCACCCCGCGCGGCAAGGGCAAAACCAGCGGCAGCCTGCATGAGGTGCCCTCGCTCGAACTGGCGACCCAGGTGCTCAAGGCGCTGCGAGACCGCAACAATCTGGACACCAGCAAGGTTGATGACGTGATCCTGGGCTGTGTCGAGCCGGTGCGCGAACAGGGCGCGGATATCGCCCGTATCGCCGTGCTGAATGCGGACTATGCCGAAAGCGTGGCGGGCGTGCAGATCAACCGGTTTTGCGCCTCGGGGCTGGAGGCGGTGAATATGGCGGCAGCGCAGATCATGTCAGGACAAAGCGACATGACCATCGGGGGCGGCGTGGAAAGCATGAGCCGCGTTCCCATGGGCGCGGGCGGCGGCGCCTGGTCCACCGATCCGGCCATCGCCTTCAAAAGCTATTTCGCGCCCCAGGGCATTGGGGCCGACCTGATCGCAACGCGTGACGGGTTCAGCCGCGCCGATGTGGATGGCTATGCCGTCGAAAGCCAGCGGCGCGCCAAACATGCCTGGGACAATGGCTATTTCAAAAAATCCGTGATTCCTGTGAAGGACATTAACGGCCGCATCATTCTGGATCATGACGAACATATGCGCCCCGGCAGCACCATGCAGCAGATGGCGTCGCTGGAGCCGTCTTTCACCATGATGGGCGAAATGGGCGGCTTTGACGCCGTGGCGATGCAGCGTTACCCTGATGTGGAAGAAATGGTGCATGTACATCATGGCGGAAACAGCAGCGGTATCGTCGATGGCGCGGCGGGCGTATTGCTGGGTACGCGCGAGGCGGGCAACGCCATGGGCCTGAAGCCGCGCGCGCGCATCCGGGCCTTCGGCTCAATCGGCTCTGAACCCTGCATCATGCTGACCGGCCCCGCGCTGGTCACCGAAAAGGTGCTTAAACGCGCGGGCATGACAGTGGGCGATATTGATCTGTTTGAACTGAACGAGGCGTTCGCCTCGGTCGTGCTGCGCATGATGGATCAGCTTAATATCGATCATTCCAAAATGAACGTGAATGGCGGCGCCATCGCCATGGGCCACCCGCTGGGCGCCACCGGCGCGATGATACTGGGCACCGTGCTGGACGAGCTGGAACGCCGCAACCTTTCCACCGCGCTGATCACATTGTGTGTCGGCGCAGGCATGGGGACGGCCACGATCATCGAGCGGGTGTAGGCGTGCCGAAAATCGATGTTGCGCGTGTGCCCGGGGTTACCGGCAGCGGTTATCCCGCGCCATTCAAAAATGTTGCGGGTAGCCGTGTGCGCAAATCGCTGGGCGACGCAGCGGGATTGACCCAGTTTGGCGTCCGGCTGACCCGTTTGCCCAAAGGTGCTGGCACGTCACAGCGTCACTGGCATCTGTCGGAAGATGAATTTATCTATGTGCTTGAAGGGCAGGTGACGCTGATCACCGATGCAGGCGAGGAAATTTTAGGACCGGGTGAGGCCGCCGGATTTCCCGCAGGTGTCGCCAATGGTCATTGTCTGGTTAACAAAAGCGACGCTGATGCGGTATTTCTGGAAATTGGCACCCGTGCGCCGTTTGATGTGGGCGAGTATCCTGACATTGATCTGCGTTTTATGCGGATGGGAAAGACAGGAGTCTACACAAACAAGGCCGGTGTTCCGTATACAGAGTACTAATGGTAAGTGGCGCTCTGTATCACCCCCACCCCGGCCCTCCCCACAAGGGGGAGGGAGAAGATCAGAGTTCTGAGCCAGATTCCCCTCCCCCTTGTGGGGAGGGGTTAGGGGTGGGGGGATACGTGCGATTCGACTTGAAAAAAACATATCAGGGAGACACACATGCAACAGATGAAATTCGAAGTCGACAGCGATGGCATCGCGACCATCACCTGGGACATGCCGGGGCGCAGCATGAATGTGCTGTCGGATGATGCGCTGGCGGAATTTTCCCAATGTGTGGCGCGCATCAAAAGTGATGCCGCGATCAAGGGCGCGGTGATCACCAGCGGCAAGGATGCGTTTCTGGCGGGCGCCGATCTGATGATGGTGCAGGCCACCGCCACCGGCAACCCGAAACACACACACGAACAGCGCGTGGACGCGCTATATGCCAGCCCGATCATCGGCTTTAGCGGCATTTTGCGCGCACTGGAAACCTGTGGCAAGCCGGTGGCCGCCGCCATCAACGGCACGGCGCTGGGCGGCGGGCTGGAAATTCCGCTGGGCTGCCATTACCGGGTGTGCGCCGATAATCCGGCCATTCAGATCGGCTTGCCGGAAGCGAAAGTCGGCCTGCTGCCCGGCGGTGGCGGCACGCAGCGCCTGCCGCGCCTGACCGGCATTCCCGCCGCGCTGCCGATGCTGTTGCAGGGTGAACCGGTGTCACCGCAACAGGCGCTGAAACTGGGCATCATTCACAAACTGGTTCCCGCAGGCGAAATCGTGCAGGAAGCCAAACGCTGGATCAAAGAAAGCCCGGATGCCGTGCAGCCCTGGGACAAGAAGAATTACAAAATTCCCGGCGGTGGCCCCTATGATGGCGGCCCGGCGCAGGAAATCTTCGCCATGGCCATCGCCAATTTGCGCAAGGCCAGCTATGGCAATTACCCGGCGCTGGAAGCCATCATCGCCTGTGTCTATGAAGGTGTTCAGGTGCCCATGGATGCGGCGCTGCGCATTGAAACGCGCCATCTGGTCAGCCTGTTCCAGCATCCCAGCGCCAGCAATATGGTGCGTTCGCTGTTTATTTCCAGCGGTGAACTGGCCAAGGGCGCAAGGCGCCCGAAAGCCGCCCCAAAATCCGAATGCAAAAAAATCGCGGTGCTGGGCGCAGGCATGATGGGATCGGGCATCGCCTATGTCTCGGCCATGGCGGGTATTGACGTGGTGCTGATCGACAGCACTCTGGAAAACGCCGCCAGGGGCAAGGCCT
>DAIOWE010000184.1:0-4371 GCA_036758605.1 Pseudomonadota bacterium | reverse complement strand
TTCGCCTGTATGAAAGGCGCATGACAGAGCGCGAGAACCTATCTTCAAACCCCACCGGCAACGGGCAAACCTATAAGGATGCAGGCGTCGATATTGACGCCGGCAACCGTTTTGTTGATCTCATCAAGCCACTGGCCAAAGGCACCCGCCGTCCGGGCGCGGATGCGTCGCTGGGCGGGTTTGGCGGCCTGTTTGATCTGAAGGCGGCCGGTTTTACCGATCCGATTCTGGTGGCGGCCACCGATGGGGTGGGCACCAAGCTGCGCATCGCGATTGAGCTGGCGCGGCACGACACCATCGGCATTGATCTGGTCGCCATGTGTGTCAATGATCTGGTGGTGCAGGGGGCGGAGCCGCTGTTCTTCCTGGACTATTATGCAACCGGCCATCTGGATATAGAGGCAGGCCGCGAGATTGTCAGCGGCATCGCGCTGGCCTGCCGGGAAACCGGCTGTGCGCTGATTGGCGGTGAAACGGCGGAAATGCCGGGCATGTACCGCGATGGGGATTATGATCTGGCGGGCTTTGCCGTGGGTGCGGTGGAGCGCGGCCAGGCGCTGCCACGCCCGGACATTGCAGCCGGAGACATACTCCTGGGAATAGCCTCTAGCGGGCTGCATTCAAATGGTTTTTCTCTGGTACGCAGATTGGTTGAACAGGCGGGAATCGGGCTGGACGATCCCGCCCCCTTTGCATCTGAGCATACGCTTGGGTTGAGCTTGCTGACCCCCACAAAGCTGTATGTCAAAAGCTGTCTGGCGGCGATCCGTCGCGGCGGCGTGAAAGGACTGGCCCATATTACCGGCGGCGGGCTGACCGAAAATATCCCGCGCATATTGCCGGACGGGCTGATGGCCGAAGTTGATCTGGCCAGTTGGGGGTTGCCGCCTTTGTTTGCATGGTTGCAACGCACGGGCGCCATGTCAGATGCTGAAATGCTGAAAACTTTTAATTGCGGTGTCGGCATGGTGGCGGTGGTTTCCCCGGACAAGGTCGAGGCCGCGATGGCGATACTGGCCGCCGAAGGTGAAAGTGTTTTTCCGCTTGGTAAATTGATCCCTGGAAGCGGCGAAGCAAAGGTCAAGTACCGCGCCCATCTGATGAAGGGCTGACCGGCAATGCAGGGTAAGCGGCTGAAAACAGGCGTACTGATTTCAGGATCAGGAACCAATTTGCAGGCGTTGATTGATGCCTGTACGGCGCCGGATTTTCCGGCCGAAATTGTTCTGGTGATTTCCAACCGGGCGGATGCAGGCGGGCTGGAGCGTGCCAAACGGGCAGGGATTGCGACAAAGCTCATTCCACACAAGGAATATCCGTCGCGTGAGGCTTTCGATATGGCCATAGACACGGCGCTGCGTGGCGCGGATGTTGAATTTGTCTGTCTTGCGGGCTTCATGCGCCTGCTCACCCCGGGGTTTGTCAAGAAATGGCATGACCGGCTGATCAATGTGCATCCGTCCCTGCTGCCCGCCTTCAAGGGCATTGATGCCGTGGAACAGGCGCTGGCGGCGGGGGTACAGCAAACCGGCTGCACGGTGCATTTTGTGCGCCCGGAAATGGATGCGGGGCCCATTCTGTTGCAGGTGGAAGTCCCGGTGGAGGCGGGGGACACGAGCGACTCCCTGCATGACCGCATCCGGCGGGCAGAACATCGCGCGTACCCGCAAGCCCTGCGGCTGATTGCCGCAGGCAGGGTTAGTGTTTCAGGTGAAACGGCAAATATTTCAGAGGATTAACCTGTAATTTCAATCCTGGAAAAGAAGTAGGAAATCTCTTCCGCCGCAGTTTCCGGCGCATCCGAGCCATGTACGCAATTGCGCTCAATGCTTTCGCCATAGGTTTTGCGGATAGTGTCATCGGCCGCTTTGGCTGGGTCTGTGGCACCCATCACTTCGCGATTGCGGGCGATGGCGTTATCGCCCTCCAGCACCTGAACGACAACCGGGCCGGAGGTCATATAGGTGCAAAGTTCGCCAAAGAATGGCCGCTCTTTATGCACTGCATAGAAGCCCTCGGCCTGCTGGCGCGTCATATGCAGGCGTTTCTGCGCGACAATGCGCAGACCGGCTGCCTCCAGCATGGCCGCAATCTTACCCGTCAGATTGCGGGCCGTAGCATCGGGTTTAATAATCGAAAAAGTACGCTCAATCGCCATAACGCTATCCTTGTATCCACTGATCAACTTACCGGGCCTTATAGCCAGCATAGATCAGTGGAGCAAGGGGGAGCGTTAAATCAGCTCCGCATCCATGGTTGAAGGGATTCGATTTTCCCCCAGTCCTATGATCAAATTATCCCGCATTTTTTCAAGACATCGGTCTATAATACGCATATCCATATTGGAAATACCCTCCGTCAGGCTGGCATTCAGGCTGTCCATGACCAGCTCCATGCGCGGGTGAATTTCCCGCACACGATCCGTGGCGAAGATTCGCCGCACCCGGCGGTCCTGCGGGTCCAGCCGCCGCTCGACCAGGCCTTTTTGTTCTAACTGGTCGATAATGCAGGCCAGCGGGGCCTTGTGTATGGCCAGATAGTTAGAAAGCTCGGTCTGGTTAACCCCATCCCCAAGGGATTTTAACCCAGCAATAACAATGGACTGTGGCCCGGTCATGTCAAGCGAGGAGACAACCCCCTCATGCCAGTAACGCCGCATCAGGCGCATTAGCTGGTATAAAGTTCCCCCAATATCGGCACGTTGCGTATTCGGCATGCCCCACTTCCTCCCGTTTATTTTTTTGGTTTTTGTGGATACCCAAGCCTACACACCGTACTGCTTAAAGCGAAACAATTAAATACAGAATTGTTAAAAAAAATTACCCAGGCAGCCTGTCGTTAGATTTCTAATATTAAGGGAGGCCGACGCGCATTTTCGGATAATCCATGTTTGCCGGACCGATACCGGCATATTCAACACCGAATTCGTAGCAGCGTAATAAGCGGTTAAGGTAATGGAAGTACTATTTTCTCTGTCTGGATCATGGCTGGCATAAGATAGGGTCGTCGACGCTGAATTAATTTGATATTGCCATATTACCCCATCATTAATTGTAACTTACATTCGGGGGTCCATTGGGGGTGTTTGATTGGGACGAAATTTTTGTGATTGAGACGGAATATTTGTTGTGCTGGACCAGAATATTTGTCTCATGGGTGGCCCCATGCAAGGGAAGGGAGGTATGACTTCCGTTATCCAGCCAACACTTATCACGGTAATCCACGCGGAAGAAGAATTCCCCTGGGATCAGCCATTTGACCGCTCCAATACCGGTGTAAGTCATATTCAACATCTGGCTGCGTTAGAGCGCATATTCGACAAATACGGTGTTACGCCAACCTATGTGATGGGCTATCCGCTTACGGATCGTGAAGAGGCTGTGGCGGCGTTCAGGAAAGCCGTCGACATCAAGCGCGCAACTTTGGGCGTACACCTTCACCCCTGGGTGACGCCCCCACATTTGGAGGCAGTGAACGCAGTAAATTCCTATCCGGGAAATTTGCCGGTCCAATTAGAGTATGAGAAAATCCGCTGCCTGACCGAATCGATTGAGCGTGCTTATGATATTCGTCCCAAAACATATTTAGCGGGAAGATATGGTTATGGTGAGAACACCGCCAGCATACTCGAATCCCTTGATTTTGAAATAGACCTTAGCGCTTCGCCTCCCTTTGATTTTAGCAATGATGGTGGGCCCGATTATTATCGCAGCTCCATGTATCCGAGTTTTGCCGGACCAAATGAGCGGATTTTGCGGATTCCCCATAGCGGCGCCATTTTGGGTTACTTATGCTCAAGAGACTCGCCTGTTCTGAGGAATTACCAAAAGATCCCGTCCGTCCTCAAAGGCATGCTTTCCCGGATGGGTGCGGCGCGGCGAATTCGGTTGTCTCCGGAAGGGTCCAGTCTTGCGCAGGCCATTCAATTAACGCGGTATCTTCAGAGCCTGGGGGTCTGGCTTTTTGTTTACTCCCTTCACTCACCTTCAGTGGCGATCGGGAACACGTCCTATGTCAATTCGGAAGCGGAGTTAACTGCTTTCTTTGGACGAATCGAGGGCTATATGTCCTACTTCAGGGAAGAGTTGGGGGGGCGTTTTGCCGGTGCGGAACAGGTGCGCGACTGGATTTGATTGATGGTGTGCAAATGTCGTCGATCCCGGATATTGTGATTTTTTCTTGCTATAGGACTGATACCAGCGGCCCTATGCCCTGACCTGTCATCCTGAGCGAAGCGAAGGATCCCCCCGAAATGGAGGGGGATTCTTCGCTTCGCTCAGAATGACACAACGGGTTTGTTCATCGGGCCGTTGGTATTGACCTGAGCCCTTAAAACCCCTCCAAAAATGAGTAGAGTCCGTCAACTCAGGG
>DAIOWE010000183.1:1545-4414 GCA_036758605.1 Pseudomonadota bacterium | reverse complement strand
GGGATCTTCATAGCGCCATTTGATTTCGCCGGTGGCGACGTCAATGGCCGAAAGCACGCCATGATCCTTGCCCTCAATCACGTCGACCGGGTTGGGCATGCCACCCAGCAGCGGAATGCCTTTCACATTGACGACAATGCCTTTGGCAAAGTTCTGGCAGCCTTCAACCGAAGGCACATAGGCCAGTTTGGTCAGTGGGCTGTAGGTCGCAGTCCATGCCCCGTTCAGACCACCAAGATTGCCGGGGCAGACCCGCATGGTGGGTTTTTCCTGCGGCATGGCGGCGGGATCCACAATTGGCCGCCCGGCTTCATCAAAGCCCGTCGCCCAGTTCAGCTCCTTTGTATATTGCTTCGCGAACAGGAATTTTCCGGTTGTGCGGTCCAGCGCATAGAAAAAGCCATTACGATTAGGCTGCACCACCGCCTTCACGGGCTTGCCGGCAACATCTACGTCAACCAGGAAAATATGGCTGTTGCCGTCATAATCCCACACATCATGCGGGGTGAACTGATAATGCCATTTGCGCGCACCAGTCGCGGGATCAACCGCGATGATCGAGTTTGAATAGAGATTGTCGCCCGCGCGCAAATCGCCATTCCAGTCAGGTGATGGATTACCCGTGGTCCAGAACAATGTGTCGGTTTCCACATCATAGGCGCCCGTGGTCCAGGTTGGCGAGCCGCCGGTTTTGTAGCTGTCGCCCGCCCAGGTTTCCGCGCCCGGTTCGCCTGCTGCGGGAACCGTATAATGGCGCCACAGGCGCTTGCCGGTGGCGATGTCATAGGCGTCAAAAAAACCGCGCACGCCATATTCGCCGCCCGCAATGCCGGTAATCGCCTTATCGCCGACAATCAGCGGAGCCGAGGTGGCGGCAAACCCATCCTCGTACGGCGTAATTTCAGTATTCCATTTCACAATTCCGGTGCGCCGTTCAAGCGCCAGAATATGCGCATCAAGCGTGACCATCAGCACCAGATCGCCGGAAATCGCCACGCCCCGGTTGACCGGACCACAACATACCTTCAGACCTTCGGGCAGCGCATAATCATAACGCCACAGCATCTCACCGGTTTTTGCATCCAGCGCCATCAGGCGGTTATGCGACGTGGTGATATACATCACACCACCATAAATAACGGGCGAGGTTTCAAACTGGCCCGTCGTGCCGGTCGGAAAGGACCAGGCCACTTTCAGTTTTTTAACCGCAGCAGGTGTCAGCCCCTTGATCGGACTATGCCGGAAATTGGTATAATCACCACCATACATCAGCCAGCTTTCCGGGTTTGACGTGCCGGCTTTCAGCATATCCCCCGTCACGCCAGCCTCTGGGCCAACTGGCTGCCTGGCTGGGGTTTGCACGGTACTGGGTGAAGACAATATATCCCCGGAACCCGCCGTTTGCGCCGCCTGTGCGCCGGGAACATGACCAAGCACCAGTAAACCCATGGCTAATCCGGTTAGCCATTTCCCCGCTTGCTGCATTTCCGCCCTCATTTGTTCTGTTTGCAATCTGTTACTGTCAAACTACACAAGAAATGCCCGCCCGCAAAGCAGCGATTTATTTCCGCCATAATTTATGTTTATCAAGCGCATACTGGCTTGTTCCAACGAAGGGAAAATTAATGCGCAACCTGATTCCTGCCGCTCTATTGTGTCTGTTGATGACCGTTGGCCCCGCCAGGGCGGACGAAGCGACGCAAGCCATGGTGCAGCAGTTTCTTGCGACCCTCTCGCCGCCCGGCGCGAAAATCAGCTTTGCCTCGGCCGACACCAGCGGCGCAACCATCACCGTTCGCGATGTTGTGGCGCATGCGCAATCCGCAGGCGGCGAAGAAACCGTGCAACACATTGGCCAGATACAGTTGCAGGGGCTTGAGGCGCTGCCGTCCGGCCTGTTCCGGCTGGACAAGTTGCGCGCCGAAAATATCCGTATCGACGGCGCATCGGATTTGCAATTTTCCGGACCGGGCAGTGTGCGCATCGCCACTGTCACCGCATCAGGCATTGATGGCGCGCGCATCAGCGCGCTGACGCTTTCCAATATCGAGCTCAACGCCTCTGCTGCCGGGACGGCCTATGCCATCCGTATCGCCAGTGCCAGCATGAACAATGTGGATACGCAATCCGTGACCCGCGCCGCTGTGCGCGCGCATCGTGATCCGCAATCGGCGCGGCGTGAAGATGCGTTGCTGAATAGTCTGCTGAACAGCAATTCATACGGCGCGCTGCACCTGCAGGGTGTGAGTGTGCGCAAGGGAAAAGCCGGGCTGCTTTCCATCGCGGAACTGAATTCTGATCCCGATGGAAATTACGCACCCTTTCCGGCTTCCGGAAATTTTTCCATTCGCGGCGCCAGTCTGGATTTGCGCGATCCGATGGCGGCGTCCCTTCGCCAATGGCTGGGGCAGGACCGGCTGCAATTCGATCTGGAATCGCGCCATAAATTCAGTGCGCCGGCATCGCACACATGGGACACCACATTGAAACTTTCGCCCGACGCGATCCTTTCCGGAACCTGCAGCGCGCAAAATCTGAACGGGTTTTCGCCCGCCCTTATCCGTCAGGCGCAGGCAGCCGCCAGTCACCCCGCCACCTTGCGCAAATGTGACCTGAATTTTACCGGCACGGAATTTGCCGATCGCTGGCTGGCGCAGGACGGGGCCAAACAGGGCCTGACGGTTGAGGAGGCGCGCGCCAAATATCTGGCGGGATCCCTGCTTGTGTCGCTTGATCCGCAAACCGCCAATGACCCGATGACTTCGCAATTGCTCGCCGCCGGACAGATATTCCTGACCCAGCCGTCACGCCTGAACATTCAGCTTGCCCCACCCGGCGGCCTGAAATTCCCTGACAGCATCGCCACCTT
>DAIOWE010000183.1:0-1445 GCA_036758605.1 Pseudomonadota bacterium | reverse complement strand
CGCCGGATAAGCTGGTGTTCGCGCTGTTCCGGCGTCCAGGCCTTGTTCATATGTGTACGCACGATCTGCGGATAAACGTGCAGGAACGCCTCGCCCACATCGCGGGTAAAGGCAAAATCCGCGTCCCAGTTTCCGCTGTCATGGTGGTCATAGAAAATGCCGCCAACGCCGCGCGGTTCACTGCGATGCGGCAGATAAAAATATTCATCGCACCATTGTTTGAAACGCGGATAATAGCCCGGGTCATGGCGATCACACGCCGCCTGCATCGCGCCGTGAAAAATGCCCGTGTCCGTTTCATCGGGAAACATCGGCGTCAGGTCCGCGCCACCGCCAAACCAGGCTTTTATATTTTCACCGCCGCCGCTGACAATGTGCCGCGTGTTCATATGCACGGCGGGCACCAGCGGCGAGCGCATATGCGCGATCAGGGATATGCCCGCCGCCCAGAAACGCGGATCGCTGCGTGGGCCAGGCATCTGCGCCAGCATTTCCGGTGTAAATTCTCCGTGTACGACGGATATATGCACGCCGGCTTTTTCAAACACCCGCCCGTGCAGCATCGACATTTCGCCGCCGCCGCCCGCTTCGCGCCGCCAGGGCGTGCGTTTGAAACGCCCCGCCGGGAGATCCGAAAATGTGCCGCTCAGCGCATCTTCCAGCATCTCGAACTCTGCGCAAATGCGGTCTCGTAAAGTGGCGAACCATGCGGCGGCCTGTGCTTTGCGCTTCTCGATCAGATCACTCATGTTTCACCCACGCTCATAAATCCATCCAGTTGCCGCAACCCCTCGCCCAGCACCATTGCAGCCGAAAGCGCCACGTTCAGCGAACGCCGGCCCGCCAGCATCGGTATGATCAGCCGGGCGTCGGCGCGATCATGCACTTCATCCGGCACGCCCGCACTTTCACGGCCCAGCAGTAGCGTATCACCGGGCTGAAAGCGAAACGCAGTGTACGCAATGGCGGCTTTGGTCGTTAACAGGATCAGGCGCCCCTGGCGTTGATCCAGATCAAGGCGGAACGCGCCCCACGAATCGTGGCGCTGCATTGCCGCCATTTCCAGATAATCCATGCCCGCGCGCTGCAAACCCCGGTCGCTCAGGACAAAACCGCACGGCTCAATAATATCCACGGGCACCCCAAGACATGCGCCCAGACGCAACAGGGTACCCGTGTTCTGAGGGATGTCCGGCTGATACAGGGCGATCCGCAGCATTCTCCTACTATTTCCCTTGGGTAAAAGAGATGATCCCAAACCTTATCTGCGTACTATCTCTGGACAAGCCGTTTTTCTAATGCGAAAAGTGCCCGTTCATTACGTCAGCGCCGGGGGGCGATGCCTGTATATATCGCAGCCATCGCAATGCCCATAGCGCGTAAGCAAGAGGGAAGCGATCAGTGACTGCTGGCCATGCGGAAGAACCCACCAGACGGGATTTTCT
>DAIOWE010000182.1:0-4462 GCA_036758605.1 Pseudomonadota bacterium | reverse complement strand
GAAATGCCGTATATTTTCCTTGCGTCACTGCTGGATACTACGCGCCCTTGAGGGAAAACCCGCGCTCGTGTAAAGCTTTTCCGGTTTCGAATGCATATAGTTTAAAAGGGCTAACATGCGCCTTGTGCGGGATATTAACGAGTTGCCGCCTGAATGCCGGGGGGCGGTTGTCGCCATCGGTAACTTTGACGGGGTGCATCTTGGACATCGTGCGGTTCTGGCGCAGGCAGCCGCCATTGCGCGTGACAAGGGCCGTCCACTGGGGGCGCTGGTGTTTGAACCGCACCCCAGAGAGTTTTTTCAGCCCGATGCCCCGCGTTTCCGGCTAACGCCGCTGCCCGAAAAAGCCAGGCTGCTGGGGGGACTTGGCATTGATTTACTGTATGTCGAACGTTTTGACGCTGAGCTGGCCGCACGTCCCGCCCAGGATTTTGTCACCCGCATTCTGGTTAAGGGGTTGGGGGTCACGCATATCGTTGTCGGCTATGATTTTCGTTTCGGCCAAAATCGGGAAGGCGATGTGTCATTTTTAGTCCGCGAAGGGGAAAAAGCGGGCTTTGGTGTCAGCATCACCAATGCAGTCAACACCTCTTCCTCGGGCGAGCCTTATTCCTCCTCCCTTATCCGCGAGCATTTGCGTGAAGGGCGGCCACGACGGGCGGCGGAACTGCTTGGCCATTGGTGGCGCATTGAAGGGCCTGTGCTGAGCGGCGACCAGCGCGGACGCACCATTGGTTTTCCCACGGCCAATGTGTGTCTGGATGCGTGCCTGGAACCCAAACATGGCGTTTATGCCGTTCGCGCAGAGCTGTTGGAAGGGCCCGGCGCCGGCATCTATGACGGCGTCGCAAATATTGGATTGCGCCCGACATTCGATAAACAGGATGTGATGCTGGAAGTTAATCTGTTCGATTTTTCCGGCGATCTGTATGGCCGCACGCTGCGCGTGACCTTTGTCGAATTCATCCGTGCAGAACGTAAATTTGATGGCATCGACAGTCTGAAAGCGCAGATCAAGGCCGACAGCATCACGGCCGGCGAATTATTACGCCAGCCGGAATATGCCATGAACGTATTTTAGGTGTTTAGGCCATACGCAGAAAAATAGCAGTTAAAAGCGTACTTTACACACCCTAACCGACTTCTTTCGTCATCTCGCGCAGTTTGAATTTCTGCACCTTGCCTGTAGAGGTTTTGGGCAGCTCGGTGAACACCACATGGCGCGGGCATTTGTAATGCGCCAGGTTTTCGCGGCAATAGGCGATGATGTCCTGTGCGCTCAGATGCTGGTGGGTGTGTTTGAGCGTGACGAAGGCGCACGGCGTCTCGCCCCATTTTTCATCGGCGCGGGCAACAACGGCGGCCTCCAGAATGCCGGGATGTTTGTAGAGCGTGTCCTCGACTTCGATGGAGGAAATGTTTTCACCGCCCGATATGATAATGTCCTTGGATCGATCCTTGAGCTGGATATAGCCGTCCGCGTGGCGCACACCCAGATCGCCGGAATGATACCAGCCGCCTTCAAACGATTCATTCGTGGCGTTGGGGTTTTTCAGATAGCCTTTCATCACCACATTGCCGCGAAACATCACCTCGCCCATGGTCTCGCCATCGCTGGGCACTTCCAGCATGGTTTCGGGATCGCGCACCGTTAAATCCTCCAGCACCGGATAGCGCACCCCCTGGCGGGCCTTGACGGTGGCCTGCTCATCGGGCGGCAGGGCGTTCCATTCCTCGTGCCAGTCATTGATGACGGCGGGGCCGTAGGTTTCGGTCAAACCATAAAGATGCGTCACCGAAAAACCGCTGGCGGTCATGGCGCCAATTACGCTGGCGGGCGGCGGCGCGGCGGCGGTGAAAAATTCAATGCTATGACTGAAAGCTTTGCGCTCTTCCGGCCTGGCGTTGATCAGCATGCCCATCACCACCGGCGCGCCGCACATATGGGTTACCTGATATTTAGCGATCGCGTTATAGATCAGCGCCGCTTCTGTGCGGCGCAGGCAGACATGCGTGCCCGCCGCCACACTCAGCGACCAGGTAAAACACCAGCCATTGCAATGAAACATCGGCAGCGTCCACAGATAGACGGGATGCTTTTGCATCGACGCCGTGACCACATTGCCCATCGACAGCAGATAGGCGCCGCGATGATGGAACACCACGCCTTTGGGATTTCCTGTTGTGCCCGAAGTGTAATTCAGCGCGATGGCGTCCCATTCATCGCCGGGCAGCGCCCATTCAAAAGCCGGGTCGCCTTTGGCGATGAAACTTTCATATTCAATTTCGCCGATGCGGGAACCTTCGCCGCCATATTCGGGATCATCGATATCAATCACCAGCGGCTTTACCTTGCACAGCGCAAGCGCGCCCCTGGCCAGGCCGGAAAATTCCCGGTCCACGATCAGGACTTTCGCCTCGCCATGATCCAGAATAAACGCAATCGCCGCTGCATCCAGCCGGTAATTCAGCGTGTTGATGACCGCCCCCGTGAATGGCACGCCATAATGCGCCTCCAGCATTTGCGGAATATTGGGCGAGAGGATCGCCACCGTATCGCCACGGCCAATGCCGCGCTGGGCAAGCGCACTGGCCAGCCGGCGGCAGCGGGCGTAAAACTCGGCATAGGTAAACTTTGTGTCGCCATGCACAATGGCTGTGCGGTTCGGATATACATCGGCGGTCCGGCGCAGAAAACTGAGCGGTGTCAGCGGCTGATGATTGGCGGGGTTCTTGTCAAGGTTAAGATCATAAATATTGGACGGCATGGCGGCATACTCCCTGAACATGGTGCGGCGCTAACAATAGCGGGAAACTACCCAAATTCGCGGGCAAGGGCAATCAGGTGGGGCAGCCCAGGCGAATTAACTTGACCCTGTGCTGTTTGCGTGTATGTTCGCCCCAGGATTTCTCGCGAACGTGGGAGCAGGGGCCAGATCGGCAGTTGCATTCCCGAGTAAGTCACCCAATATATCGTTTGCCCCACCTTCCCGCGTGGGCCGCAGATCAAGGCGCCGCATAGGTTTTACAAGGCCTTTTCATGAGGAAAAGGCGGTTAAGTGGCGGCGCGAAGGAATAAACACACTTGCAATCTCTGGATTTTACTGGCTTTGGCCTTAGCGGGCCGCTGTTACGCGCGCTCAAAACGCAAAACTTCAACACCCCAACCCCCATTCAGGCGGCGTCCATCCCCGGCATCCTTGCCGGACGTGACCTGCTTGGCCTTGCCCAGACGGGTACCGGCAAGACGGCGGCCTTTGCGCTGCCTATCCTGCAAAGCCTGTCACTGGCTGAAAAGACTTCGCGCCCCGTTGTGCGCGCGCTGATCGTAGCACCTACGCGCGAACTGGCCTTGCAGATCGATGAAAATATCCGCTTGCTGTCGCGCCATCTGGGATTGCGTTCGGCCACCATTTATGGCGGCGTCGGGCGCAAACCGCAGATCGATAAGCTGGCCGGCGGCGTCGATATCGTGACCGGCACACCGGGGCGTATTGTGGATCTGATGACCTGTGGCCATCTGAAATTACAGGCGGTCGAACATTTTGTGCTGGATGAAGCCGATCACATGTTTGATCTGGGCTTTGTCAGGGACATCAAGAAAATCATCGCGCAATTGCCGAAAAAACGCCAATCCCTGATGTTTTCGGCCACCATGCCAACCGAGGTCGCCGCATTGGCGTCCGCGGTTCTGGTCAATCCGCTGCGCGTTGAAATGCCCCGCACGGAGGCGGATAATCCGCAAATCGAACAGAAAGTGTTCTTCGTGAATACCGGCGACAAGCGCACGCTGCTGAAGACGCTGCTGGATGACCCCGCGCTTGAACGCGCCATTGTCTTTACACGGACCAAACATGCCGCCGGACGCATTGCCGAAGGGCTGTGCAAGGATGGCACCAACGCCGAGGCGCTGCACGGCAATAAAAGCCAGTCGGCGCGTCAGCATTCGCTGGCCCGCTTTCGCAGCGGCAAGGCGCGTGTTCTGGTAGCGACCGATGTGGCTGCGCGTGGCATTGATGTGACCGGCGTTACCCATGTGATTAATTTTGATCTGCCGAATGTGCCGGAATGTTATGTGCACCGCATTGGCCGCACCGCGCGCGCAGGCGCATCCGGCATTGCCGTTTCATTCTGCGATGACAGCGAAATGGGGCATCTGCGCAGCATCGAAAAACTGACCGGAAACCGGCTGATCGTGGCGGGCGGAAAGCCGCGCGAAAGCGCCGCGCCTGCTGCCCGCAAACCGGTTAACAACCGGCCCAAACAGAAAAACCGCTTCAGGCCGCGCCAGAATGAACGCGCAAGGCCTGCCGCCTGAATAATTTCCAGGGCATTTGCTCTGGTTCACCCATGCGTTGCGTCATCAACAAAAATTGGCGCTTCACATAATTGCGGAATGAAAATTCCGCTACCTGCTAACTGAGAAACTAGGAGTTCTACAAATGGCTACTGGAACCGTGAA
>DAIOWE010000181.1:0-4500 GCA_036758605.1 Pseudomonadota bacterium | reverse complement strand
AGAACTATGACCCGCGCGCCACGGTCATGCGCAAAACCTGTCACGAAGTGCTGGGTGTGCTGGGCATCAAGCATGACCCGCTGCTGCAGATCGCCATGGAGCTTGAGAAAATTGCGCTGAATGACAAATATTTCATCGACCGCCAGCTTTACCCGAATGTTGATTTTTATTCCGGCATTATTGAGCGTGCGCTGGGCTTCCCGCCCTCCATGTTCACGGTTATCTTTGCTGTCGCGCGCACCGTTGGCTGGGTCGCGCAATGGAACGAAATGATCACCGATCCGGGCAGAAAAATCGGGCGCCCCCGGCAATTGTACCAGGGCGCCAACGAACGCAAATATGTACCCCTGGCGTCACGCAAATAAAACGGCTCCGCGCACACAAAGCCCGGCCAGAACTGGACGGGCTTTGTGTTGATACCAACGGTCCTACGCCAAGACCTGTCATTCTGAGCGAAGCGAAGAATCTCGCCCCGTATCGTGGGGATTCTTCGCTTCGCTCAGAATGACAATGGGCTTTGCCCAGAATGACAATGGAGCTATTTATCAGGCCGTTGGTATAAGCCCATCTTATCGGATACTTGCCTCCAGCCGGTCCGCCGTAAGCCGAGCTTCGGAAATCAGGGCCCCTGTATCGCGATCAACACTTTCGATGCTGACATCATACCCCCATAACCGCCGCAAATGTTTCAGCGCCTGGTCACGCTCTTTGGTTTCCAGCGGAATCCTGTCCAGCGCCAGATGCCGCAAGGTAAGGCAGCGGTCGCCCTTCAGATCGGCGTCAACCACCTGAATGTCCGGGTCAAGCCGTCCAATTTCGTAGGACTGCGCAAGGGCTGCGCGCACCTTGCGAAAACCGGCCTCGTCATGAATGCCCGACACCCTGTACTGACTTTCATTTTCATTATCCGTAATCAGAAACATACGGAATTTGCGCATCAGATGCGGGCTGAGATATTGCAGAATGAAAGATTCATCACGGTAATTCGCCCAGGCATAACGCAGCGCCGCCCGCCAGTCGCCTCTGCCCGCAAGATCTGGAAACCATTCCCGGTCTTCGTCCGTCGGTTCGGTGCAGATGCGCTGAATGTCGCACATCATCTCAAAGCCCAGCGCATAAGGGTTGAGGCCGCTATAGCGCGGATCATCATAGGCGGGCTGCATCACCACACTGGAATGGCTGTGCAGAATTTCCAGCAGCGCGCCCTCGGTTATGCGGCCCTGATCATACAGTTTGTTGGCAATGTAATAATGCACAAAGGATGCGCAGCCTTCGTTCATCACCTTGGTCTGTTTTTGCGGGTAAAAATATTGCGCGATGGTGCGTACAATATGCAAAAGCTCACGTTGCCATGTTTCCAGAGCCGGGCTGTATTTTTCCAGAAAATACAGAATATTTTCCTGCGGCAGCTTCAGAATTTTGCGGCGCTGCTCATGCTCTTCCGCACTTTCGCTTATTGCTGTGTCCTTACCTTTTGCAGGCAGGGTGCGCCACAGATCATTGAAGGTCCGCGCTTCATATTCCTCGCGGGCGCGACGTTTGCTTTCTTCCTCACGCGTCGATAGTGGCGGCGGACGGCGATAGCGGAACACACCATGATCCATCAGGGCATGTGCGGCATCCAGAATTTCCTCCACCGATTGCGCCCCGTGTTTTTCCTCGCATTTCGCAATATAGCTTTTGGCGAATTGCAGATATTCCAGAATGCCATCGGCATCCGTCCATTGACGGAACAGATAGTTGTTTTTGAAAAAATGATTATGCCCAAACGCCGCATGCGCCATCACCAGCGTCTGCATCGGCATGGTGTTTTCTTCCATGTTATAACTGATGCAGGGATTGGAATTGATGACGATCTCATAGGCCAGCCCCTGATAACCCTTGCGGTACAGCATTTCATCACGCGCGAAACGTTTGCCGAACGACCAGTGCTGATACATCAGCGGCATGCCGACAGAGGAATAGGCGTCCAACATCTGTTCGGATGAAATGATTTCGATCTGGTTGCGGTAAACGTCAAGGCCCAGATCTTCAAGGGCGATCTGTTCAATCGCCTTATAGGTTTTTTCCAGGGTTGGAAAATTCCAGTCCGATCCATCATAGAGCAAAATGCTGCTGGCTTTACTGATCATGCCCCTGTCACCACATGGTTTTCAAAAAATCTTCCCGTTACCTGGCGCCTTCTTTGGCTTTATGGGCAAACAGCTCACGGAAAACGGGATAAATGTCGCCGGGTTTGGCGATGCGTTTCATGGCGAAATTCCGCCAGCCATCCGCAACTTCGCCATAGGCGCGCCACAAGGCGGCGCCCGAACGCGCGTCCTGGAAAATGTCAAATTCGCGTTCATCGAGTATTTCGATATAGGCGTAATACTGCACCAGCGGCATAATTTCCTTTACCATCAGGTCATGGCAGCGATCGGAATCACCGGAAAAGTTTTCACCGTCGGATGCCTGGGCCGCATAAATGTTCCATTCACCCGTGGGAAACCGTTCCTTGACGATGCGCTGCATTTCCACCAGTGCTGTGCTGACCACGGTGCCGCCGGTTTCGGGACTGTAGAAAAAAGTCTGCTCGTCAACCTCTTCGGCATGATGGGTATGACGGATGAACACCACCTCAATACGCTTGTACCGCCGCTCCAGAAACAGATGCAGCAGCATGAAAAAACGCTTGGCCAGATCCTTTTCCCGCTCGCCCATCGAGCCGGACACATCCATCAGACAAAACATAACCGCTTTGGTATTGGGATTTGGCCGCTGCTCATACCGGTTATACCGGATATCCACCGGATCAATATAGGGCACAATGCGCATCTTGCGCAGCATCGCCTCCAGTTTTGGCTCCAGTTCCGCAAGGCGCGCCTGCTCTGCTTCATCCAGCATGGTCTTCGCACGCAGCTCTGCAATTTCCTGCTCAAGACGTTCGATGGTTGCGCGTGAGGGACGGCTAAGCGCAATGCGCCGCCCATGGGCATTTCGCATGGTGCGCAACACATTCAGATTGGTGGGCGTACCGGATGCCGAATGCCCGGCCCGGTGCAGTTTGACGCTGTGCACCTCCTGAAGGCTGGTTTTCACCAGGTCAGGCAGTTCCAGATCTTCAAAAAACAGATCCAGAAATTCTTCCCGGCTCAGGGTGAAGCGGAAATCTTCTTCGCCGTCGCCGTCGTCGGAGCCTTCCTTGCCACCTTTGCCGCTACCGCCCTCGGGTTTGTCGATCTGGTCCCCCGTCATATATTCCTTGTTGCCGGTAAAAACGCGGCTGCGATTGCCACCCTGGCGCGCATTGCGCAATTGCGGCTCTTCAATTCCTTTTGCCGGAATCGTGATGGTTTCACCGCTGGCGATATCAGTAACATTGCGGTCCTGCACCGATTTATTCACCACTTCCTTGATCCGCGCGCGCGCCCTGCGCAAAAACCGCTGGCGATTGCCAAGGCTTTTGTCCTTTGGGTTGGCGCGCCTGTCAATGAAGTGATGATGCATTACCCTGCTCCGATATAATTTATTACCCTGCCTTGTTAACCCGGATGTACCACTCAACCAGCCTGCGCACCTGCCGCTCGGTATAGCCGCGACCGGTCATGCGATTGACGAACTCCGAATGCTTTTCGTCAAGCTCATGATCTTTTTTCGCACCAAAGCTGATGACCGGCAGCAAGTCCTCGACCTGGGCAAACATGCGCTTCTCAATCACTTCACGCAGTTTTTCGTAAGAGGTCCAGGCCGGGTTTCTGCCGTCATTATTGGCCCGCGCCCGCAACGCAAACTTGACCACTTCGTTTCGGAAATCCTTGGGATTGGCAATGCCCGCAGGCTTTTCAATCTTGGATAGTTCCGTATCCAGCACGGTGCGGTTGAATATCTGCCCGGTGTCCGGATCCTTGTAATCTTCATCCTCGATCCAGGCATCGGCATAGGTGATATAGCGGTCGAACAGGTTTTGCCCATAATCAGAATAGGATTCGAGATAGGCTTTCTGAATCTCATTGCCGATAAATTCGGCATAACGCGGCGCAAGTTCGGATTTGATGAATTCCAGATAGCTGCTTTCGGTTTCATCCGGAAACTGTTCGCGCCGCACCGCCTGTTCCAGCACATACATCAGATGCACCGGATCAGCCGCAACCTCATCCGTGTCATAGTTGAAGGTCTGCGACAGCACCTTGAAGGCAAAGCGCGTGCTGATGCCATTCATGCCTTCATCCACACCGGCGGAATCACGATATTCCTGCATCGAACGGGCCTTTGGATCGGTGTCCTTCAGGTTCTCACCGTCATAGACCCGCATCTTGGAATATAGCGACGAGTTCTCATGCTTGCGCAACCGCGTCAGCACACTGAACCGGGCCAGCATTTCAAGCGTGTCCGGCGCGCAGGATACGCTTTCCAGCTCGCTTTCACGCAACAGCTTCTGATAGATGCGCGCCTCGTCCGAGCTGCGCAGGCAATAGGGCACCTTGATCACGCAAATGCGATCCAGAAACGCCTCATTGT
>DAIOWE010000180.1:0-4535 GCA_036758605.1 Pseudomonadota bacterium | reverse complement strand
GCGCGCAGGCTGTTGCCATGAGCGGCGATGATCAGATTTTCACCGGCCAGCAAATGTGGTGCAATTTCGGTCTGCCAGTAGGGCAGCACCCGGTCCAGTGTGCTCTTCAGGGATTCCGTTCCCGGCAATTGCGCCGCGCTCAGGCCCTTGTAGCGCGGGTCGAAGCGGGGATGGCGCGCATCATCCTCGGCCAGCGGCGGCGGGGGCGTGTCGAAGCTGCGCCGCCAGATTTTCAACTGTTCCTCGCCATGTTTCGCGGCGGTCTCGGCCTTGTTGAGGCCCTGTAACGCGCCGTAATGGCGCTCGTTCAGTTCCCAGGCCTTGATTTCCGGCACCCATACCAGCTCCATTTCCTCCAGTACGATCCATAGGGTGCGGATGGCCCGTTGCAAAACCGATGTATAGGCTCGCTCGAAGCGATAGCCGCCGGCCCGCAGCAATTGCCCGGCCTTGCGCGCTTCGGCCACACCCTGATCAGTCAGGGGCACGTCATGCCAGCCGGTAAATCGGTTTTCCAGATTCCATTGGCTCTGGCCATGGCGGATCATTACGAGTGAGGGCATGCGGTTTACTCTTTCTGAGCCTGTCAACGATGCGGCGGTGTTAGCCTATTTGGTCTTTTTCTTCCAGCAAGTTCGAAGAAGTGTTGAATTTATTTCAGAAAATGCTAGGTTCCCGAATTCCACATATGTTTGTGGATATTATATTATATAACATATAAGAATTGTAAAATAATAAACCCTGCCAGGCGTGTAACTTCGATCAGGTTGGAGAGGAATGTATCGATGCGCAAATTCATCGTGGGGCTTGTCGCGGCCTTGATGGTTTTGTCGCCTGCATCCGTGCGGGCGGCAGACGCCGTTCAGTTGCTCAATGTCTCCTATGATCCGACCCGTGAGTTTTACGAAAAGTATAATGCCCTGTTCGCCAGATACTGGCTGGATAAAACCGGTCAGGAAGTCACGGTGCGTCAGTCGCATGGCGGATCTGGCAAACAGGCGCGTTCGGTCATTGAAGGTTTGCGCGCGGATGTGGTGACGCTTGCACTGGCCTATGACGTGGATGCGATTGCGCAGAAGGGCCGAAAATTATTGCCGCCGGACTGGCAGCAGAAACTGCCCAATAACAGCGCGCCCTTTACCTCCACGATTGTCTTCCTGGTGCGCAAGGACAATCCAAAACAGATCCGGGATTGGGATGATCTGGTGCGTGAAGGCGTCGCGGTGATTACCCCCAATCCAAAAATTTCCGGCGCTGCCCGCTGGAGCTATATGGCGGCCTGGGGATACGCCCTGAACAAATATGGCAGCGCGGAAAAGGCGCAGCAATTTGTGACGAAACTCTATAAAAACGTGCCGGTGCTTGATGCGGGCGCGCGCGCATCCACCACAACATTCGTGCAGCGTGGCATGGGCGATGTGTTGCTGGCGTGGGAGAATGAGGCCTATCTCGCGGAATCCGAATTTGGCCGGGGGAAGTTCGATATTGTGATCCCTTCGCTTAGCATGCTGGCCGAACCAACGGTTGCACTGGTTGAAAAAAATGCCGCAAGGCATGGGACGCAGGATGTGGCGCGCGCCTATCTGGAATATCTGTATTCGAAAGAGGCGCAGGAACTGGCGGCCAGTTTTTACTACCGGCCAGGTGATCCCGAGATTGCGGCAAAAAATGCGGACCGGTTTGCCAAACTGAAACTTTTGCGTATTGATGCGTTGGGCGGATGGGGCGCGGCGCAGGCAAAACATTTTGCCGATGACGGTATTTTTGATCAGATCTATGCGCAATAAGATTTCCACATAATGGGTATAGTGGCAGGCATGAAAAACTTCAGGGAGCCGAGCGTCATACCGGGCTTTGGTATTACGCTCGGCATTACACTCACATATCTCGGGCTGATCGTGCTGATCCCGCTGTCAGGGCTGTTCATCACAACAGCAGGGGTCAGTTTTGCCGAATTCTGGAAAACGGTGACGTCGGCGCGGGTGCTGAGCGCCTATCGCATCAGTTTCGGGGCGTCTTTGGCCGCCGCCTTTATCAATGTATTTTTTGGACTGATCGTCACCTGGGTATTGGTACGGTATAAATTTCCTGGCAAGCGGATCATGGATGCGATGGTGGACCTGCCCTTTGCCCTGCCGACCGCTGTTGCGGGCATTGCGCTGACGGCGCTGTATGCGCCACAGGGCTGGATTGGCCGTTATTTCGAACCGCTTGGCGTCAAGATTGCCTTTACGCCGCTTGGCATCACCATTGCGCTGGTGTTTATCGGCCTGCCTTTTGTGGTGCGCACCGTGCAGCCTGTGCTGGAAGACATGAATCGCGAATATGAAGAAGCGGCTGTCAGTCTGGGCGCGACCCGCTGGCAAACTTTTTACTATGTAATCCTGCCGGAATTGACGCCCGCATTGATGACTGGCTTCGCCATGGCGCTGGCGCGCGCGCTGGGGGAATATGGTTCGGTGATTTTCATTGCCGGCAACATGCCCGGCGTTTCTGAAATCATTCCGCTGATCATCATTACCAAGCTGGAGCAATATGATTATACCGGCGCGACATCCATTGCGGTGGTGATGCTGCTGGCGTCATTCCTGATGCTGTTTGCAATCAACCTGCTTCAGGCCTGGAGCCGGAGAAGACGCGATGAATAACATCTCAACAAAGCGAAAATCGCCAATTGCGGGCCCCCCATGGTTCAGGTTCGTGCTTATCGGCACTTCGGTTGTTTTTATTACCGCGCTGATCGGGCTCCCGGTAGCCGCTGTGTTTGCAGAAGCGTTTCGTAAAGGATTTTCGGCCTATGCCGACAGCCTCCAGGCGGAATATGCGGTTGCTGCAATCCGGTTAACATTGATCGTGGCCGCTGTTGCGGTGCCGCTCAACCTTGTATTCGGCGTCATTGCCAGTTGGGCTATCACCAAATTCGAATTTTATGGCAAGCAATTATTGATTACCCTGATCGATCTGCCATTTTCCGTGTCGCCTGTTATTTCAGGGCTGATCTATGTGCTGCTGTTTGGGGCCAATAGTATTTTCGGCGAATGGCTGCACGATAATGACGTGCAGATTGTCTTTGCCGTGCCGGGTTTGATTATTGCGACAATCTTTGTCACCTTCCCCTTTGTGGCGCGCGAATTGATCCCCCTGATGCAGGAACAGGGAACCGAAGAAGAAGAAGCGGCAATCCTGCTGGGGGCAAGCGGCTGGCAGCTATTTTTCCGTGTGACATTGCCGAATATCAAATGGGGCCTGTTGTACGGGGTGCTGTTATGCAATGCCCGCGCGATGGGTGAATTTGGCGCGGTTTCGGTTGTATCGGGGCATATCAAGGGCGAAACCAATACCATTCCGCTGCATGTGGAAATTCTGTACAATGAATATAATTTTGTGGCGGCCTTTGCGGTGGCTTCCATTCTGACACTCCTTGCGCTGATAACACTGCTGCTGAAAACCCTGCTTGAAAGCAGATTCAGCAGCCCCACCAACCGGCACTAGAACAGGCGCGTACACTTATGGGCATTCAGGTCAACGATATCTCCAAGCGCTTTAACAGTAATTTTGTTGCGCTGAATAATGTCAGCCTCGATATCAAATCGGGGGAGCTGATTGCACTGCTTGGCCCATCGGGTTCAGGCAAGACGACATTGCTTCGCATTATTGCGGGGCTGGATTTTGCGGATTCCGGTTCCGTGATTCTGGATGGGCAGGAACAGCAGACCAGAAATGTAAAAGAACGCAATGTAGGCTTTGTGTTCCAGCATTATGCATTGTTCAAGCATATGACCGTGTTTCAGAATGTGGCGTTTGGCCTTAGTGTGCGTCCAAAAGCAACGCGCCCATCAGAGGCCGAAATCCGCCGCAAGGTGATGGAATTATTGGAGCTGATTCATCTTGAGGCATTCCATGACCGCTATCCAAGTCAGCTATCGGGTGGCCAGCGCCAGCGTGTGGCGTTGGCGCGCGCGCTGGCGGTGGAACCCAAGGTGCTGTTGCTGGACGAACCGTTCGGCGCGTTGGACGCCAAGGTGCGCAAGGAATTGCGCCGCTGGATGCGCCGCCTGCATGACGATATTCACATCACCACGATCTTTGTAACCCATGATCAGGAAGAAGCCATGGAAGTGGCCGACCGCGTGGTGGTGATGAGCAATGGCCACATCGAACAGGTGGGCACCCCTGAACAGGTCTATCACCATCCCATCAATGGTTTTGTGTACGACTTTCTTGGAAATTATAACGAGTTCGATGGCTGGAAAGATGAAAACGGCAAGGTCCATCTGGCGGAAACCGATATTGTGGAAATCCCGGAAGAGGCGGTTTTGCAAACCAGCAATACGCCCGGATGGCTTGGGCGTTATCCTGAAATCAGTCATGTGGTGAACAAGGTTGTGCCGGGCCTCCTGCCGGAAAAAACCGCCCCCGTTCTGGTCAAAAGGAAAAAAACCATCCGCAGGCCGGACAATGCCGTGGCGGTGAAATTATTTACCCGCCCGCACGAAATTTTTGTCAGCAAGGTGCTGGACGGCGAAGAATATGTC
>DAIOWE010000179.1:0-4568 GCA_036758605.1 Pseudomonadota bacterium | reverse complement strand
GAAGTGGTTGATCCGCGCGTGGCGGCCGCCAGTTTTGTGGAGCATGTCAATTATGCCCGCGTCGCCCTGGCGATGAAAAAAGTTGATGTGGCCAGGCAGCATATTGCATCGGCGCGCAATATGGTCATGCTGATAAAGGGCGCCACCGCCGAAAAACTTCGCATCACCGAGGTGGAGTCGGGCCGGATCGTCTATCAATATGATACGGAATATAAATATCACTATTTCCCCATTCACACCGGCCCGGTTCAGGTCAAGGAAATCGGAGATGGTCCCGTATGGGCGAAAAATGATCTGGCCGTCACGGACGCCGACATTGTGTATCTCACGCTTGATTTGACAGATAACAAGGCCGAAGCATTTCTAAGCGCCGCGGAAACCGCAATTGCCGCCAACGACCTCAAAGAGGCGGACAACCAACTCGCCAAATTGACTGACGCAGTGGTGACGATTGATAGCAAAATATCGGTTCCCAGCGACAAGGCCCATGACAATATCGGCCTGGCCCGCAGTTTTATTGTTGCCAAAAACTATGACGGCGCCCGTTATGCGTTGAAGCACGCGGATAATGCGCTGGATGAAATGGAACAGGCTGAAAGTTATAAAGCGCGGCGTCCCGAGATCGCCGTGATGCGCAAGGATGTCAGCTATTTGCAGGATGTTGTCACCCAAAAAGATCCAACCCTGATCGAGAAAGCCAACACCAAGATGGATAAATGGTGGAAAGACCTGAAAACCTGGTCCAAGACCAAAAGTTAACCCTAAAGCGCAAACGCAATTAACAACATCACAAGGAGTACCGATGTGAAATATTCAACAAGATCCGCGCTGCTTATTCTGGCGCTTGGACTGGGCGCCTGTCAGGGCCCCGCCGGGCCAACGGGCGCCACCGGCGCCCAGGGAAGCCCCGGCTATACGGGTGCGCAAGGCAATACCGGGAACACTGGTTATACTGGTGATACCGGCGCCACAGGCGCAACCGGCAATCAGGGTAACACCGGGTATACGGGTGATACCGGCGCCACAGGCGCAACTGGCAGCAGCGGCAGCACCGGCCGGACAGGCGCAACAGGCGCCACCGGAACCAAGGGCAGCACGGGCGCCACAGGCGGCGGCGGTTCTACCCCAAGCACCACCGTCATTGTGAAATAATCCTTACCGAATTGATACGGCAATGCGCCGTTCCAGCAGGAGTGGCGCATTTGCCTATGGCTATTTCATACAAAGCGCCGCACACTATCTCATGAAAGAAAAACCGCCGGTTAACATATCTGTCCCGCAGGATGCATTTCCTGAACAGGAACGCGAGCGGCTGCACCGCAGTGTATTGCGCGCGGTTTCGCACGATCTGAAAACCCCGCTGGCGTGCATCATTGGCTCGCTAGAAATTTACGGGCGCACAAAAGACAAGCTTTCCCCGGACAAACAGAATATCCTGATTGATACCGCACTACAGGAGGCGTACCGGCTGGACAGCCTTCTTACCAACGTGCTTGAGATGGCGCGGCTGGAAGGGGGCGCAGTGCAGGTGAAGCATCAATCCTATGACATGGATCTGCTGCTGCAGGATTGCCTGATTCAGCTTGGCCACCGGCTGAGCGGGTGTGATATCAGCATCAAAGCGATGCCCGCCAGTTTTTCCGTCACCACGGACCCTGTGCTGCTGACGCGCGCCATTTGCTGTGTATTGGATAATGCCGCCCGGCACGGTTCAACGCACCCTGTTATCGGTGTGGAATATGAAATGACCGGCGGACAAATTATCATCCGCATCCAGGATAACGGGCCGGGAATTCCTGAATCTAAATCAGAAGAAATATTCACCAAATATACGCGGTTTACCCCACAGGGGCGCACGCATACTGGATCGGGGCTTGGGCTTCCCATCGCCCGTGAGATCATGCGCCTGCTGGACGGCACGGTCACGGCGGCCAATCGGCCGGATGGCGCAGGCGCTGTATTTACGCTCAGCTTCGCCGCTTAGTAATTCTTCCATCTTTACGGGTTCCTTACGCCCCGGCGGCTAAGCCGCATCGCGTCTTTGTAAGCATTCGGTCATTTTGCAGGAAGTTCCACACAGGAGATTCTTATGACCCTTTCCACAATCCTTTTAGTCATTTTGATACTGGCGCTGCTCGGTGCGCTGCCGCGTTGGTCGCACAGCCGAAACTGGGGCTATTACCCCAGCGGCGGCGTGGGGCTGGTGGTGATCATCTTGCTGATCTTGCTGCTCACCGGGCGCATCTGACGCTTCGCGCTTTCCGCCACACACAATTCAATACCAGGGAGTGATATTATGTCCGCTACAACAGAACAAGACGACGCAGTGCGCGAAGTGAAGAGTGCCGCGCGTGAAATAAATGACGATCTGCACAACGCCGCCAATCAGGCCGGGCGCAAGGTGCGCGGCATGATCGACGCTGCCGGGGATGAAGTTTCCTATGTCAGCGACAGGCTGACCAGCGAGTTCCAAACCAATCCCTTGCGTTCAGGCGTAATTGCCCTGGGGGTGGGCGTGCTTCTTGGCGCGCTGCTGCGCCGTTAAGTGGGATAAACAGCGTGTCACTGATGCAAAAGCTGCTTGCCATCGCCACTGTCGGTCAGGCTGCCTATGGCGGTTGGGCGTCCCGGCAATTGCTGTCCCGCATGGTCGTGGTTGCAGGGCTGTCGGTAGGGCTTGCCATTGTTATCTCGATAATGGTTGGTGCAATGCTGGTGGGTAGCCTGTACGGTGGCTACTTCGCATTGATACAGGCTGGAACAGAACAATACTGGGCGATGCTGATTACCGGCATATCTGCGCTGGTGGTCATTGTGGCGCTGGTGCTTTTGCTGCTTGTGTGCCTGCGGCGTCTTCGCCGGATGCCGGGAACGTTACTGAATCAGTCCCCCATAACTGAGCGCGCCATGGATACGGTGAGTGCGTTCATGGACGGTCTTATGGAACCCAGGTAAAAAACCGATGACAGCGCTCAAAAAATTTCTGCTGGATTACGGGCTGTATATCATTCTAGGGCTGAGCTTTCTGCGCCTGGTGATGACAGCCCTTGTAGGCGGCGCCTACCGGGAAGAGGAGATGGCCATCGCGACTGGCTCGTTCATACTTATTTTGACATTCATTTTTATACAATGGGACTTCAAGCGTGTCGCATCAGCGCAGGCGCATGACTTGCGGCAATTGGCGTATCAACTGGCCGAGTCGAATACGGAAAGAGCTGAAAAACTGGCCCTGGTCAATCTGGATGTTGCTCAGGATTTAAAATTCAAATCGGACGCTAAACAGGCAAGATCGGATCAGAGAGAAAAACAGGGTATTGTTACCGCTGCGGAATTGAAAATCATCACCGACTCCACGCAAAGAGTGGCGGATTCAAGCCTCCGCTTAGCAGAGCACGCCACCATGGAGGCGCATAAGAGAATGCATTCCGCCGAAGAGGCCGCACTTATCGCTGAAAAGGCCAATAAGGCGAAATCCGATTTTCTCGCCAATATGAGCCATGAGATCAGAACGCCGATGAATGCGGTGATCGGGCTTACCCATATTCTGCAAACCACCAAGCTTGACGCAAAGCAGAAGCAGTGCGTTGACGTTCTGCAGAGCAGCTCCGAAGCGCTGATGCAACTGATCAATGACCTGCTGGACATCGGCAAGATGGAAGCCCATGACATTGATATGGAAAATGCGCCGTTCAGCATGACTGCGCTGCTGGATCAGGTGGTCAGCGTCATGTCCGTCAAGGCCAAGCAGCAGGGCGTCAACCTGATCATCCATTATGAACCGGGCCTGTATAAGACCTATATCGGAGATGGCAATCGCATTCGCCAGATCGTGCTTAATCTTGTTGGTAACGCCGTTAAATTCACCAATAGCGGCGGCAGCGTCTCGGTGTTTTTCGCCAATGGCGGCAAAGGCAACGGCAAAAAGGCGATCACGGTAACGGTAACCGACACCGGCATCGGCATTCCGGAAGATAAACTCGGGACAATCTTTGACCGGTTTGTTCAGGCGGACGCAACCATCACCCGTAAATATGGCGGCACCGGCCTTGGCCTCTCGATCTCCCAGGCTTTGGCGAAACGCATGGGCGGATCCATATCGGTGACCAGTGTCGTGGGAAAGGGATCGTCATTCGTGCTGCATCTCAGCCTGCCGGTGGAAGCCAGCGATAGCGAAAGTGAAGTACATTACCAGAAAAACATTATCTACCTCGATATGCAGGCCAATGCTTTGATGCGGCCCATTCTGCTGGTGGAGGATTATGAGCCGAACGTGCTGGTCGCCACCAGCATGTTCCATAATTTCGGGTATCATTACGAAGTGGCGCGCAATGGACAGGAAGCAATCGAAAGATTTGCTTCCGGTAAATATTCCGCCGTCCTGATGGATGTGGAAATGCCGGTGATGGATGGCTATGAAACCACGCGCCAAATTCGCAGGATTGAAAAAGAAAACTCCGCGCCGCCGATCGCGATTGTCGCCATGACGGCGCATGCCATGAAAGGCGACAGGGAAAAATGCATGGCGGCGGGAATGAATGATTACATTGCCAAGCCTTTCAGCCCGCATC
>DAIOWE010000178.1:0-4684 GCA_036758605.1 Pseudomonadota bacterium | reverse complement strand
TGACGATATGCTGGGATATCTTCCTGGCGATATTCTGACCAAACTGGACCGGGCCAGCATGGCGGCCGGACTGGAAGCGCGCGAACCGATGCTGGATCACCGGCTGGTGGAATTTTCCTGGACGCTGCCACCGCAGATGAAAATGCGCGGCAGCGAGGGCAAATGGATATTGCGCCGCCTGCTGGGCCGTTATCTGCCCCCAAATTTGATCGACAGGCCCAAGGCCGGGTTTGCCGTACCATTGCAGGATTGGCTGCGCGGCCCCTTGCGCGACTGGGGGGCGGCCCTGCTGGACCCGAAAGCACTGGATCAGGACGGATTTTTTGATGGGGCTGCGGTACTGGCGGCCTGGGAACGCCTGCAAAAAGACGGCGGCGAAAGCCCGCAACTAATATGGAATATCCTGATGTTCCAGGCCTGGAAGCAGCGCTGGCATGGCTGAGCACGGCGAATACGCAATGATCGCGAGCAAACGTGGAAATCATGTATAAAGTGACAGCGACTCAGCGTAGACCGCACGGGAAACCGGCATGAGCCTATTATACAAAGCCCTTCATCAAGCAACGCAATTGCGTGAAAAAGGGGCAAAAAAAGCAGATGCTGCGGACGCATCGCGGGCAGGCGCCGCTGCAGCTGCGCCTTTGGCGGAACGATTGATGGCCGAAGGGGTGGCGTCCACGGGCAAACAGGGCGGCGTCATGCGCATCGCGCGTCTGACGCTATTCGGGCTTGTCGGGCTGGCGGTTATTACGGTTTCTATCGCGCTGTTGATGCCCGCAAGCCCGCCACAACAGGTAGCAACGCCTGAAACGGTTCCGGCGCCGCAACCGCCCGCCGCTGATGTGCAGGCGGCGGCAGAACCGGTCCCGGTCGATCCCGTGCCCCAGGAACAGGCCACATCCGAGCCTTCTATTGCTGATGCGGCGGATGATCTGGCGCAAGCGCTGGATGCAGAAACGGCTGATCCGGTGCAAACAGAGGCGGCGGAGCCTGAACGCATTGACGCGGAGCCTGAACGCATTGGCGCAACACCAGATCGCGCGGAAGTCAGGCCCGGTCAAAAGCGCGTGCGCGATGGCGGCCTGGAAAAATTCGTCGAGGAGCAGGTGGCGCGCGAAGCCCTGTCCGGCCTTGGCGCCCCTATCCGGCTCGACCGGACGGCGGCGGGCAAAAATATCGGGCAACGCGAACCAGTTGAGATTACCGATGATACGGTGATTGTCCGTGAACGGTATGAAAGTGCTGCGCTCATGCTGGAACGCAATCAGCCGGAAGAAGCCCTGCATATTTACGACCTGTTGCTGCGCAATAACCCCAGAGACAGGCTTGCCCTGCTGGGGCGCGCCGCAGCCCTGCAAAAACTTGGACGATCCCTGCTGGCGATCAGCGCCTATGAAGATGTGCTGGCGGCGTTTCCCGGTGATGAATGGGCGATGGTCAATCTGCTGGGTCTGGTGTCGGCGCAATCGCCGGAACACGCACTGGCGCAACTTGAAAGATTGCAGCGGTTAAATCCCAAAACCGCATTACTGCCCGCACAGATTGGCATGGTGCTGATGGCGCAGGGGAATTTTGAAATGGCGGCGCGCAGCCTGGACAGGGCCGTGGCGCTTGACCCGGAAAATGCCAAATATATTTTTAATCTGGCGGTTTTGTACGACAAATGGGGGCAGCCACAGAACGCGCTGCGCTATTACCGGAAATGCCTGGAAATGGCGGCGCAAAATCCCGATGGACAGATACCCCTGGAAACAGTGCGAAGCCGCATGACCTATCTGGACGTGAAATGATCCGATGCCTTATCTGACACATTTCAATCTGGCCGAACATCCGTTTTCGCTAACCCCGGATACGGCGATGTATTTTCCCGGGATGGCGCATCAGGAAGTTTATGAATCAGTTTTTTATGCGATTGGCCGTGGTGAAGGCATTGTCAAGGTTTCGGGCGAAGTTGGCACAGGAAAAACCCTTTTATGCCGCATGCTTCTGGATGCCCTCGGAGAAAAAGTTGAAATTGCCTATCTGAATAATCCCCGCAACGACGCCGATTGGGTGGTGCGCGCCATCTGCCGGGAATTTGGCCTGGATGTTCAGCGCTCGGACGATCTTTATAACAGTCTGAACCGGTTCCTGATTCAGAAACATGCCGAGGGCATTAACAGTATTGTTCTGGTCGATGAAGCGCAGGCGCTTGGCGAGACCGGGCTGGAATCGATCCGCCTGCTTTCCAATCTGGAAACAGAAAAACGCAAGCTGTTGCAGATTGTCCTGTTCGGCCAGCCGGAACTGGACAGGCTGCTGGCCAGGCACAATTTGCGCCAGGTGGCGCAGCGTATCAATTTTTCGTTTGAGACAAAGCCGCTGACGGAGCCGGAAGCCATCGCCTACATCCGCTACCGGGCCAAAATAGCGAGCCGCAATCCCGACGCGGCCATGGAAATATTTGCGGAATCAAGCACCCAGCATCTGGTGCGGGCAGGCCAGTGTAATCCGCGCCTGATGAATATTCTGGGCGACAAAAGCCTGCTGGCGGCCTTTTCCGAAGGCGCCACCCAGGTCAGCCGCAAACATGTGCGGGCGGCCGTGCGCGAGGCACGCCAGCTAAGCCTACGGCGGACGGACAGGTTTTTTCCCATTCCCTGGTGGTTGCGCCCTGCGCCCGCGATTGTGTCATCATTCGTGCTGCTGGGCTGCCTTGCCGTATTGGCGGCCTCATTTTATATTGTTGAGACGCGGCTTGGCCTGACCGATATTCGTCCATGGCTCAATGAAACCGCTTCATTGATAAGCCAGACCATGCGCAGATGATCATAACGCCTGTGATGCTCTATGCAAAAGCGGTGCTGTCCGGATTGCTGCTGGGCAGTTTTGCAAACCTGATTGCATACCGTCTGCCGCGCGGAGAACCCATTGTCATGGGGCGTTCGCATTGCCCGCACTGCGGACACAATCTTGGCGTTGCCGATCTGGTTCCTGTGTTTTCATATATCTGGTCGCGGGGCCAATGCCGGTATTGCAAGACGGCCATCTCTCCACGCTATCCAATTATCGAAATCATTACGGCTATATTGTTCATGCTGGCGCTGGCGGCGGCGGGACCGGGATTGCCGGTATTCGCGCTGGGGGCGCTGGCCGTTGGCCTGGTGATTATCACGGCCATTGACCTGGAATATCAGATTATCCCCGATCAGGCGTCGCTGGCGCTTGCCGGAATTGGCGTTGCCTACCATGCCTTGACAGATAACAGCATGGATGCGTGGATATCGGGAGGAGCTGGCGCATTGGCGGGGTTTGCCATTGCATGGCTGCTGCGCGTAGCGTTTCAGCGTCTCAAGGGGCGCGAGGCGCTGGGGTTTGGGGACGTGAAATTTTTTGCTGTCGCCGGGTTGTGGACTGGCATTTATGGTTTGGCGGATTTTATGATGATTTCCGGGCTTGCAGGCATCCTGTTTGCGGCTGGCTGGCGGTGGCGGGGCGGTGATGCGGTGTTTCCGTTCGGGCCTGCCCTTGCTGTTGGTCTCTATGCCGTTGTGCTGCTGGCCGCCGGTGGCGCGCCGCAGCCCTTAAGCCTGTTGATGTTGCGGTAATAAGTACGCTGTAATCTGTAATCGTTAAACCAGGTGATGACGCAGGACACGCAATGGAAATTTCGGAACTGCTTGCTTTTGCCATCGAAAACGGTGCGTCGGATTTGCATCTGTCGGGGGGCGGCCCGCCGGTGTTTCGCATTGATGGCAGCCTGCGCCGGATCAAGGCCAGCCCGCTAAGCGGCGATGCGATCCGCGCCATGCTCCATACCGTGATGAGCGAAGCGCAACGCGCCGTATTTGAAGCCGAACTGGAAACGGATTTCGCGATTTCATTTGGCGATAATGCGCGGTTTCGCGTCAATGCTTTCAGCAATAAAGATGGCGCGGCGGCGGTGTTTCGCGCCATTCCGACAGTCATCAAAACCCTGGATGAAATTAATGCACCGCCAGCGCTTGCCCGGCTGGCGGAACTTGAGCGCGGGCTGGTGCTGGTAACCGGCCCTACGGGCAGCGGCAAATCCACAACGCTGGCCGCGATGATTGACTATATCAACAATACGCGCGGCGGGCATATCCTGACGATCGAAGACCCGGTTGAATTTGTGCACACGTCGCGTGAGGCGCTGATCAATCACCGCGAAGTCGGCCGCGACACCCATTCATTCGCCCGCGCCCTGAAAAGCGCCTTGCGCGAAGACCCGGATGTGATCCTGGTGGGGGAAATGCGCGACCGTGAAACCATCTCGCTGGCCTTGACGGCTGCGGAAACCGGGCATCTGGTGATGGGAACGCTGCACACCAACTCGGCTGTTAAAACAATTGACCGCATCATTGATGTGTTTCCTGCGGGCGACAAGGAAATGGTCCGCGCCATGCTGTCCACATCACTGGAGGCGGTGGTGGCGCAGGCCTTGTTGCGCAAGGAGGGTGGCGGGCGTGTGGCGGCGCATGAAATCATGATGGCGACACCCGCGATCCGAAATCTGATCCGCGAAAATAAAATTCCGCAGATTTATTCGATGATGCAGATGGGCCAGAAATTTGGCATGCAAACCATGGCCGACGCCGTGGAAACCCTGCGCACATCCGGCATCATCGCACCGGAAGAAGCAGGCCGTATTCTGGAAGATGCGGAGGACGCCAATAGCAGCGGC
>DAIOWE010000177.1:0-4717 GCA_036758605.1 Pseudomonadota bacterium | reverse complement strand
CGGTTGTTGTTGAGGTGCAGTTTTTCAACCAGTTGCACAATCTCGGTGCGCAGCTTGTTGTATTTGCGTTCCTGGGCGTCGCCCAATGGCTCATTGGCCAGGGCGCCGGCAATGCGCGCTTCTTCCAGCTTGTGGAGCTTTTTGTAGTTGGCGGCAATCTGGTCAAAGGCATCCATGACCAGTGGCCGGATGGCGGCCTCCATGGCGGCAAGCGACATATTGCTTTCGGCATCAACATCTTCTTCATCATCGATGGGGATGTCTTCGAGAACTTCATTGCCGTCCTCATCCAGCGAGGGGGACGCAGGGGTTGGAACAGCCACCACAGCGGGGGCGGCGACACCATCCGCAGCTGGCGGAAAAATTGGCGTCGGCTGCCCTGGCCCCTTACCAAAACTGGCTTCCAGATCGATAATGTCGCGCAGCAATACGCGCTCTTCATTCAGTTCTTCACGCCACACGATAATGGCCTGGAATGTCACCGGGCTTTCGCACAACCCGCTGATCATGGTTTCGCGGCCAGCCTCAATACGCTTGGCAATGGCGATTTCGCCTTCGCGCGACAACAGTTCGACACTGCCCATTTCACGCAGATACATGCGCACCGGGTCATCGGTGCGCTCCATCTCGCTGGTCCCGGATGTGCGCACAACCGGCGCGCCATTTACGGGGGCTATTTCCTTGCTCTCGGCGGCTTCTTCGGCTTCATCGGCATCCACCACATTGATGCCCATTTCCGACAGCATCGTCATGGTGTCTTCAATCTGCTCCGGCGAGACTTCTTCCGAGGGCAGCACCTGATTGACCTCTTCATAGGTCACATAGCCGCGCTTCTTGGCATTGCGGATCATGCGTTTGACGGCCTGATCGGAAAGGTCAAGCAAGGGGGGATCTTGCGTTTCTACTTCTGCCGTTTCGGGTTTTACCGTAGCTTCCGCTGCCTTTGCCGCCATCTATCATCTCCTGCGCCAGAGCAGCACCCAATTATTGCAACTGAAAACCAGCTCATAAATAAGGTGATACAACCGCTCTAAAATATTACAAAAACACAAAAATATCGCTTTGAAGTGATCAGCTTGATCGAAATTCGAAGGATATTCAATTAAGGTTTTACGATCCGCCCGGACGCCTCACCGAACCCGGTGATCAGTCCTTCTTCTGTATCTTCAGCCAATTGCTGCTGCAAAATCATTAAGTTTTGCCACTTTTCAACAGAAAAATCCGCCGCCAACGCCTGCTCCGCTTCGTTTAGCGCCTGCTGACGGTAATTTTCCCTACGATGGCGCTGAACCGTCTGAACCCAACCGGTTTCAGCATCAGCAAACGCCGCACCTGCCCCACAAAACCAGTCCCCGGAATGCGCCCCAGCCGCAAACATCTCATCCAGCAAACCTTCAAACCCACGACTCACTAGATGGCCCCGGAGAGACCCATATTCAAGGTCTGGGAAAGCAGCCGCTAGCTCTATGATTACTGACCTTAACCTGTCAAGTGCCGGATCGGTCAGGCTCAGCTCGCAAAAGTCCTCAAGATGCCTTTCCAGCAGGGCGGGATGGTTCAGAACCGTCAGAATAATGATACGTTCGCGCCGCGCGCCCAGGTTCCATACCTTGCCATTTGCGGCCAAATGGGTGCGTTTCAGCTCGGAACTGGCTGGCCCGGCCCCAAAAGCAGGCGCATAGGGCTGACGCTGGCCTGAAAAGCGCTTCTGACCCGTAAAAGCCGGCTGCTGTGGCTTCGAAGACACGTGCGCGGGACGAAATAAATTCGAAATCCGCTGCCGGATATCGTTCTGATAGTATTTTCGCACCGATGGATCGGCAATCGTCTCCAGCAATGCCTGTAGACGCTGCTCCAGTCCAGCGCGCCGTTCCGGCGTATCCATCGGCAATCGGCTGGTCTCGGCTGACCACAATATATCCGCCAGCGGCAGCGGCGTCGCGAGATAACCCTCCATCGCTGCTCCCCCCTGGCGCGCAATGATGTCATCGGGATCCAGGCCATCCGGTAATAGCACAAAACGCAGCGAACGGCCCGGCTCCAGCAGGGGCAGCGCGCGTTCCACCACCCGCAACATCGCCCGCATTCCGGCGGCGTCGCCATCAAAACACAGCACGGGTTCAGGCGTTAAACGCCACAGCACGGCCATCTGGGCTTCGGTAAGGGCTGTGCCGAGGGGGGCGACCGCATTGGGTATGCCCGCCCTGGTCAGCGCGATCACGTCCATATAGCCTTCGGTGACGATCAGGGTATCGCGCCCCTGCCCCTTAATCGGTGCCTGGAGGGCACGCCGCGCATTGGCCAGATTATACAGCACATTGCCTTTGTGAAACAGCGGCGTTTCCGGCGAATTCAGATATTTCGCCTGAGCATCCGCCGACATGGCCCGGCCGCCAAAGGCAATCACGCGATCGCTGTTATCTGTGATCGGGAACATGATCCGGTCACGGAACCGGTCGTAAACTGGGCCGCCATTGTCAGGTTTTATGGCCAGCCCCGCCTCAACCAGTTGTTCTGGCGTTACGCCCGCCCTGGTCAGGGTGTCGCACAGCAATGTGCGTGCAGAGGGCGCAAAACCAAGCCCCATTGTCTGGCGCAAGGCCGCGGGCACCTGACGCTTATCCAGATAGGCGCGGGCATCCGCGCCCGCAGGCCCCGCCAGTTGCGCCGCAAAAAACACCGCCGCCTGTTGCATCACACCATACAGAGTAACACGCCGGGCCTGCTTCGTCCTCGCCTCATGGCTGTCCTGAAAGCTGGCTTTGGGCAACTCCATGCCCGTATCCTCGGCCAGCCTGGCCACCGCCTCCTGAAAAGTCAGGCTTTCGGTTTCCATCAGAAAGGTAATGGCGTCGCCATGCTTGCCACTGGAAAAGCAGTGATAAAATCCCTTGTCATCATTGATGGTGAAAGAGGGGGATTTTTCATTGCTGAACGGACTAAGCGCCACAAATTCCCGGCCACGCCGGATCAGCCTTAATTTACGACCGACGACATCGGAAAGCTTTACCCGCGCTTTCAGTTCATCAACGAAATTCCGGTCGAACTGCATCTGGTCCGGTCTCATCCATATGTTAAAATGATGCTAAACCAATTGGGCAGATACAAGGCTATTGTAGCAGCGACTTAACCTCTGCACTGGCCTTTTTGAAATCCATCTGACCGGCATAGCGGTCTTTCAGAACATTCATGATTTTCCCCATATCTTTCAGGCTTGGGTTTTCCACTTCCGATACTGTTTTTTTACAGGCAGCCTGGATCTCTTCATCGCTCATCTGAACCGGCAGGAACGTCTCAATGATGCTGATTTCTTCACGTTCCTGGGTTGATAAATCGGTCCGCCCCGCCGTCTCATAGGTCGCAGCCGATTCCTGACGCTGCCGGATCATTTTCTGCATGATCTGCAGAATATCCTCGTCCGTCAGCATTTTGTCTTCGCCGCGCAGGGCGATTTCACGATCCTTGGCCGCCGCCAGAATCAGCCGCAACGTAGAAACCTTGAGGGCTTCCTTGGCTTTAAGGGATTCTTTGAGGGCTTGGCTTAATTTCTCGCGCATAAGGCGATCCTTTGGAAGGCTGGAATGGCCGGACTTTAGTCCAAAGCCTCCGTCAAATGCAAATTATCGAAAAATCTGTTACAAAATCAACAATACCGGCTGTTAATCACCCTAGGGAAATTGACGGCCTGACCGGTTTTGATTATGGTCCGGCAACTTTCGCACAGACATCATCCCCAGGCGCAGACCCCTCGTTCGCGCAGGAGCCCCTGAATGCCCGCTGTCCATAAATATTCACCTGAACCCTGGTCAACAGGTTCGGAATCCCGAAGCACGGCCATATTGGCGCTGGCGGATGGAACCGTTTTCCATGGGCGCGGTCTTGGGGCATCAGGCGAGGCCGTGGGTGAAGTGTGTTTCAACACGGCTATTACCGGCTATGAAGAAATCCTCACCGATCCATCCTATGCGGGACAGATCATTACCTTCACATTTCCGCATATCGGCAATGTCGGCTGTAATGTGGAAGATCTGGAATCGGGAAATGTCGCGGCGCGCGGCGTCGTGTTGCGGGCGGATATTACCGGCCCATCGAATTACCGGTCCATCACCCATCTTGACGCGTGGCTCAAGACGCAAAATCTTGTGGGCATTTGCGGGATTGATACGCGCGCGCTGACCCGGCTGATTCGCGAGAAGGGCATGCCGCATGGTGTTGTCGCGCATGATCCTTCGGGAAATTTTGATATTAAGGCGCTGACCGCCAAAGCCGCCGCCTGGCCGGGGCTGACCGGCATGGATCTGGCGATCACCGTCACCGGCCGCCAGACCGTAAGCTGGAATGAAACCAGTTGGCGCTGGCAAAAGGGCTATGGCCAGCAGGCGCAGCCGGTTCGTCATGTTGTCGCTGTTGATTATGGCATAAAGCGCAATATTTTACGCTGTCTGGCTGATACAGGCTGCAAGGTCACGGTCGTTCCGGCCACCGCCACCGCCGAAGAAATTCTGGCGCATAAACCGGATGGTGTTTTCCTGTCCAACGGCCCCGGTGATCCAGCGGCAACCGGCGCATACGCCGTACCCGTCATCCGTACACTGATCGATAGCGGCAAGCCCGTATTCGGCATTTGCCTTGGGCATCAGATGCTGGCATTGGCGCTGGGCGCGCGCACCGGCAAGATGACGCAGGGCCATCATGGCGCCAATCACCCGGTCAAGGA
>DAIOWE010000176.1:0-4720 GCA_036758605.1 Pseudomonadota bacterium | reverse complement strand
GTCAGGAAATCGGCCAGTTCACCGCTTTCATACATTTCGCGCACAATGTCGCAGCCGCCCAGAAATTCGCCCTTCACATAGAGCTGGGGAATGGTCGGCCAACTGGAAAACTGTTTGATGCCGTCGCGCACTTCTGCATTTTGCAGCACATCGACGCTTTTGAATTCAATGCCAAGCTGGTTCAATATCTGGCACACGGTCGATGAAAAGCCGCATTGTGGAAATTGCGGCGAGCCTTTCATGAACAACAGGACATCCGTACTGTCTACGGCATTTTTGATTTCGTCGAGTATGGTGATTTCGCTCATGGCATCGGTTCCTGTAGAATGGAGACAGTTATTAGCTAATGCGAATTAGCAGCAAGTTCAAGGGGGAGAGCCTAATCCGGCACGGAGGTGTGCAGCGCCAGTGCGTGCAGGGCTTCGCCCATATTGCCTTTCAGGGCAGCATAGACCATCTGGTGCTGTTGCACCCGTGTTTTTCCTTTGAATGCGGCGGATTTGACATAGGCGGCGTAATGGTCGCCATCGCCACGCAAATCCTCGATGCGCACCTCGGCACCGGGCAGGCCTTCCCTGATCAGCTTTTCTATTTCAGATGCCTGCATCGCCATTTTTCAGCCCTCCATATAGTTGGGAAACCAGTTTTCATGGGCATGGCGAAGGGCGATGAGCGATTGCACGGCTTTGCCATCCAGCACAATATCACGCCCGCCAACCATTCCCAGTTTTGTGACCGGAACCTGTTTTGCGTTTGCCGCCGCGATCAATGCGTCCGCTTTGGAAGGCGCAACACTCAATACATAGCGCGCCTGATCTTCGCCAAAGAGATAGGCGTGGCGCAGGCCGGAATTCATTGGCAAACTCAGCGTGCAGCCGCGATCACCGGCCAATGCCATTTCGGTGAGCGCCACGATTAAACCGCCATCCGAAATGTCATGCGCCGCAGTGACATTACCAGAAGTAATCTGCATACGAACAAAATCGCCATTGCGGCGTTCGGCCGCCAGATCAATGGGGGGCGGTGCACCATCTGTGCGGCCCGCAATTTCGCGGGCATAAATGGATTGCCCCAGATGACCGCTGGTTTCGCCAATCAGCAAAATCACATCGCCGTCCTGTTTGAAGGCGATGGTCGCCATGTGATCAATATCGTCAATCAGGCCAATGGCGCCGATGGCGGGCGTAGGCGGTATTGCTGCGCCCATAGTTTCGTTGTACAGCGACACATTACCGGAAACGATGGGCATATCCAGCGCGATGCAGGCCTCACTGATGCCCTGGATGCAGCCCACAAACTGCCCCATGATTTCCGGGCGTTCGGGATTGCCGAAATTCAGACAGTCGGTGGTGGCCAATGGTTTTGCACCGACGGCGGACAGGTTACGGAAGGCTTCGGCGATCGCCTGCCTGCCGCCCTCAATGGGAGAGGCGGTGCAATAACGCGGTGTGACATCGGTGGTGGCGGCAATGGCTTTGCGGCTGTTATGCACACGCACCACGGCGGCGTCGCCGCCCGGGCGTTGTATGGTGTCGCCCATGACCATATGGTCATATTGTTCCCAGATCCAGCGGCGGCTGGCCAGATGCGGGCCACCCATCAGCCTGCCAAGGGTAGCGCCCGGATCATCCGTATCCGGAACGTCTTTGGCAGATAGATATGGCGCGGGCGGGGTGGGCGTCCAGGGGCGCTGATAGACGGGGGCCTGTTCCGCCAGCACATCAACGGGCAGATCGGCAACCTGTTCGCCCTTGTGGCAGACGATAAATCGTCCGGTATCGGTGGTTTCGCCGACAATGGCGAAATCCAGTTCCCAGCGCTCAAAAATGGCGCGCGCCGCCTCGGTACGCTCAGGGTGCAGCACCATCAGCATGCGTTCCTGGCTTTCCGACAGCATCATTTCATAGGCGGTCATGCCAGGTTCGCGACACGGCACCTTGTCAAGATCCAGCAACAGGCCTAGCCCGCCTTTGGACGCCATTTCGACGGCCGAGCAGGTAAGGCCGGCCGCGCCCATATCCTGAATGGCGATCACCGCATCGCCCGCCATCAGCTCCAGGCAGGCTTCCAGCAGCAGTTTTTCCGTGAATGGATCACCGACCTGTACGGTCGGGCGTTTTTCTTCGGAATTTTCGTCAAATTCTGCCGACGCCATGCTGGCCCCGTGAATGCCGTCGCGCCCTGTCTTTGATCCGACATAGACGACGGGATTGCCGACGCCGCTGGCGGTGGAATAAAATACCTTGTCCGCGTCAGCAATGCCCACGCACATGGCGTTGACCAGAATATTGCCATTATAGCCGGGGTCGAAATTCACCTCACCGCCGACAGTGGGTACGCCGATGCAATTGCCATAGCCGCCAATACCCGCCACAACGCCCGATACCAGATGCCGGGTTTTGGGATTATCCGGGGCGCCAAAACGCAGCGCATTCAGATTGGCGACGGGGCGCGCACCCATGGTGAACACATCGCGCATGATGCCGCCAACACCGGTGGCCGCGCCCTGATAGGGTTCGATGAAGCTGGGATGGTTGTGGCTTTCCATTTTGAAGATCGCCACCTGGCCATCACCAATATCTACCACGCCGGCATTTTCACCGGGGCCACACACGACTTGCGGACCAGTCGTCGGCATGGTTCGCAGCCAAACGCGCGAGCTTTTGTACGAGCAATGCTCGTTCCACATGGCCGAAAAAATTCCAAGTTCGGTAATATTTGGCTCACGGTTCAATACACGCAGAATATTTGCGTATTCGTCCGGCTTCAAACCATGTTCGGCGACGATTTCCGGTGTGATTTTCATGCGTTTTGCAACAATGATGCGAGTGCGTCAAACATGGGGCGGCCATCGCTGCCGCCAAGTTCCTTTGCTATCAGGCGTTCGGGATGCGGCATCATGCCCAGAACATTTCCGGCCTCGTTCAGAATGCCGGCAATATTATTGAGCGAGCCATTGGGATTGGCGGCGGCGTTCACCACGCCATCGGCCGTGCAATAACGAAAGGCGACGCGGCCCGTGGATTCCAGCCGGTCAAGCGTTGCGGCATCCGCAAAATAATTGCCGTCATGGTGCGAGATAGGAATGCGCACCACTTGTCCGCGCTGGTAAAGCCGCGTGAAAAGGGTGTCGCTGTTTTCGACTTTCAGAAACACGTCGCGGCAGATGAATTTCAGTCCCGCATTGCGCATCAAGGCGCCGGGCAATAATCCGGCTTCTGTCATGATCTGAAAGCCATTGCACAGGCCGAGCACCGGGGTTCCCGCATTGGCCCTGGCCGCCACCGCGCGCATGATTGGGGCGCGCGCCGCCATGGCGCCGGAGCGCAGATAATCGCCATGCGAAAAACCGCCGGGTAGTACGATCAGATCGCATTTGGGCAATTCGGTTTCGCCATGCCAGACCATCTGCGGGGCGCTGCCGCTGCTGGCTTGTAGCGCAACAGCCACGTCACGGTCGCAATTGGAACCCGGAAATATAATTACACAGCTTTTCACGCGTCCAGCTCAACGGTATAGTTTTCGATAACGGTATTGGCCAGCAGTTGCGCGCACATGGCGTCCACTTTGGCGCGGGCCTGGGCGCTGTCGCTGCCGGTTAGGTCAATTTCGATATATTTGCCCTGTCGGACTTCTTCCACGCCGTCAAAGCCCAGATGGGAAAGGGCGTTGGCGATAGCCTTGCCCTGCGGGTCCAGGACGCCCTTTTTCAGGGTAATATGGATACGCGCCTTCATATAATCACCGATAGCCGATATTTAATTTACAACCTTGGGGACCGCATGCAGGCGGCTTTCCAGATCGGGCGCAATGCCCAGCCGCCGTGCAACCTCCTGATAGGCCTCAGATACACCGCCCATGTCGCGGCGGAAGCGGTCCTTATCCAGTTTTTCGTTGGTCGTCATATCCCACAGGCGGCACGAATCCGGGCTGATTTCATCAGCCAGGACGATGCGCATCATGTCATTTTCGTACATGCGGCCAAATTCGATTTTGAAATCCACCAGCTTGATGCCAACACCGGCAAACAGGCCGCTCATAAAATCATTAATCCGCAGGGCGATGGCCATGATGTCGTCAATTTCGTGCGGGTTGGCCCAGCCAAATGCGGTGACATGTTCTTCAGACACCAGCGGATCATTGAGGGCGTCGTTCTTGTAATAGAATTCAATGATCGAACGGGGCAGGGGTGTGCCTTCCTCAATGCCAAGCCGTGAGGCGATCGAGCCAGCCGCGACATTGCGCACCACCACCTCTAGCGGAATTATTTCAACAGCACGAATAAGTTGTTCGCGCATATTCAAGCGGCGGATGAAGTGGGTTGGCACGCCAATACTCGCCAATTGCACCATGATATGTTCGCAAATGCGATTATTCAGGATGCCCTTGCCCACGATTGTCGTGTGCTTTTTGCCATTGTTGGCGGTGGCGTCATCCTTGAAATACTGGATGAGCGTACCTGGCTCCGGCCCTTCGTACAGAATTTTGGCCTTGCCCTCATACACTTTTCTACGGCGGCTCATGTTTATCCTTGAGGATGTTCCCCAGGGAATCCGGGGTATGGAAAATTAAGACGGAACCTATCCCAAAGCGCCGCTTCGCACAATGCGCATCACGCCCTATATATAGTCATGCCAATGCGGAGGGGAGGAGATTTCATTGCCCCCGTCCCGTTACCGCGCTAAAGCTTAGCCATAATGCTGATTCAAGAGGAGCTTGC
>DAIOWE010000175.1:0-4779 GCA_036758605.1 Pseudomonadota bacterium | reverse complement strand
ACCGCACCTTTTTCAAACTGTCGCCGCCGCTGCGCCGCGAAGAAGACCGCGCCGCACTGGTGGCGGGCGTTGCGGATGGCACGATTGACGTCATTGTCAGCGGCCATAATCCGCAGGATCAGGAAAGCAAGCGCCTGCCCTTTGCGCAGGCGGCAACCGGCGGCATCGGCTTGGAGACGCTATTGTCTGTGGCGCTTGGCTGTTTTCATAATGGCCATATTTCACTGTGCGATCTGCTGGCGCGCATGACGATCAATCCGGCGCGATTACTGGGCCTGCCCGGCGGCAAGCTGGCCAAGGGGCAGCCCGCCGATCTAACCTTGTTCGATTCGGGAAAGAGCTGGATTGTGACCGGCAACGGGTTACGCTCCAAATCCAAAAATACGCCGTTTGAGGACCGCCTTCTACAGGGCGTTGTCCTGCGCACCGTGGTTGCCGGTGAAGCGGTTTTCATCCGGGAAGAAACCTGACCATGCCAAACCCGATGGATTGGGGCCTGTCTGCGCCCTATTTACTGGCGGCGCTGCTTGGCGGTTATGTGCTGGGCAGCATTCCATTTGGCCTGATCCTGACCCGGCTGGCCGGGATGGGGGATATTCGCGCCATTGGTTCCGGCAATATAGGTGCCACCAACGTATTGCGCACGGGGAATAAGTTTCTGGCGCTGCTGACCTTGCTGCTGGACGGCGGCAAGGGGGCGGCAGCGGTGCTGCTGGCGCAAAATTATGGGGCCGATGTAACCGTATGCGCAGCGGCTGGGGCATTTTTCGGGCATCTGTTTCCGGTTTGGCTGGGTTTCAGGGGCGGCAAGGGCGTGGCGACATTTCTGGGCATCGCCCTGGCGCTGAGCCCGCTGGCGGGCGCATTGATCTGTGCGACCTGGATCGCGGTTGCCGCCATTTTCCGCATTTCATCGGCGGCGGCGCTGGTGGCGGCGGCGCTTGGCCCGGTCTATTTCTGGCAGTTTGGGCAAGACCAGTTGATGCAATTGTCGCTGCTGCTTGCGGTTGTGATCTGGCTAAAGCATTATGATAATATTCGCCGCATAATAGCAGGTGAAGAACCGCGCATTGGGGCCGCCAGCCCCGAATAGGGGGGCCGGGTGGCGTTACTTTCCGATCGGGAACGGGTGGACTGGCTGCGGCTGATCCGTACCCGCAATGTGGGCCCTGCCACATTCGCCAGTCTGATTACGCAATTCGGCACGGCGACCCGCGCCATTGAGGCGCTGCCCGATCTGGCGCGGCGCGGTGGCGGGCGTGGCGCGATCAGCATTGCGGGAAAGGCCGAGGCCGAAGCCGAACTGGCCGCCGCCGCGCGGCTGGGAGCGCGCTATATTGCATCCTGCGAGCCGGATTTTCCACCGGCGCTGGCCGCCAGTGATGCGCCGACGCCATTGCTGTGCGTCAAAGGCGCGGTGCATTTATTACAGCGTCCCACCATCGCTATTGTCGGCGCGCGCAATGCGTCCGCCGCGGGCATCCGCATCGCGCGCGAGCTTGCGCATGCGCTGGGCGGCCATGAGCTGCTGATTGCCTCTGGTCTGGCGCGCGGCATCGACACCGCCGCGCATAATGGTGCGCTGGAAAGCGGCACAGCGGCCGTGCTGGCGGGTGGCATAGATGTGATCTATCCACCCCAGAACGAAGAACTGCACAATCGCATTGGTGAAATTGGCGTGCTGGTGTGTGAGTTGCCACCGGGCGCCCAGCCCCAGGCGCGGCACTTTCCACAGCGCAACCGCATTATCTCCGGGATCAGCCTGGGGGTTATCGTCATTGAGGCTGCGCACCAATCCGGTTCGCTGATCACTGCGCGCTATGCGGGCGAGCAGGGCCGCGAAGTGTTTGTGGTGCCGGGATCGCCGCTGGACCCCCGATCGCGTGGCGGCAACGCCCTGATCCGCCAGGGCGCGACATTGGTGCAAGCAGCCGAAGATGTGCTGGAAGCGCTGCAACCCCTGCTGCGCAAACCCTTTGCGGAACCAGATCGGATGCAACCTTATTCCCCGCCCGTGCTGGATATGCGCCTGATCGACAGGGCGCGGCCGGAAATTCTGGAAATGCTGGGGCCAACGCCGGTTGAAATCGATGAACTGGTACGCCAATCAGGGCTGAGCGCCGCGACAATCGCTGTCCTGTTGCTGGAGCTCGACCTGGCCGGGCGTCTGGAGCGCCATCCGGGACAGCGCGTATCGATGATCAGGTAGATGCTCCGCGAAAAATGAACGCTTGACGGCCTAGAACAAAACATGTACATTTGAAGTGTGGCTATTTGATGCAAATGGGGGGGCTACCGGATACCCCTCCATGCTGCGTTGTCAGGATAGGTTAACTTGCAGTACTTAACCGTGCTACTTATGGCGCGTAAACAAACAATTTACTGGAAAATTCAATGCCGACATCGCTTCGCAAAACCGCTGGAAACTGGTTTACCCGGATTTTCCTGTTCATCCTGGTGATCAGTTTCGCTGTCTGGGGCGTTGCGGATTTTGTTACCAATACAGCCGAGCCGCCATTGGCCAGGGTAGCGGGCGCCACCATTTCGGCGCAGGAATTCGATAATGATTTTCGCCGCGAATTGTTCCGCCTGCAACAGCAATATGGCCCGGAATTCAGCACCGCCAAAGCCCGCGAAATGGGATTTGACCGGGAAGTGCTGCGGCAAAAGCTGGTTGGGATCATGTTTGACCGCGAATCGGAAAAGCTGTCGCTGACAACAGCCGATCAGACCATCGCGCAGAATATTCGTGAAAATGTCAGCTACCGGGATTCGCTTGGGGAGTTTGACAAAAATATTTTTCAACGCGCATTGAAGGATAATGGCTTTACCGAGAAAGAATTTACGCGCCGCGCCCGCATGGACATGACCCGGCGTCAACTGATCGCAGCTATCACTGCGGGAACCGTTGCGCCGCAAAAGCTTGCCGCGACACTGTATTCTTTGCGGGAAGAACAGCGCACAGCGGACCTGCTGCACATTCCGCAAAACGCCATCGGGAAAATTCCCAATCCAGCCGACGCGGAACTGGAAGCTTTTCATAAAGCCAATGAAGTTCTGTTCACGGCGCCGGAAACCCGCAGCGTCACCTATGTCACCCTGCAGCCCGATGATCTGGCGGAAGGGATTATGCCCGATGAAAAGGATCTGCGCGAACAATATGACGCCCGGCTGGCGGAATTTACGGTTACGGGGATGCGCAATCTGCAGCAGTTTGTACTGCCCGACGAAGCAGCCGCAAAAGCCGCCCACGACAAGATCAAGGCAGGCAAGGATTTTGCGGCAGTGGCCAGACAGGCGTCCGGAATGCGCGAAAAAGAATTGGAGCTTGTGGAAGTCACCAAAGACATGTTGCCTGTGGAAATTGCCGAGGCGGTGTTTGCCCTGAAGGAGCGCGAAGTCAGTGCGCCCTTAAAAAGCCCGCTGGGTTGGCATCTGATCAAGATTACCGCCGCGCGTCAGGAGCGGATTCAACCATTTGAGGAAGTGCGTAAAACCATTTCCGAAGATCTGGCGCTTGCCCGCGCCACTGAGCTGGCCGTCGAGCGGGCGAACCAGCTGGAAGATGCGCGCGCCGGGGGGGCGTCGCTGGAAGAAACCGCGAAGGAATTCGGCCTGAAGCTGCACACCATCGCGGGGGTTGACCGTCAGGGCAACGGCCCCGATGGCAGGCCCGTTCAGAATATGCCCATGGACCCGCAATTCATCACCGATGTTTTTGATACGGATGCAGGATCAGAAAGTGATCTGCGGGAAAACAAGGATGGCGGTTATTATGTGTTGCGGGTGGATAATGTCACGCCATCGGCCGTGCGCCCGCTGGCCGATGTGCGCAACGCGGTGGCCGCCGCATGGCGCGCCCAAAAGACTGGTGAAAAGCTGGAACAGCTTTCTGGCGAAATGCTGAAAGCCGCCCAGGCAGGCAAACCATTGCCGGAAATTGCCAAGCCACTGAATCTCAAGGTTACTCAAAGCGCCCCCTTTAACCGCAGTTTTACGGATGAACAGATGAGTGCGGCGCTTGCTGCCAAACTGTTTACCGGAAAACCAGGCGACAGCTTTGCCGAACCGGCCCCCGGCGGGGGCTATGTCATTGCGCGTTTGCGTGAAATCAGGCCGCCATCGCTGACCGGTAAAAGTGACGCTGTCGCAAATATGGGCCGGGATTTATCCAGGAACTTCGCCGAGGATGTGCTGGCGCAATATCAGTCAGTGCTGGAACGGCGATATGACGTGGAAATAAACCAGGACCGGCTGAACAGCCTGTTTGAAGAGCAATAATGATGCAGCTTGATCCCGATTTTACTGCTTTTGCCAAAACCTATGACGCCGGTGCGCCACAGGTGGTGTGGACCAATCTGGTTGCCGATCTGGATACGCCCGTATCGGTGATGTTGAAGCTTGCCCATGGTCAGCCATACAGTTTTCTGTTCGAGTCGGTTGAAGGTGGCGCGACGCGCGGACGCTATTCGTTCATTGGCATGAAGCCAGACCTGATCTGGCGCTGTTATGGTGAGCGCGCCGAAATCAACCGCAAGGCGCGCACGGATCAAAATGCGTGGGAGCCATGCGCGGAAGGCGCGCTGGAATCACTGCGCAGGCTGGTGCGCGAGATGCGCGTTGATCTGCCTGCCAGCCTGCCGCCCATGGCGACCGGCCTGTTCGGGTATATGGGATATGACATGGTGCGGCTGATGGAAAAATTGCCCAGCCCCAACCCTGATCCGCTTGGCCTGGCCGACAGTATTTTCATCCGCCCGTCGATCATGGTGATTTTTG
>DAIOWE010000174.1:0-4785 GCA_036758605.1 Pseudomonadota bacterium | reverse complement strand
ATGGAGGGGTGGCCGAGTGGCTGAAGGCGGCGGTTTGCTAAACCGTTATACGATGTCAAGTCGTATCGTGAGTTCGAATCTCATCCCCTCCGCCACTATATCAAAAGCAAAACAAGCGCGACCTGAGGCCACCGCTATCGATGCTGCCTATGTGCTCTGCCAGACTTAACTTCATAATGGATTAAGTTGCGGGGCAGGGTCATTTTCTACGGCGGTCGCGATTACGGGGCCTTATGGATGAAAGTTCGGGCGCAGGTCACTGGCGACGCGATGTCTATTCCGCTGGAAGCGTTTGCACCGGAATCACTGGCATAGGCGTGATCGTGCGAAAGCGGGCGATCAGCGTATAGACGGTCGGCAGAATAAACAGGGTCAGCACCGTGCCCAGGCTGATGCCGCCGACAATCACCCAGCCGATTTCCTGGCGGCTTTCCGCGCCGGCGCCGCTTGACAGGCACAGCGGCACAGCCCCCATAATCATGGCGCCCGACGTCATCAATATGGGCCGCAGGCGCAACGAAGCCGCTTCAATCACCGCGTCGCGGATTGTTCTTCCTTCGGCGCGCAATTTGTTTGAGAAATCGACGATCAGAATGCCGTGCTTGGTAATCAGGCCGACCAGTGTTACCAGCCCGATCTGACTATAAATATTCAACGTGCCGCCAGCCAGTTTCAGCGCTAGCAGCGCGCCGGTCATCGACAGCGGCACGGTCAGCATAATGACCAGCGGATCGACGAAGCTTTCAAACTGCGCGGAAAGAACCAGATAAATGAAAACCAGGGCCAGCAGGAATATGAAATAAATCTCTCCAGACGCCGACTTGTATTCGCGCGACAGGCTCATGAAATCGATCTGCACGTTGGAGGGGATAATTTCGCGGGCGGCCTTTTCCAGATAGTCCAGCGATTCGCCCAGCGTATATCCCGGCGCCAGCGAAGCGTTGATTTCCGCGCCGCGCATCTGATTGAAACGCACCAGTTCGCGCGGCGCGACCGATTCCTCCATGTCAACCAGGTTTGAAAGCTGCACCATTTCACCGCGACTGCCGCGCACATAAATTTTCGACAGATCGTCCGGATTGCTGCGGTCCACATCCGCCATCTGGACCACTACGTCATATTGCTTGCCTTCGCGTTTGAAACGGGTGACCTTGCGTCCGCCCAGCATGGTTTCCATTGTGCGCCCAACGGTCGCCACTTCGAGGCCGGCATCCTGCACCTTGTCGCGGTTAAGCGTGACTTTCAGTTCCGGTTTATTGAGTTTCAGATTGGTGTCGAGATTGACAAAACCAGGATATTTGCGCGCCTCGTTCAGCACGGCCTGCGTCATGCGTTCAATTTCCGGATAGCTGGCGGTGGATAGCAACACGATCCAGATCGGGCGTGCCTGGGGGTGCTGCCCCAATGAGGGCCGGTTCATTGGAAACGCCATCACCCCGGGCAGCCGGCCAAGCCGTCCCGCCATTTCCTGCACGATCGCCATTTGGCTGCGCTCGCGGTCATTCCAGTCCTTGAGATTGATGAAAGTCACCCCGTTATTGATGATCGGATTGCCAACCACCAGAAAGTAGCTGTTTACTTCCGGTGTGGAAGCGTAGATTTCTTCGGTGGCTGCTGCGTATTTATCCATATAGTCGATGGTGGCGCCCTCCGGGCCGATAAATATGCCAACCGCGCCGCTGCGATCCTCAACCGGGGTAAGCTCATTTTTCAGTGAGAAGAAAAGCCCGGCGCCAATGACTATGAAGCCCGCCGCAACGCCCAGCACCATCAAACGGCGCGATAAAATCCGAGCCAGGATATTTTTGTAAGCTTCGGTCGCGTTAATAATGGCATTCTCAATGCCAGTATAAATCACGCCATGTTTTTCTTCATGCCGGAGCAGGCGCGAGCACAGCATCGGCGTCAGCGTCAGCGCCACGAAACCGGATATCAGAACGGTGCCCGCCAGCGTCCAGGCGAATTCGATGAACAGCCGCCCGCTGCGCCCGGTTAAAAAACCAATCGGCGCATAGACGGTCGCCAGCGTGATGGTCATGGCGATGATGGCGAAACCAATTTCCCGGCTGCCCTGAATTGCCGCCTGCATGGGCGGCACGCCCTCTTCGATATGGCGGAAAATATTTTCCAGCATGACAATGGCGTCGTCGACCACCAGCCCAACCGCCAGCACCATGGCCAGCAGCGTAAGCGTGTTGACAGTAAAGCCCGCCGCCGCCATCAGCGCAAATGCAGCGATCAGCGAGGCTGGAATGGTGACCAGCGGTATGAAGGTCGCCCGCGGCGTGCGCAAAAACAGCAGCACCACCAGGCCAACCAGCAGAACCGATTCCAGAATGGTCCAATACACCGCCTCGATGGAGCGCTCGATAAAGATCGAGCCGTCAAAGCCGATCTGCAATCGCATGCCCTCGGGCAACAGCGCTTCGATCTTGGGAATTTCCGCCCTTATGGCTCTGGAAATTTCCAGCGGGTTTCCTGTCGACTGCTTGACAATACCCAGGCCTACCGACTCGCGCCCGTTAAAGCGCACAATGATGCGCTCGTCATCGGGGCCAAGCTCAACCCGCGCGACATCGCGCAGGCGCACGGGATAGCCATCTACCTGCTTCAGGACAATCTGCTCAAATTCCGCAGGTTCCTTCATGTCGGTTTCTGACAGAACGCTGAATTCGACCTGATCGCTTTCAATGCGCCCGGCCGGCACTTCAATATTCTGGGTGCGCAGCGAGTTCTCGACATCTTGCGCTGTCAGATTGTAGGCGGCGAGACGGGCAGGGTCGAGCCAGATGCGCATGGAGTAACGCCGCGCGCCAAACAGCCGCGCCTCGGCGACGCCGGGCAGCGATTGCAGCCTGTCCTTGGCGAAACGGTCTGCGAAATCGGTTATTTCCAGCGGCGTGTGGCGGTCACTGGAAAAAGACATATACATGATCGGTTCGGCGTCTGCCTCCAGCCGCTGCACCAGCGGTTCCTCGATCTCTCGCGGCAGTTTGTCGCGCACGCGCCCCACCCGGTCGCGCACATCATTGGCTCCTGCTTCCGTATCGCGAGTAATATCGAAAATGATGGAGATCTGGCTAAACTCCTGGCGCGAGATGGAGCGGATAAAATCGATCCCCTCAATGCCGGCAAGCGATTCCTCCAGCACGCGCGTGACCTGGCTTTCCATCACTTCGGCGCTGGCGCCTACATAGGTGGTGGCCACCAGAATCACCGGCGGATCGATATTGGGATATTCACGCACCGACAGCCGGTCGAAGGAAATCAGGCCGAGCAGCACAAGAAGCAGGCTCATGACAACGGCAAGCACCGGTCTGCGAATGCAAAGTTCCGGTAAAGAATTGCCGCCCATGCGCGTTTTCCTTTATGAAGTGGGCTTGTCTGCGCTGACCGGAGTCAGCGGACGGCCATCCTGTAATTTTTGTTGGCCTTCCAGCACAATAGCGTCCTCAAGCGAAACGCCGGAAATGATTTCGACCTTGCCCTCGCGGCGCAATCCGGTATTGACCTCGGTGCGCACCGCCTTGCCCTCCACCACCTTGAACACAAAGCGCTTTTGCCCAAGGGGAAACACCGCCGTTTCGGGCAGCAAGATGGCATCCTCGCGCCGATCCAACACCAGATTAACCCGCGCGAACATGCCGGGGCGCAACTCGCCTTGCTGGTTTTCCACCGTCGCGCGCAACGCCACGGCCCGTCCATTGGGATCGATCAGAGGATCAATCGCATATACCGATCCCCTAAAACTCTTTCCGGGCAGCGGATCAAGCATGACCACGATTTCCTGACCCACTTTCAAAACCGCCGCATGTATTTCCGGGATGCGGAAATCGACCTTGACCGGATCGATATCTTCAATATTGACCACCTTGTCGCCGGGTTTGACATAGTCGCCGGGGCTAAGCTGCCGCAGGCCAAGGATGCCATCAAACGGTGCGGTAATATTGGTTTTTTCCAGCAGCGCACGGCCTAGCGCCACATTCGCCTCGGCGACCCGCATTTGCGCCAGTGTTTCGTCACGGGTGCGCGCTGCCGCATTGCCGCGCTTGAACAGATCGCTGGCGCGCTCGAAATTCGCTTTGCTCAGGGCCAGTTGCGCCTCCGCCTGCTGCAATTCCGCGCGATGCACACTGTCATCAAGCCGAATCAGGGTTGCGCCTTTGAGTACCGCCTCGCCTTCGTTAAAGGAAATTTCTGATACCCGGCCGGTAATTTCCGGCTGGATCACCACCGATTCATTGGATCGCAGACTGCCAACGGCGCTGATTTCATGGCTGACCGGGCCGGTTTGCGCATGACCCACCAGTACGGCAGGGGGCGGCGGGCCGCCGGGGGGGGCGCCAGGACCGCCAGGGCCAGCGCCGCCAAAGAAAAAATACAACAGGCCAATCAGCGTACCCCCCGCAGCAATGGCGGCGATGCGGGGTGAAACGGGCAGCCAGCTCGGATGGGGTAACTGCAATGGAAACTCACATTCATAAAAGAAATCGCCAGACACCCTAAATCAATAATCTGTCCTTGTAAAGAACAAACAAAGAACATGATTTAGTTACCTTTGATACCATATTGATTAACAGGTCCGCGCGTCAAGTAAGCTGCATCCGGCTTAGTCGGCATGATGGATGCGCGGGGCCTCTCGCCGCGCTTGCGCCTGTCACAGCCGGTGTGGCAAGACTGAACCGGAAATTCAGATTCGGGCGGCAAGCGATGAAATTATGTGACGCAGACATTGAAAAGCATCTGGACGCCGGGATCCTCAAGATCAGCCCGCGCCCGGAATCA
>DAIOWE010000173.1:0-4794 GCA_036758605.1 Pseudomonadota bacterium | reverse complement strand
GAGCGGCGCACAATGCAGTTTGGCACGGCGCGAAATCCGGCCGTGCTGAACTGGTCCGCCCCCCAGCCTTCGAATTTCGATGGCACCTTGTCCCACCAGACCGTGTCCTTGCCCGGACCACCGGCAATCAGGTTCATATCATTCAGCCGGAACGATAGCAGCACCGCCTTTTTCAGCCACTGATGCACGATCCAGTCCTTGCCGTGCTTTTCCGCAACCCGCGCCTTTCCGGTATCCAGCAGGCCCAGCGCATTATTCACCGCATCGCGGGGTGCGCCCGTGGTTTGGGCATTGATGGAATCGCGGGCTTCCCATGCGGCTTCGATTTGCACTTGCAGGTCTTGGAAGTTCATCTGTTTATACTTTCCGTAAATTGGGATTGTGTGTGCAACTGTATATGCCACGGACCGGGCCGCCGCGCCAGCGCTGGCGCAACGGCCGCAGCGGTGCGGTGCTGTGCGATAATTACCGCCCCTCTGGCCGGTACAGGCGCAATTCGCGGGGTTTTTTCAGCCAGTCGGTTTGCTTCTGATAGGGCAGGCCCGCCGTGCGCCCGCCATCAACCACCAGCGCGTGGCCATTGACATAGCTGGATTCATCGCTGGCCAGCCAGAACACCGCATCGGCGATTTCTTCAGGGTTGCCGATGCGGCGCAGCACTTCTTCGCCGCCAATCGCATCGCGCATCTTGTCGATGACTTCCGCCGAGGCTCCGGCCCGGCCCGCCGCCAGCGGCGTGGCGATGACGCCGGGACATACGCAATTGACCCGCACGCCGTAATAGCCGAACTCCAGCGCCATGCTCTTGGTCATTTGCAGCACCGCCGCCTTGGCCGCGTTATACAGCACCGGGCCGATGCCGGAATAAAACGCCGCAATACTGGCGGTGTTGACGATCGTGCCCGAACCTTGCGCCTTCAGAATCGGCGCGGCATGCTTGATGCCCAGAAACACACCCTTTACCAGCACGTCCATGGTGATGTCGTAATCCTGAACCGAAATGGTTTCCACCGGCCCCGCGGCGCCGCCAAAGCCCGCATTGTTGAAAATACAGTCCAGCCGCCCGAATTTGGCGACCGCGCTGTCGACCGCCGCCTTGACCTGATCTTCATGGGTGACGTCGGTGCGCTGAAAATGCACGGACGCGCCCAGCTCGGCGGCCAGCTTTTTGCCCATTTCCTCCTGCATGTCGGCGATGACCACTTTCGCGCCCTCGCCCACGAATTTGCGCACGGTCGCAGCCCCGATGCCGCTAGCCCCGCCGGTTATGACCGCCACGCGTCCCTGATATCTTCCAGCCATCTGTATTTCCCCTGTCTGTTCTGTTGGTTTGACACATTTCCGCATATGCGGACAAAGAGAGCAAGCCCGGATGCGAGCCTAGACATGCGTGCGGGGGGCCGTTAAAACCAAGCCAGACGATTGTTTCTAAACATTTTCGGTTGGGATATTTCCATGGCCAAGCCGCCCGTGACGAGTCTGAACGAGATTCGCGCGACATTTCTGGATTTTTTTGCAGGTAACGGCCATACAATCGTGCCGTCCTCGCCGCTGGTGCCGCGCAACGATCCGACTTTGATGTTCACCAATGCGGGCATGGTGCAGTTCAAAAATGTCTTTACCGGGCAGGAAACCCGCCCCTATGTGCGTGCCGCCTCGTCGCAGAAATGCGTGCGCGCGGGCGGCAAGCATAATGATCTGGATAATGTGGGCTATACGGCGCGGCATCTGACATTTTTCGAAATGCTCGGAAATTTTTCCTTTGGTGATTATTTCAAGGAAAACGCCATCGAACTGGCCTGGCGGCTGATCACCCGGGAATTTGGCCTGCCAGCAGAGCGGCTGAGCGTAACAGTCTATGCCGATGATGATGAGGCGCATGGTCTGTGGCGCAAGATCGCCGGGCTGCCCGATGACCGCATTATTCGTATCGGCACCTCGGATAATTTCTGGTCGATGGGCGATACCGGCCCCTGCGGCCCCTGTTCGGAGATTTTCTTTGATCATGGCGATAAAGTCCCGGGCGGCCCCCCCGGATCGGCGGACCAGGACGGCGACCGCTTTGTGGAAATCTGGAATCTGGTCTTCATGCAATATGACCAGCGCGGACCCGGCGACCGTATCGCCCTGCCCAAACCGTCCATCGACACCGGCATGGGCCTGGAACGCATTGGCGCGGTGCTGCAGGGCAAGCAGGACGTATTCAGCACCGATGTGCTGCGTGCGCTGATCGAGGCCGCAGCAGACGCCATAGGCGGCGATCCCGACGGGCCAATGGCGGCAAGCTATCGCGTCATTGCCGATCATTTACGATCTGCCGGGTTTCTGATCGCCGATGGCGTGCTGCCATCCAATGAAGGGCGCGGCTATGTGCTGCGCCGGATCATGCGCCGCGCCATGCGCCACGCCGAAATGCTGGGGGCCAAAGACCCGGTGCTGTGGCGCATCATCCCTGCGCTGGTGCGCCAGATGGGCGCGCATTATCAGGAATTGCCGCCCGCAAAGCCGCTGATCGAGGAAACCCTGAAGCTGGAAGAAGAACGCTTCCGCCGCACCCTGGAACGCGGCCTGAAACTGCTGGAAGACGAGGCTGCAAATCTTCCGGCGGGCGCGGTGCTTTCCGGCGACGTGGCGTTCAAATTGTACGACACGTTCGGCTTTCCGCTTGATCTGACCGAAGACGCGCTGCGCAGTCGCAATATTACCGTGGATCATGCCGGTTTTGATGCCGCCATGGCGCACCAGAAGGCCGAGGCGCGCGCCGCCTGGGCCGGCTCCGGCGAAGCGGCGGCGGAAACCGTATGGTTCGGCGTGCGTGAACGCACGGGCGGCACGGAGTTTCTGGGTTATGAAAGCGAGGAGGGCGAGGGGCTGGTGATGGCCATCGTCACCGATGGGCGCGAAGTCAGCGAGGCGGGCGAAGGGACCGAAGTGCAGGTGCTGCTGAACCAGACGCCGTTCTACGCTGAATCCGGCGGGCAGATGGGCGATACCGGCATGCTGATCGCCGCCAATGGCGCGCGGGTGATGGTGCGCGACACCAAAAAACAGCTTGGCGATCTGCATGTGCATATTGGTTCTGTGCGTGGCGGCGTTCTGCGTCTGGGCGACAGCGTGGAGGCGCGGGTGGATCCGGCGCGCCGCGCGGCGATCCGCGCCAATCATTCGGCCACGCACCTTTTGCACGCGGCATTGCGTCAGGTGCTGGGCAAACATGTCACCCAAAAGGGTTCGCAGGTGGGCGCAGAGCGGTTGCGGTTCGATTTTTCCCACCCCAAGGCGATGACCGGCGCCGAGATTGCGGAGACGGAATATCTGGTCAATTCAATCGTGCGCCAGAACAACGCTGTCTCAACCCGCCTGATGGCGCCCGATGAAGCCGTGGCGCATGGCGCCATGGCGCTGTTTGGGGAAAAATACGGCGATGAGGTGCGGGTGCTGACCATGGGAACTGCTCCGTCACCGGATCATACGGGGTTACAGCCATTTTCAGTAGAACTATGCGGCGGCACCCATGTCGCGCGCACCGGCGATATTGCCCTGATCCATATTATTGGCGAATCCGCGGTGGCGGCGGGCGTGCGGCGCATTGAGGCGCTGAGCGGACAGGCGGCATTAGAATATTTTTCGGCGCGCGACCGGTTGATGCAGGAAGCGGCGCACGCCCTGCGCGCCAGCCCGGAAGAATTACCGGCCCGCGTCGCCGCCCTGATGGATGAACGCAAGAAGCAGGAGCGCGAAATTGCTGATCTGCGCAAAAAACTGGCTGTAGCGGGGCCTTCTGCCGGGTCGCACGGTGTGGACGCCGCAGCCCCGGAAGAAATTGCAGGTGTCAAACTGATGGCCCGCATTATCGAGGGCGTCAATCCCAAGGAATTGCGCGGCCTGGTCGATGCGGGCAAGAAAACGCTGGGTTCCGGCGTGGTGGCGTTTCTGGCGGTGAATGATGGCAAGGGCGCGCTGGCGATCGGCGTCAGCGATGATCTGACCGCGCGGATCAGCGCCGTTGATCTGGTGCGCGCAGGCGCAACCGCCATGGGCGGCGCAGGCGGCGGGGGCCGCGCAGACATGGCCCAGGCGGGCGGACCGGATGGGGCGAAAGCCGATGCGGCGCTGGATGCGGTGCGCGCCGCGCTGCGCACCGTACTGGAATGAGGCTGCGGCGCTACGCGCCACAATCGAATGAGGCTGTGGGTAAGTTGGATCGCGCGCGGATCATGGCGAATGAATCGCAACCCCCATTTTGCAGTTAAAATATTTTCTGTTTACCGCATTTTTTTTGAATTTTTTTTGCGCCATTCATGTTTTTGTAGAAGCAATATGACCGGTGCACTGCAAAAAACCCCATATTTCTGCGCCAAAATTCCCTGTGTGACGTAATGCGCACAATCAGGAGAATTTTCTTTTTTAACCATACGCCTGCGCCATGTTTACTCCATCTTAGGATTGCCGGGCTGAAACTTTGATCATGTTGGGACTAAAGGCGACGAAACGCCTGACCCAATGACAGTAGGTCAAACAGGGAAATGGAGTATCCGGCAATGGGTCAGGCACAGAGCGTTTATCAGGAATCACACGAACCAGCAGACGGCGCGGCATGCCTTCAGCTCGCCATCGCCTATTCGACCGGCAAGGGGGTGCCGTACGATCTGGTCGCGGCGCATAAATGGTTCAATGTCGCGGCCGTCAAAGGCCAGCGTGAGGCATTGGGCTGGCGTGCAGAACTGGCGCAGGAAATGGCCCCGGCGCAGATCGCCGAAGCCCAGCGCCAGGCCCGCGAATGGCTGCTTTCCC
>DAIOWE010000172.1:0-4804 GCA_036758605.1 Pseudomonadota bacterium | reverse complement strand
TGCCGCTGACCGCCTATGGCGCGGACAAGCTGGGCTGTGAACAGCATGGCTATGTGGCCTGGGAGGTTCATAAGATTCCCACACGCGGCTTCCGGTTTTTCAATGTGTATGGGCCGCGCCAGCATCCCGATAATCCCTATGCGGGCGTGGTGTCGATTTTTGCCGACCGGCTACGCAAGGGACAAGGCATCAGGATTTTTGGCGATGGCCAGCAGACCCGGGATTTCATTTACGTGCGCGATGTTGTGCAGATTTTACAGCGCGCCATGGCGCAGCCCTGGCAGGGGGCCGAAGTCATGAACATCGCCACCGGAAAAGGAACAACGGTGCAGCAGCTGGCCGAGGTGATCTCGCATATCTGCGGCAATGCCGCGCCGCAGATTGGCTGGGAGCCAGCGCGTACCGGCGACATCAAAATGAGTATCGGCGCCGCCCCGCGTTTGCAGGAAATTCTGGGCATCACCCCGCGCATCAGCCTGGAGGAAGGCCTGAGGGAATATCTGGCCAGCCTATAGCCCAGATTTTTTCAGCAGCGCCTTCAGATCGCCTTGCGGGCGCGGACCCAGATGCGCAATCACCTCGGACGCCGCAAGGGCCCCGATGCGCGCACTCACAGCCAGATCGCGCCCATGGGTGAGGCCAAACATAAATCCTGCTGCGAACAGATCGCCTGCACCCGTCGTGTCGATCAACTGTGCGGGTTTTACCGCTTCGATCACATGCACCTCATCGCCCGCCACAATCACGCAACCCTTTTCCGAACGGGTCAGCGCCGCAATGGCGCATTTGCCGCGCACTGCCTGTAATGCATCATCAAAAGTTCTGGTCTGATACAGCGACATAATCTCGGCTTCATTGGCGAACAGAATATCAATATTGCCCGCCGCCAGATGCTGAAACTCATCGCGATACCGTTCCACGCAAAAGGCGTCCGACAGGCTCATGGCCACTTGACGGCCTGCCTGGTGCGCAATGTCCATCGCCTTGCGAAACGCTTCCTTGGCATGGGGCGGATCCCACAAATAGCCTTCCAGATAGGTGATCTGCGCTGATTCAATAGTGGCGGGATCGACATCGCGCGGATGCAATTCCTGCCCCGCCCCCAGAAACGTGCTCATCGAACGCTGCGCATCCGGCGTCACCAGTATGAGACACCGCCCTGTCGGACTTTCGCTGATGCTGGCGGGGGTGTCATACTGCACCCCCAGGGTGCGCAGATCATGGGCAAATACTTCGCCCAACTGATCCTGCTGCACCTTGCCGATAAAGGCCGCCTTCCCGCCAAGGGCTGCGACCCCTGCGATTGTATTGGCGGCGGACCCGCCCGAAGTTTCGATGCCGGGCCCCATCGCGCCGTACAGCGTTGTTGCGGCAGCCGCGTCGATCAATGTCATGCCGCCTTTGGTAATAGCGTTGCGGACCAGGAAGGCGTCATCGCTTTGGGCAATAATATCAACGATGGCATTGCCAATGCCGGTCACATCGAGACTTGCGGGTTGGGACATAGATGCTGCTCCTTATTGTTGCGCCGCAGTATAGAGCCATGTGACAGGCATGCAAGCGGTCTGGCAGCGCACAATCCCGGTTGATACCAGTTGATAAAAGACGGTCAATCAGCGCATAACAGCATCATTAACAGTCAGGTTTGGGGCTAATGATTCGGCGGGAAAATATTCCAACAATCAGAACGCTGTTGCTGACATGCATGCTCGGCATAACGCTGAGCGCGTGCGCCAATGATGGACGGCTGGACCTGAAGAAGCTGGATTTTTCCAGGCTGAAGCAGCCAGACTGGCTGCGCTGGGACAAGGACGATAAGGCCTCTAAAACAAGCCCGCAGTCTATCGCAACACAGGCGGACACCGCCGCTAAACCCACGAGAGCGCAGGCGCCGGCAACAGCCATCCGCACAACTGCAAATGACCTGCCCCGGCCAAAACCATCGCGACCGACCGCTGCATATGTCGGCATTCCGAAAGCCACCTATCGCCAGACACAGACACCCGAAATAAAAGAACAACCGGCTAAAGCGCCACAGGGCAAAGTCACCTCTGAAATCCCGCAGGCCCTCGCCGCGCTGCCACCCCCTGATAAAGCGCCCCGCACAGGCGGCAAGGGGAGCTATACGACGAATGATCTGGTTGGCCTGGACGCCCCATCGGTAGAACGGCTGCTGGGCAAACCGGATCTCAGCCGCAAGGAACCCTTTGCCGAGGTTTGGCAATATGCACATGGGGACTGTGTGCTGTTCCTGTTCATCTATGCCGAGGCGGGGGGGACCGGACGGGTATCCCATGCCGAAACCGGCGCGCGTGATGGCGGCAAGGATCCCGATCCGGGGCTATGCATCGGGGCGATCCTGACCCGCAACGCCGCCACGCCCGGCTAAAAACCGTTTCTGTCAGGTGACGGTTTTATCGCCGTAATGACACACATCGCGCACCACGCAATGGGGGCAGTCGGGCTTGCGGGCCTTGCATACATAGCGCCCATGCAGAATCAGCCAGTGATGCGCATGGCGCATGAAGCGTTTCGGGATATTCGCCACCAGCCCGTCTTCGACTTCGCGCGGGTTTTTTCCAGGAGCAAGACCGGTACGGTTGCCGATCCGGAAAATATGCGTATCGACCGCCATGGTGGGCTCGCCAAACGCCACATTCAAAACCACATTGGCGGTTTTGCGCCCCACACCCGGCAGGGTTTCCAGCGCCGTGCGCGAACGCGGCACCTTGCCGCCATGGTCACGCACCAGTAATTCTGACAGGGCGATAATATTTTTTGCTTTGGTACGGTACAAACCAATGCTTTTTACATAATCGCGTACGCGATCTTCGCCCAGTTGCAGCATTTTTTCCGGCGTGTCAGCGGCGGCGAATAATGGCCCTGTCGCCTTGTTCACGCCCTTGTCCGTGGCCTGTGCGGATAATACGACCGCGACCAGAAGTGTATAGGGGTTCAGATATTCCAGCTCGCTTTTGGGTTCAGGATCGCGCGCGCGCAGGCGCGTGAAAAACTGCGAAATTTCCTTAGGCGTCATGTGTGTGGGCGTCATGTGTGCGTTAACCATACACTATGCTTAACGCATTTTTTACTTTCGCGGTATGCCCGTCTCGCCTAGTCTGGAGAAATGAACGCGCATACGAACATCACGTCCGGGATCACACCGGAAATTTCCGCTGACAGCGCCGCCGGGCGCACGGCAGGCGGATTGCATTTTGACGCCGTGCTGTATCCGCATCGCTCCCTGGGGCCGCGTGCCTTCATGACTTTGATGACGTGCCTCACGGTGTTCAGTTTTGTTGCGGGTCTTTCTTTTTATCTGATGGGCGCGTGGCCAGTGCTGGGGTTTTTCGGTCTTGATGTGGTGCTGATCTATCTCGCGTTCCGGATAAATTTCCGCAGCGGGCGGATTTATGAAACCGTACAGCTTGATGACGCCTGCCTTCTGATCCGGCGTTTTCTTCCCGATGGACGTATTCTTAGCTGGAACCTGCAGGCCTATTGGGCGCAGGTCGAACTGATCGCCGCAACGCCAAGCGCCCCTCTGCTTGCGGTGCGCTCGCACGGAAAATATCTGGTATTCGGAAATTTCCTGACAGCGGAAGAACGCAAGGAATTCGCCGCCGCTTTGCGCAAGGCCCTTGCGCGCAATCGCACCCATCTCTACGCCTGATTATTTCCGGGCTATGCCTGTACGCACTGCATGCGCTATAATGGTTGGACAGCATGAGCGCGGGGCGCGGAAAGAATGCGTAAAATATCCCTCACGGATGGCAGATTGTCTGTCGAAATTTTACCCGATTGCGGCGGCGCTATTTCGGCATTGCGCTGGATTTCGCCCGCCAGAAAAGCGTTTGACCTGTTACGCCCGGCACGCGCGGAAGATATAGCGGAGCGTAATGCAGATCAGATGTCTTGTATTCCAGTTGCGCCTGCCGCCGGCCCTGAAGACGGGCTGGCGGAATGGATTGTGCAGGATGCGTCAAATATCCGCGCCACGCTTACGTTACACAAAGACGCAGGCGAGAATGAAGCGCTGCAATCCAGCTATCAGCTTTTGCAGCGTCTGGCGCTGGACGCCAAAGGATTGCGGATCGATCTGACCGTTACCAATATTGGCGCCAGACCATTGGCGGCGCGTACGGGCCTAAGGCTGCACCCGGATTGGCGCGGCGAAAGCATCCTGCGCGGCAATTTAATGCCTGTTGATATGGACGCGAAACCCTCCGATGACGCCCTGCATCCAACCACAAGCGATTTTGCGGCGGGTTTGCGGTTCGGTGGTGGACAGGATGTGGACATTCTCCTGCGGCATCTGCGGCCGGAAATCCAGTATGAATGGCCGGAAGAAAGACTGGCGTTAATGCTGAACCAGATACAGGGAAATGAATATGTCAGGCTGGAATATAAGGCCAATCAGCATGATATCTGGCTTACCTCGCTTAGCCATTCCGGTACGGACAGTGCCGGCACATCAGGAACATCTATGTTACAGATGGGAGATTCGCTTTCCGCAAGTCTGCTGCTATCCCCCATAATACTGGCCTGACTGAACGGCGCCCGGCAAGATGGACGGCCAACGCAGGCGCGTTCTGGGACCACATCGCAACTTCATCCGGGAACACGGATTGCGCAGACGTTCGAACGCCAGCTTAACCCTGCCTCCCCCGCGCTTCCCCGATAAAATCAGGCAAGCCACGCCAGCAGAAACGGCCCCGAAGGGGCGCTCTGAACACATTGAAATCATTTGAAAAATCTGGAGCGGGCGATGAGATTCGAACTCACGACCCTAACCTTGGCAAGG
>DAIOWE010000171.1:0-4810 GCA_036758605.1 Pseudomonadota bacterium | reverse complement strand
TCGGCGAAGTGGTGCTGGCGCTGAACGCCACCGTCGATGGGCAAACAACCCTGCATTATCTGAATGACCGGCTGGCCAATCGCGGCCTGCGCGTATCGGGCCTGGCGCATGGCGTGCCGGTCGGCGGCGAGCTGGATTATCTGGATGATGGCACCCTGGCCGCCGCGATGCGCGACCGGCGGGATTTTTAGGGTATTTTGTGAACGGGCTGAAGCGCCTTTAACCCCACACTGTCATTACCCGGCTTGCCCGGGTAATCCATGCCACATACAATGGCCTGGGTTTTTGGGGTGTGGGTTGCCCGGCTAAACCGGGCAATGACAATGAGGGTGTATGATGCGCTTCAATCAGATCAAAAAATGCTCAAGCCTCAGCTAAACAGCGACACCACCACCAGCATCGCCACAAAAAAACCTGCAATCCCCCAGACGCCCATAGAATGACTCTGGGCGCTATGCCGCATTCCGTCCATCACCACCTCCCCGGGCTTTCGCATATTCATATGAAACAGATAGGGGATACATGCCCCCGTGACAGAGACGAATATCACAGCCGGGTAACTGTTTTTTTAAGGAAACTGGTTAATTTGGCGGCAATGTGCGCGCCGTCACAGGGCCGATGGGCCGTTCTTCCGCCGCTGCGCCGTCGTCGCTGATCTGCACCTCTTTGATGCGGTCGGCGCGGCGGATAATCTTGTCGGCGGAAATTTCGATTTCACGCACATCGCTTTCCACATTGCCGAAATGCTTGCGCAAATTTGTGGTGCGTGTGCGCAGGCGGCTCACATCTTCGAACAGTTCCATCACTTCCTTCTGAATGACGCCCGCCTGTTCGCGCATGCGCACATCTTTCAGAATGGCGCGCATGGTATGCAGCGTCGCCCACATGGTGGAAGGCGACACAATGAACACGCGCCCCTTGTGACCATATTCAACGACCTGCGGAAAATTTGCATGCAGTTCCGCATAGACCGCCTCGGACGGTAAAAACATAATCGCCATTTCCGCCGTTTCACCCGGCACAATATAGCGCGCGGAAATATCATCCACATGCTTGCGCACGTCCGTAACGAAGGCGCGCGCCGCCAGTGCGCGCGCGGCATCATCGCGCGCCTCGCGCAGCGCACGATAGGCCTCCAGCGGAAATTTGGAATCCACGGCGATGGAACCCGGCGGGTTTGGCAGATTGATCAGACAGTCGGCGCGCCTGCCGTTGCTGAGTTGCGCCTGCAACTGATAGGCCGATGGCGGCAGCATATCACGCACCATGTCGCCAAGCTGCACTTCGCCAAAGGCGCCACGCGCCTGTTTGTTGGACAATATATCCTGCAACGACACGACCTGCCCGCTGAGTTCGGTCAGGTTGCGTTGCGCCTCGTCAATCACCGCCAGACGTTTTTGCAGATCGGTCATGGTCTGGGTGGTTTTTTCAGTGGTCTCGATGAGGCTGTCGCCCACCCGCTTGCCCATGGCGTCCAACCGCTCGTTCAGGGCCCTGGCAAGGGTCGCCTGCGAACTGTTCTGGCTTTCCAGCATGTTTGTACCCAGCGCATCGAGGCGTTCATTCAGCGCCCTGGTCAGGGCGGCCTGCCCCACTGTGCTGTCAGCCGAGATCTGCTTTATCTGCCCCGCCAGTTCGGCCTGTGTCATGCTCAGGGCTGCAAGGGTGGCCGCCAATTGTGGATCGGGTGCCGCCTGGCCGGGGCGGGCCAACCGGAACACGATAAAGCCGATGCCTGCCAGCATCAGCAGCCCCACGATCCAGACCATGCTTTCCACGCGCCATTCCCCAGTGATTCTGCAATGCCATACTATAGCATGGGGGGTACGCTTGACGATCCGCTGTGAAAACCATATGTCATGCCTGTCATGGCCATATTACCCATATTGATCGCCCCAGATGCGCGCCTGAAAATGGTCTCGAAACCCGTAGATACGGTGGATGACGGGGTGCGCGCGCTGATGGATGACATGCTGGAAACCATGTATGCCGCGCCCGGCATCGGGCTGGCCGCCATTCAGGTCAATGTGCCAAAACGCATTATCGTCATGGATCTGGCCCGCGAAGGCGAAGCCCCGCAGCCGCGCCATTTCATCAACCCGGAAATCACCTGGTATTCCGGGGAACTGTCGGTTTTTTCAGAGGGCTGTCTTTCGTTTCCGGAATTTTTCGATGATGTGGAACGCGCCAGTTCGGTCAAACTGCGCTATCTGGATTATCATGGCAATCCGCGCGAGGAGGTGGCGCAGGAGCTGTTCGCCGTCTGTATCCAGCATGAGATGGACCATCTGGAAGGCGTGCTGTTCGTTGATCATCTGTCGCGGCTGAAGCGCGATGCGATTTTGCGCAAGCTGCAAAAGGCCCGGCGGCAATCCGCCGGCGCGTGAAGGCATCCTGCTTAACTGAAAGTTCCTTATATGCGTCTGGCCTTTATGGGAACCCCGGAATTTTCTGTGCCCTGTCTGCAAGCTCTGCTGGCGGCAGGGCATCAGATCGCCGCCGTCTATAGCCAGCCGCCGCGTGGCAGCGGGCGCGGCATGAAAGAAACCAAATCCCCCGTACATCTGTTTGCAGAGTCGCAGGGGATAGAAGTGCGCACACCCGCACGCCTGAAAGACGCGACCGAACATGACGCCTTTCGCGCGCTTGATCTCGATGCGGCGGTCGTCGTGGCCTATGGCCTGATTTTACCGGAGGCGATATTGCAGGCGCCCCGGCTGGGATGTTTCAATGTGCATGCGTCATTACTGCCGCGCTGGCGCGGGGCCGCGCCCATACAGCGCGCCATCATGGCGGGGGATTTGGAAACCGGCGTAACCATTATGCAGATGGATGCGGGGCTCGACACCGGGCCGATGCTGGCATCGGCGCGCGAACCCATCGGCCCGGAGGATACATCCGGCGCGCTGCATGACCGCTTAAGCCGGTTGGGCGCGCGGCTGATGGTGGACACGCTCGCAAAAATCGCGGCCGGTTCCATCACCGCACGGGCGCAACCCGAAACCGGCGTCACCCATGCCGCCAAGATCAGCAAAGAGGAAGCGCGCATCGGCTGGCGGCGCACGGCGCGGGAACTGGATTGTCATATACGCGGGCTGACACCCGCACCCGGCGCATGGTTCACTGTGCAGCAGAACGGCAGGGATGTGCGCATCAAGGTGCTGCGCGCATCGCCTGTGGCCGGTGCAGGGCCAGCGGGCGTGGTTCTGGATGACCAGTTTACGATTGCCTGTGGTGAGGGCGGCTTGAAAATTTCGCAGGTGCAACGTGAAGGCAAGGCGCCGTCTGATGCGGCGTCTTTTCTGCGCGGCTTTGCATTGCCGGCGGGTACACAGCTTGACTAACCGCTACAGACTTCTGATCGAATATGATGGCGGGCCCTTTGCCGGCTGGCAGCGCCAGGACAATGGACCGTCCGTACAGGGCGCAATCGAAGAGGCGATCTTTCTATTTTGCGGTGAACGGGTAACGCTGAACGCTGCGGGGCGAACCGATGCGGGCGTGCACGCGCTGGGCCAGGTGGCGCATTGCGATCTGGCAAGGCAAACGGCGCCGGACGAACTGCGCGATGCGCTGAATGCGCATTTGCGCCCCGCGCCGGTCAGCATTCTGCTGGCGGAACATGCCGCACCGGAATTTCACGCGCGCTTTGACGCCATCAGGCGCGCCTACCGCTACGAAATACTGAACCGGCGCGCGCCGCCAGCGATACGGCGTGGGCATGTGTGGCATGTGCCGCGCACGCTGGACGCGCGCGCCATGCACGAGGCGGCCCAGCATCTGATTGGCCGGCATGATTTCACCACGTTCCGCGCAGCGCAGTGTCAGGCGAAGTCGCCGGTGCGCACGCTTGATCTGTTGCAGGTGAAGCGCGAGGGAGAAATCATTGTGATAGAAGCCGAGGCGCGATCCTTTCTGCACCATCAGATACGCTCTATCACTGGCAGCCTGAAACAGGTCGGCGACGGAAAATGGCCCCCCGAACATATGGCGCGGATATTGGCCGCCAGGGACCGCACCGCCTGCGGCCCGGTGGCCCCGCCCGATGGGCTGTACCTGACGCGGGTGGAATATCCCCAACCCTAAAGATCTATGGTTTCGACCGCATCCGACGCAATCGGCGCGCCAAAGAAAATCGGGCCGACGCGCGAAAAACGCTCCGGTCCGTCGGTGACCATGAAAGTGACATGGCCGGGATTTTTGTCGGTGAGCAGAAGACCGCGCGCGCCAAGTTCTGTCGTGACGGCTTCGGCCGTGGTTTGGGCACTGTCCACAAGGCGCACCTGCGGCCCCAGTAATCTGGCAAGGGCGGGCGCGAGCACCGGAAAATGTGTGCAGCCCAGCACCAGCGTATCGGGCGCGCCAGCCTGCCCCGTGAACAGCGGCTCGAGATAGCGCTTTGCCGCGCCCTGCACGATGGGGCCATCTATCCAGCCTTCTTCGGCCAGCGCGACGAACAGGGTGCAGGCGACCTGACTGATTTTCAGACCCGGCCGGACTGCATGAATGGCGCGCAGATAGGCCCCGCCGCGCACCGTGCCTTCGGTGGCGATCACCGCGATATGTCCGCTGCGGGTGGCAGCCACACCGGCGCGCGCACCGGGTTCGACCACACCAATCAGCGGCACGGGCGCAAGGTTCCGGGCCAGCGGTTGCAGCGCCACAGAGGACGCGGTGTTGCACGCGATCACCACCATCTTGACGCCGCGCTGTACCAGCAGCCGTGACGCCTGTAACGCATAGGCGGTCACGGTGGCCGCACTTTTGGTGCCATAGGGCAGGCGCGCGGTGTCGCCGAGATAGAGAAAAT
>DAIOWE010000170.1:0-4812 GCA_036758605.1 Pseudomonadota bacterium | reverse complement strand
TTGATCGCGTCAACAAACTCCATGCCTTCGACTACCTGGCCCCAGACTGTATATTGGCCGTTCAGGAATTCCGCGTCATCAAAGCAGATGAAGAACTGGCTGTTGGCGCTGTTCGGGCTGCTGGAACGCGCCATGGATGCCGTGCCGCGCACATGCGGTGTCTTGCTGAATTCAGCCTTCAGATTGGGCCGATCAGAACCGCCCATGCCCGTACCCGTTGGGTCACCCGTTTGCGCCATGAAGCCTTCAATGACGCGATGGAATACAATGCCATCGTAAAACCCTTCGCGCGCCAGCGCCTTGATTTGCGACACATGATCAGGGGCAATATCAGGAAGCAATTCAATAACTACCAAACCGTCTTTCAGTTCCAAATGAAGTGTGTTTTCTGGATCCAGCGCCATGGCGGGCCTCCTTTTCTGGTTTGAGGTGAGCGCCGCTATGTGCGCGAAAAGCGTTTATAGAGTTTGGCTGCAACCGCAGGCGTCGTAAAGCTGTCCACATTACCGCCCAGACGGGCAATTTCACGGATCAGCTTTGAAGCAATAGCCTGATTATTGGCTTCCGCCATTAGAAACACAGTTTCTACTTCTGCATTAAGACGCGCATTCATGCCCGCCATCTGAAACTCGTAATCGAAATCCGCGACCCCGCGCAGACCACGAATAATAACCGATGCGCCAACATCGGCGGCAAATTGTGTCACCAGATTCTTGAAAGGCACGATTTCGATCTTGCCTAATCCTTTGCCCATTATCCGGTCGGTTTCCTCGCGCATCATCACGACCCGTTCATCCAGGGTGAAAAGCGGGCCTTTATCTTCATTGATCGCCACTGCAATGACAAGCTTGTCAACAAGCCGCGCACCGCGTTGAATGATATCGATATGGCCGTTATGGATCGGGTCAAATGTACCCGGATATACACCAATGCGCTGCATGCTCTTTGTTCCCCGGCCCATCTAAAGCTGTGGTTTTTTCACCGTTTTATGAAGGGGATGTTTTAGCAAGTATAGATACTAAGCGCTATCACTATTCCCATCTGCTTCTTCATCTGTCCCATCGGGGGTATCATCCCCGGTATCCGCCAGATGCGCCACGCCAACCACCCGTTCGCCTTCTGCGGTGCGCAACATCGTGACCCCCTGGGTCATCCGACCGGCAATGCGAATATCATTAACCGGCATCCGGATCAACTGGCCGCCATCGGTTACCAGCATAACATCGTCTTCGTCTGTAACCGGAAAGGCCGCCACAAGGGGCCCATTGCGTGTGGACATGGACATGGCCCAAATGCCCTTACCCCCGCGCCGCGATATGCGGTACTCATAGGCGGACGTGCGTTTGCCATAGCCATTCTCGCTGACCGTCAGGATAAATTGCTCGAAGGCCCCCATTTCGCCGTAGCGTTCTGTGCTTAGCTGGGCTTCTTCCATATCCCCCGCTTCACCATCATCTTCTTCGTCGGCCACCGCGCCGCTATTTGGTTCTTCCTCAGCCCCATCCGAATCTATGGAGCGGCGAACGACCGCAGCCTGCCGCAGATAAGAACGGTTCTCGGCCGGTGTTGAATCCACATGGCCCAGTATGGACAATGAGATAACCCTGTCATCGCCTTCCAGCCGGATACCGCGCACGCCATCAGAATCGCGGCCACGAAACAGGCGCACCTCGGTCACCGGGAAGCGCACGGCCTTGCCGTTGGAACTGGTCAGCAGCACATCGTCCTGTTCGGTGCAGATGGCGACACCGATAATTTCATCACCCGGATCAAGCTTCATTGCTATTTTGCCATTGGCCTTGACGCTGGCAAAATCCGCCAACTCATTACGCCGTACATTGCCGCTGGATGTTGCAAACATGACATTGAGATTTAACCAGCTTGTCTCGTCAACGGGCAGCGGCATGATTGTCTGAATGGTTTCGTCTTCCGCCAGCGGCAGCAGATTGATCATGGGCTTGCCGCGCGCCTGCGGTGTTGCCAGCGGCAATCGCCATACCTTCAGCTTGTAAACAAGGCCCTTGGATGAAAAGAACAATACCGGCGCATGGGTGTTGGCCACAAACAGCCGGGTGACGAAATCTTCTTCGCGGGTGGCCATGCCGGTGCGGCCCTTGCCGCCCCGCCGCTGCGCCCGGTAGGTCGATAGCGGCACCCGCTTGATATAGCCCTTGTGCGTGACCGTCACCACCATATCTTCACTGGTGATCAGATCTTCGTCATCAATGTCGTCCGGCGCTTCCACGATCTGGGAGCGGCGCGGGGTTGCAAATTCATCGCGCATCGATACCAGTTCTTCGCGGATAATCGTCATTACCCGCTCGCGCGAGCGCAGAATAGACAGAAAGTCTTCAATTTTGCCGCCAAGCACTTTCAATTCATCGCCGATTTCTTCACGCCCCAGCGCCGTTAATCGTGCCAGACGTAATTCCAGAATGGCGCGCGCCTGCGCTTCGCTCAACCGGTACGTCCCGGCTTCGGATACTTTGTGGCGCGGATCGGCAACCAGCATAACCAGCGGCCCGACATCGCCCGCAGGCCATTCCACCGCCATCAAACCTTCGCGCGCAATAGCGGGGCTGGGCGCACGGCGGATAAGCGCAATCACCTCATCAATATTGGCAACGGCAATCGCCAGCCCAACCAGCACATGCGCCCGATCCCGCGCCTGCCCCAGCTCATAGCGTGTGCGCCGGGTAACCACCACTTCGCGGAAATCGACAAAGACGGCAATGAATTGACGAATATTCATCAATTCCGGCCGCTCGCCTACCAGCGCCAGCATATTGCAGCCAAAACTGTTCTGTAGCGCCGTGTGCCGGTACAGCTGATTCAGCACCACATCCGCCATGGCGTCGTGGCGCACCTCGATCACGATACGCATGCCGGTACGATCCGACTCATCGCGCATTTCGGAAATGCCCTCGATGCGCTTTTCGCGCACCAGTTCCGCAATGCGTTCAATCAGCGAGGCCTTGTTCACCTGATAGGGCAGTTCAGTAACAATCAACGCCTCGCGGTCCTTGCGCAGCGGTTCGACATGCACGCGACCGCGCATCACCACAGAACCGCGCCCGGTCTGATAGGCCGAACGAATACCGCCCTGCCCCAGGATCAGCCCACCGGTCGGAAAATCCGGCCCGGGAATAATTTCCATCAACTGGGTGACCGTAATATCCGGCTTTTCAATATAGGCCAGACAGCCATCAATCACTTCACCCAGATTGTGCGGTGGAATATTGGTCGCCATCCCCACCGCAATACCACCGGCGCCATTGACCAGCAGATTGGGAAAGCGCGCCGGAAGCACTACCGGTTCGCGCTCCGATCCGTCATAATTGGGCCGGAAATTAATGGTGTCCTTGTCCAGATCATCCAGCAAGGCATGGGCGGGCTTGGCCATGCGCACTTCGGTATAGCGCATTGCGGCAGGCGGATCACCGTCGACCGAACCAAAGTTACCCTGCCCGTCAATCAACGGCAGGCGCATGGAAAATTCCTGAACCATGCGCACCAGTGCATCGTAAATCGACTGATCGCCATGCGGGTGATATTTACCGATTACATCGCCGACCACGCGGGCGGATTTGCGGTATGGGCGGTTCCAGTCATATTTGTTTTCGTTCATCGAATACAAAATACGGCGATGCACCGGTTTCAACCCATCGCGCGCATCGGGCAGCGCGCGTGACACGATCACGCTCATGGCGTAATCGAGATAGGAGGCCTGCATCTCCTGCTCGATGGCTATCGGCCGAATGTCGTCCCCTGGCGAGTGCGCGCCACCGCCCGCCCCGCCCTTGGGAGGCTGGCCAGAACCACTTTCAGGATCGTTTTCCGGTATGTGATCTGATGTATCGGACAAGTTCTATGCTACCAGCGCAAAGGCGCAGAAATCTTCAAAAAATCCGGGAATCGGAAGGGCATTTTTCATGCGCCATTTTACGATGAAATGATGCTGATTCATAGAGCAATTAATGCTCAGATTATTCCAACGGCCCGATGAACAGACCCATTGTGTCATTCTGAGCGAAGCGCCTGGGCGAAGCTGAAGCTTCGCTTCGGCGTAGCCTGGTCGCTTCGCTCAGAATGACAGGTCTGTTCATCGGGCCGTTGGTATTATTCCTTCAGCCGCCCTTGATCGCGGGCAGAAAGAACACTTCGCTGTCAGGCCGGATCGGGTTCAGCCAGGGGTCGGGGATGATTTCATTGTCGATGGCGATGGCGCCCGCCTCCAGCTGTTCGCCGATGCCGGGAAACATCCCATCCAATGTGCGCAGCAGATGCCGCACATCCCGGACATCCAGATCAAAATGCGTTTGGCCGCCAGCAAACTGGCGGCCAAATTCATCGCTTAGAACGATCCGCGCCATGGCAGTGTTATTCGTCATTGCGAGGAGCAACGCTCCGCGGCAATCCAGAGTCCCAAACACGGCCCTTTGCGTGTAGCTCTGGATCGCCACGCAGCGAAGCTGCTCGCGATGACATTTTTAATTACTTACCTGCGTCAATCGCCGCCAGAATTTTGGGCGGCGACATCGGCAGATCGGTCATGCGGGCACCGGTGGCCCGTGCAATGGCATTGGCAATGGCGCCAAGCGGCGGCACGATCGGCACCTCCCCCACGCCGCGCACACCAAACGGGTGACCGGGATTGGGCACTTCCAGAATAATCGTATCAATCATCGGCAGATCACTCGCCACCGGAATCCGGTAATCCAGAAATCCTGAATTCTGCAAGCGTCCATCGGCGCCGAAAATATATTCCTCGTTCAGCGCCCAACCGACGCCCTGTGCGACGCCGCCCTGAAT
>DAIOWE010000169.1:0-4945 GCA_036758605.1 Pseudomonadota bacterium | reverse complement strand
GAACTGGAAGCGCGGATATTTTCGTTATAATTGCTGATGGTCAGCACTTCATCAAACAGATTGGCGTTTTCCAGCATGATGGCGATTTGCGAGCTGAACGCCATCAGGCGGGTTTCGTCCTTGGCGGTAAAGCCGCCCGGACGCTGCTTGTTTAGAACCTGAATGACAGCGATGCGTTCGCCGGATTTATTGGGCACCGCCATGCACAGCATGTTCCGGGTGCGATAGCCGGTGCTTTTGTCGACAGCCTGATTAAAGCGCGGATCGGCATAGGGATCCTTCAGATTGGCGGTGACGCCGGTTAGAAACACATCACCGGCGATGCCGCTGGTGTCGGGAATGCGGATTTCGGTGGTTTCCAGGCCATCCGCATAGCGCGACCATAGTTCCCGTGTTTTGGGGTCATGCAACAGCAGCGTTGCCCGGTCTGCATCCAGCAGTTCCGTTGCCGCCCCCATGATGCGCGCAATCAGCAGATCAATATGCAGTTCGCGAGACAGATCGTGGGTCAGCTCCAGCATCGCCACCTCATCACGCAGGCCGGTGATCATCAGATTAAAGCCGCGGAATATCTCGGCATATTCATCGGTGCCGGTGACGGTTAGCTGCACATCCAGTTCACCCTTTTCGACCGACTTCATGGCGTCAACCAGTTGCCGGGCGGAACGTGTCACCTCGTTGGCAGTCAGTACGGACATCACCAATGAGCCGAGCGATACAATCAGCACTGCGCTGCCGATCCATATCCAGATGGGTTGCAGGTCGGTATCGGTGACGGGAAGATTAAGTTCTTTTACCAGCAGATTGAGCTTCAGTATGATCGAAGAGGCGATAAAGATAGTCGGCAGCGTGGATACAAACACCGCCAGATAGCTGAGCTTGTTGCGCAACCGGACGGCAAACAGTTTTGCCGCATCCTGGGGCAACAGCGCGTCTTCATAGGCGCTTAAACGCCGGATAACCGGGGCCAGGGTGCGCGATAGCGTAAAAAACTCAACGATTGCATGCGCCGGCGCGGCAAACAGCAGGATGGTCGCATTGAAAATTGCGATCTGCCACACCGCAAACTGGCTATCGAGCAGCCAGTTGCCAAGCAACATCGCCGATAAGCCAGTGGCGGCGGCACCAAATGCGTGTGGCAGGCTGATGCGCACAAAAGACAGGAATGGCAGATTAAGCGCGCAGGCCAGCCCGCGAGAATGGGTTACCGGGTCCGGCATCTTCGTGTTTTCAAGAAGCGCCAGCGCCTCTCCAAGCGGACGGTAATGCCGTGCAATCAACCAAAGATCGAACAGGGTATAGGCCAAAATACCCGGCGTCCCGAAAATGCCAACGGCGATCCACTGCTGCAGGGTGAAATCATAACCAAGCAGGGCCAACAGAAAGGTTACCCCAACGCCCGCCGATCCCCCGGCGACATATATCCAGAACAGGCGCCGCAATAATTGCTTGCGGGACGGAATAGGGATGGTTTCCGCCGCAACAAGTCTGCGCGCCGTTGGTGAAAGCTGTGGGCTGATGTTCATGCCTGGATTTTTACCAATGCCCTATGTTCGGCATGGAGGCCCACGGTTCCGCCGGGGGCAGGGCCTTGCCCGCCTGCAGCAATTCAATGGAAATATTATCAGGTGAACGCACAAAGGCCATGCGGCCATCGCGCGGCGGGCGGTTAATGGTTACACCGCCTTTCATCAGGCGATCACAGATGGCATAGATGTCTTCAACCTCATAGGCCAGATGGCCGAAATTGCGCGCCTCACCAAAGGTTTCGGGATCCCAGTTATAGGTCAGTTCCACCTGTGCGGTGTCATTTCCGGGCGCGGCCAGGAAAACCAGGGTAAAGCGGCCCTCTTTCACCTCAAATCGCCCTTTTTCTTCCAGCCCAAGCTTGTCGCAATAGAAATCCAGTGATTTCTGCAAATCATTCACCCGGACCATGGTATGCAGATATTTCATCGCCGATTCTCCTTGGCCATATTTTCTCCATCAGACTAGAATCGCATATTCCCTTACTATAAATAAAGCAAATGCTTGAACCATCTCAGACCATGCCGCCGCCGGAATATAGCCTTATGCCAGCAGGCCCGTTCAGCCGTCTGACTGGCCCCTATTATGTTCTTACAACGGATACGAAATACTCTCTGCTGATTAATATAGAGCATATGCACCTGAACCGGGGCCAGTCTGTGCATGGCGGGATGCTGCTGGCGATTTCGGACAATGCCAATGTCGGGGCCGCCGAGGCCCAGGCGGGCGGGGCCATGGTCAGCACTGTTTCCCTGCATTGTGATTTTATCGGCATGGCAGGACGCGGATGGCTGGAAGCCACTGGTTGGGTCAACCGCAGAACCAGCGCGCTGATCTTTACCAGTGGTGAAATACGGGTGCGGGGCAATCTGGTCATGACCTCAACAGGTATATTCAAGGTGCTGGGGGCCAAATGACCGGGCGGGATGCGGCACTGGCGCTGGGCTATCAGCCTATCCTAAATCCGGTTGATCCGTTCGAGCATGTCATCGGGCCATTTTATGTGCGGGCGGAACCGGATGGCGGCGCGTCCTATGCGTTTTGGGTGCGCGAGGACCACACCAACATGACCGGGGTCGCGCATGGCGGAATGCTGATGAGTTTTGCTGATACGGTGGTGGCCCAGGCGGCGTTTGCGGCCATTGGCAGCGATCATGTGGTGACCCTTTCCATGAGCGCCGCGTTCCTGGCCCCGGCGCGGGTGGGCGATCTGGTCGAATGCAGGCCCACACTGATTCGCAAGACGGCGGAGGTTTTGTTCGTAGGCGGCGAATTTATGGTTGCCGGCGCGGTTATTTTGTCGGCCAGAAGCCTTTGGAAAACCATCCGCATGCGGCCTAAAACTGCGAAAAGCCCTGAAGTTCAGGGTTAATTTGCCTGTTGTCACGAAGGATTCATCGCATCGTGACATAAACTACACAACCAGCCTGCATAGCTGCCTTCGACTTCACAGCAACCTGACGTGGAGAAGGAGAGCGAGATGCTCAATCAGAATGGAAGTGAAGATAGCCGGTACGAAGTCCGCCTGGCACGGGACGAAAATGAAGTCCGGGCCGCCCAGCGTTTACGATATCATGTATTTTATGAAGAGATGGGCGCGCGGGCAAACCCATGGAAACTGCACGAACGCCGCGATGCGGACTGCTTTGACAGGATTTGCGATCATCTTCTGGTGATAGATACTCAGGCTACGGATGAATGTGGTGATCCTCGTGTGGCCGGAACGTACCGTCTGACACGGCCTGGCGTCCTGGGAAAGGATCAGAGATTTTACACGGAATCGGAATTTGATCTGGACGCGATCAAAAGTTTTCCGGGCGAAATTCTTGAGCTTAGCCGGTCCTGTGTGCATGCGGATTATCGCAACCGTGCGGTGCTGGATATGCTGTGGCGTGGTCTGGGTGAATATGTCGCCGCGCATCAGGTTGAAATCATGTTCGGTTGCGCCAGTTTTCCGGGTGTTGACCCGGAAGAAGCAGCCGATGCGCTGACATTTCTGCACAGCAATCATCTGGCCCCGGAGGCTCTGCGTCCGCATGCCCATCCCGGGCAATATGTGAAAATGCATCGCCGCTGCGAAAGCGCAATCGACAAGCGTCAGGCATTGCGGCAAATGCCGCCCCTGATACGCGGTTATATCGGTGCGGGAGCAATGGTCGGTGACGGCGCGGTCATCGACAAGTCCTTCAACACGGTCGATGTCTGTGTGATGGTCATGACCGGCGAATTAAGCGCCAGTTATGCGCGGCGCTATCGGGATGCCGTATAATGCAGACATTGCGTAATATTCAGGCTGGTGTCCGTCTTTCTGTGTTTCTGGCCGTGACCCTGATCTGTATGCCATTTTACGGGCTCAGCAGAACATCAGGCATGCAGCGCCGTGTGACGGAGATCTGGTTTCGCTCGGTGCGCTTTATCGCCGGTCTTGACCTGCGCGCATCCGGGCAGGTGTATCGTGAAGGGCCGGTATTGTATGTCGCCAATCATGTATCCTATCTGGATATTATCGTGCTGGGGGCGATGGTGGATGCGGTGTTTGTCGCCAAACATGATGTTGCGGACTGGCCCCTGTTCGGCCGTCTGGCACGCATGCGTCAATGTATTTTTGTCACCAGAAAAGCCACCCATGTTCGCGGTGAGGCAGAAATGATTCGCAGCGCGCTGGAATCCGGCCGTAATGTCATTTTGTTTCCGGAAGGCACGACGGGCTGTGGGGGAAAATTACTGCCCTTCAAATCGGCATTGCTGGCTGCCGTAGATGGATTGCCGCAGGTCAGGATACAGCCTGTCAGCATCGCCTATCCCGATCTGGTGCGGGGCGGGGCGGATGAATCATTGGCCTGGTATGGCGAAATGGCCATGTTGCCGCATCTATGGTCCGTGCTGGGACGTGGCAACGCCCCGGCGCGCATGCATTTTCATCCGGCTTTGCCGGCACAGGATTTTTCTGATCGTAAAGCGCTGGCGGGCGCCTGCCATGACTATATTCTGGGTGGCATAAGCAGGCTTCTTGCGCCTGCGCATGCCGGACAAGCAGAAGATCACGGGGATGGTTCTGCCTGGGATCCATCGGCCCTGGGGCACGCGGCGGGCTATTAACGCCGTTTCCAGAAAATTTACTGGCTGATCATCAGGACTTGAGTAATATCCGGCATTACATAACCGGATATTGCGCAAGGCATTGAGCGAAAGGCCCGTAGTTGAAAACAGTCATACTTGCCGGGGGGCTTGGCACCCGCATATCGGAAGAATCGCATCTGCGCCCCAAGCCGATGATCGAAGTGGGCGGCAGGCCATTGCTGTGGCACATTATGAAGCTGTACAGCCATTACGGGCTGAACGATTTTGTGATCTGCGCCGGGTATCGCGGCTATATGATCAAGGAATATTTCGCCAATTATGTGCTGCACGCATCCGA
>DAIOWE010000168.1:0-4986 GCA_036758605.1 Pseudomonadota bacterium | reverse complement strand
CCTTGTAATGATAGGCGCGGCTTCCCACCACATAGGCGCCCGCCGTCGCCAGCAGCCCGATGCGGCTTTCTGACAATGGCTTTTTCAGCCGGGTGAAGGCGGGCGGGGTGTCTGCAATGCACCAGCCATAAGGTGGATGACCGAGGCTGGAATACAGCTCTCGCGTCATGCGCATATATTCAATGGGTTCCATAGCGGCGTCTCCTCTGCTTTTCCCGTCTTATAGCATGTGATGCGGGCAAATGGAGCATCCAGGGCGATAAATTGCCTGTTTTCTGGACGCCAGCGCCACGCACGCCGCCTGAATCAAAGCATATTTTATTGGCACGCATGTTGCACTGCACCCTTTTATCCGACCGCATTGGTGATCAATACAGGAGAATATGTATGCGAAAGTTGAAAATTATCGCCACAGGCATGGCGTTGATCTTATCCGCCATCAGCCCGGGGCTGGCTGAAAAACTGGCGCTGGAAAAGCCCGAGATCAAGCTTGGCTTTATCAAGCTGACCGATATGGCGCCCCTTGCGATTGCCTATGAAAAGGGATTTTTCGAAGATGAGGGCCTGTATGTTACTCTGGAGCCCCAGGCCAACTGGAAGGTGTTGCTGGACCGGGTGATCACCGGCGAACTGGATGGGGCGCATATGCTGGCGGGGCAACCGCTGGGCGCGGCTATTGGTTTTGGCACCAAGGCGGACATCGTTACTGCATTCAGCATGGATCTGAATGGCAACGGCATCACGGTGTCGAACGAAGTCTGGGCCATGATGAAGCCCAACCTGCCGATGGAGGACGGCAAACCCCAACATCCGATCAAGGCGGAATATCTGAAACCGGTAATCGAGAAATTCAGGGCCGAGGGCAAGCCCTTCAAAATGGCCATGGTGTTTCCGGTTTCAACGCATAATTATGAATTGCGCTACTGGCTGGCGGCGGGCGGCGTCAATCCGGGTTATTATTCCTCGTCCGACATTACCGGGCAGATCCAGGCGGATGTTTTGCTGTCGGTGACGCCGCCGCCGCAAATGCCCGCAACGCTGGAGGCGGGCACCATTCACGGTTACAGCGTGGGCGAGCCGTGGAATCAGCAGGCCGTCGCCAAGGGCATCGGCATTCCGGTGATTACCGACAATGAAATCTGGAAAAACAATCCGGAAAAAGTTTTCGGCGTTACCGCGGAATGGGCGGAGGCAAATCCCAATACCCATCTGGCGCTGGTGCGCGCGCTGATCCGGGCGGGCATGTGGCTGGATGAAAATAATGGCGCGAACCGGGCCGAGGCAGTCGGGATTTTATCCCGCAGCGATTATGTCGGCGCTGATGAGCAGGTGCTGGCCAACAGCATGACCGGCACCTTTGAATATGAAAAAGGCGATAAGCGCCCCGCGCCTGATTTTAATATTTTCTTCCGGCATTTCGCCACTTATCCCTATTACAGCGATGCGGTCTGGTATCTCAGCCAGATGCGCCGCTGGGGCCAGATCAACGAGGCGAAGGATGATGTCTGGTTTGCAGAAACCGCGAAAAAAGTTTACCGCCCTGACATCTATCTGAAAGCCGCGCGCTCACTGGTCGATGACGGTCTGGCGAAGGAAGCGGATTTTCCCTGGGACACAGATGGCTATCGCGCGCCGCAAAGCGAATTTATCGATGGCGTCACCTATGACGGGCGCAAGCCGAATGATTATCTGAAATTGTTTCCCATTGGCCTGAAGGATGCCCAGACGGTTCAGGGGGCGGATGTGAGCGGGTAGGTGCGATCGCTTGTCTAAATGAATATGCGCATTATTCACCCCCACCCCAACCCCTCCCCACAAGGGGGAGGGGCTTTACCGCCGAGATCTGATCTTCCCCCTCCCCCTTGTGGGGAGGGCCGGGGTGGGGGGAGTTTATAAAAGGGAAAAATTACATGTCAGTGGAAACGATGGCCGAGGAAATGAAAATACAGAATGAGGCGGCTGTGACCCCTTCATGGATATTGAAAAAACTATCTGAAATAGACCCCGCGCAATGGGTTGGTCAGATATGGCGCAATGTCGGCATTCCATGCCTGTCTATCGGTATTTTCTTGCTGCTTTGGGCGCAGACCTCATCAAACATCGTCACCAGCCTTGGCACATTGCCGGGGCCGGTGCAGGTGTTTGCGGAAATGCAGGGCCTGCTGTCGGATCATATTGTGCAGGGCGAGCAGAAAGACGCCTTCAATGCGCGTCAGGAAGAACGCAACGCCAAACTGCTTGCCGCCGATCCGAATGCTAAAATTATCTGGCGCGAATATACCGGCAAGCCGACCTATGTTGATCAGATATTCACCAGCCTGAAAACCGTATTCATGGGATTTTTCCTGGCGACGATTGTGGCCGTGCCGCTGGGTATTATCTGCGGCCTTAGCCCGGCCGCGAATGCGGCGTTTAATCCGATGATTCAGATTTTCCGTCCGGTGTCACCGCTGGCCTGGCTGCCGATTGTCACCATGCTGGTCAGCGCGCTGTATGTCAGCGAAGACCCGATGTTTCAGAAATCCTTCATTACCTCAGCCATCACTGTCACGCTGTGTTCGCTGTGGCCAACGCTGATCAATACCAGTGTGGGGGTCGCATCAATCGACAAGGACTTGTTGAATGTCGGCAAGGTGCTGCGCCTGAAATGGCATACACAATTGGTGAAGCTGGTGCTGCCGTCGGCGCTGCCGTTTATTTTTACGGGCATGCGGCTGTCGCTGGGGGTTGGCTGGATGGTGCTGATCGCGGCGGAAATGCTGGCGCAAAATCCGGGTCTTGGAAAATTTGTGTGGGATGAATTCCAGAATGGCAGCTCGCACTCACTGGGGCGCATCATGGTGGCGGTTTTCACTATCGGGATTATCGGGTTTCTGCTCGACCGCATGATGGGAAAATTACAGAGCCTGGTAACGTTCAGCGATAAAAGATAGGAGTACAGCATGTCCATTCTCGAAATTACCAATCTGCGCAAATCCTATGGCAGGGGCGGCAAGCGCAGTGACGTGCTGGGCGGCATTAATCTGAAGGTTGAAGAGGGCGAGTTTGTCGCCATTGTCGGATTTTCCGGATCTGGCAAGACGGTGCTGATTTCCGCCATTGCGGGTCTTATATCGCCGGACAGCGGAGAAATTCTGTGCAAGGGCGAAAAGGTTACGCGCCCTGATCCTGAACGCGGCGTGGTGTTTCAGAATTATTCGCTGATGCCGTGGTTGACCGTGTACGGAAATATCGCGCTGGCGGTCGATACGGTGTTCAGCGATTGGCCAAAAGACCGCCGCGCCGCACATACCAATCAATATATTCAGATGGTCGGTCTGTCACATGCCGCAGAACGCTGGCCATCGGAACTGTCCGGCGGCATGCGCCAGCGCGTGGCGGTGGCGCGCGCACTGGCCATGCAGCCGGAAATTCTGCTGTTGGATGAGCCATTGAGCGCGCTGGACGCGCTGACCCGCGCGAAGTTGCAGGATGAGCTGGCCGCGATCTCGCAGCAGCAGAAAAAAACCATCATTCTCATCACCAATGATGTGGACGAAGCGATTATTCTGGCCGACCGCATCATCCCACTTGATCCCGGACCGAATGCTGTGCTGGGGCCGGAATTTGCCGTTAACCTGCCGCGTCCGCGAGAGCGCGCGGGGCTGAACCATGACCCCGCGTTCAAGAAGCTGCGTCAGGACATTACCGCCTATCTGATGCAGAAGGGCGCGGCGCGCGTGGGCCAGACAGAGAAGAATTTCATACTGCCAGAAATCACGCCGCTTAATTTGAACGCCGCAATGCCGAAAGCCGCCAAACAGGCGGGTGCGGCGCGCAGCCTGCATCTGGAGCGGTTTGTTGAGTTTTCCCACGTCAGCAAAACCTATCCGACCCCAAAGGGGCCGCTTACTGTGGTGGAAGACTTTGATCTGCGCATGCAAAAGGGTGAATTTATCTCGCTGATCGGTCATTCCGGGTGTGGTAAGTCGACGGTGCTGTCGATGGTGGCCGGGCTGAATGATATCAGCGGCGGCGGCATCATTCTGGATGGGCGCGAAGTGGACGGGGCGGGGCCGGACCGGGGCGTGGTGTTTCAGGCGCCCAATCTGTTTCCCTGGCTAAGCGCGCGCGAGAATGTCGCGCTGGGGGTGGAACGGGTCTATCCCCATGCCAGCGGATGGGAACGCAAGGCCATTATCGAATATTATCTTTGCCGTGTTGGCCTGGGTGACGCCATGGATAAACCCGTGACGGCCATGTCGAACGGCATGAAACAGCGTGTGGGCATTGCGCGCGCCTTTGCGCTGTCGCCAAAGCTGCTGCTGCTGGATGAACCCTTCGGCATGCTGGATAGCCTGACGCGCTGGGAATTGCAGGAAGTGCTGATGGATGTGTGGACGCGCACCCAGGTGACCGCCATCTGCGTCACCCATGATGTGGACGAGGCGATCCTGCTGGCGGACCGTGTGGTGATGATGACCAATGGCCCCAATGCGCGCGTTGGGAAAATCATGCAGGTCGATCTGCCGCGCCCACGCACCCGCAAGGCGCTGCTGGCGCATCCGGATTATTACCGTTACCGCGAAGAACTGCTGAATTTCCTCGAAGAATATGAGCGGGGCCATACGCGAAAAGAAAAAGCCGCGTGAGATTTGAGTCTTTTTCAAGCCCCCCACCCCAACCCCTCCCCACAAGGGGGAGGGGCTTTTACCGCCAAGTGCTGATCTTCTCCCTCCCCCTTGTGGGGAGGGCCGGGGTGGGGGCTGATTTAATCCGTTCACAAATTGTTTAGTACTTCACTTCCGCTGAGAACCAGAATTTCTTCCGGTCTGTGGCGAAACTATCCGCATCATAATTGGCGTATTTGGCCAGCAGCACGACACGCTTCCAGACATCGGCGGTCACCATCAGATTGGTTTCATCGCCATAACTGATATTGCCGCCATCGGATTCAAAATCATGATAGGCGGCGGTGAGGCGCAGCACATCGATGCCAAGCACCTG
>DAIOWE010000167.1:0-5017 GCA_036758605.1 Pseudomonadota bacterium | reverse complement strand
TGGCGCCTTCAAGCTTGGCCAGCACCTTGGACGCATGCATCAGCGCGGTGCCGCCCCCTGGCAGAATGCCTTCTTCCACGGCCGCGCGGGTGGCATGCAGCGCATCGTCCACACGATCCTTGCGCTCCTTCACTTCCACTTCGGTCATGCCGCCAACGCGGATGACGGCAACGCCGCCGGCCAGTTTCGCCAGGCGTTCCTGAAGTTTTTCCTTGTCATAATCTGACGTGGTTTCTTCGATCTGCGCACGGATCTGGTTGCAACGGCCCACAATGTCCGGCTTCTTGCCCGCACCATCAACGATGGTGGTTTCTTCCTTGGAAATATCCACCCGCTTGGCGCGGCCCAGCATCTGAAGGGTTACGCTTTCAAGCTTGATGCCCAGATCTTCCGAGATCACGGTGCCGCCGGTCAGAATGGCGATATCTTCCAGCATGGCCTTTCTGCGATCGCCAAAGCCCGGGGCCTTGACGGCCGCGATCTTCAGGCCGCCACGCAGCTTGTTGACAACGAGTGTCGCCAGCGCTTCGCCTTCGACATCTTCTGCAATGATCAGCAGCGGCTTGCCGGATTTCACCACGGCTTCCAGCAGCGGGATCATCGCCTGCAGGTTGGAAAGCTTGGCTTCGTGCAGCAGGATCAGCGGATCATCCAGTTGCACGGTCATCTTGTCGGCATTGGTGATGAAATAGGGCGACAGATAGCCACGGTCAAACAGCATGCCTTCCACGACATCCAGTTCGGTTTCGGTGCCTTTGGCTTCTTCAACCGTGATGACGCCTTCCTTGCCAACTTTTGCCATGGCTTCGGCGATCATCTTGCCGATGGACGCTTCGCCATTCGCCGAGATGGTGCCGACCTGGGCAATTTCCGCAGAGGTTTTGATGATCTTGGTTTCGCTCATCAGCTTTTTGATGACCTTTTCGACGGCCAGATCAATGCCGCGCTTCAGATCCATCGGGTTCATGCCGGCGGCAACCGACTTCACGCCTTCGCGCACAATCGCCTGGGCCAGAACGGTGGCGGTGGTGGTGCCGTCGCCCGCTTCGTCATTGGTGCGTGACGCAACTTCACGCACCATCTGCGCGCCCATATTTTCGAACTTGTCTTCCAGATCGATTTCCTTGGCTACCGTTACGCCATCCTTGGTGATGCGCGGCGCGCCAAAACTTTTGTCCAGAACCACATTGCGGCCTTTGGGGCCGAGGGTGACCTTCACCGCATCGGCCAGAATATCAACGCCACGCAACATCTTGTCGCGGGCGTCGGTGGAGAACATTACATCTTTAGCAGCCATGATCGTTGACCTCGTTTTCTTGCAATTTGCGGGAATTCGCGTGGATTAGATGGACAGGATCAGTCGACCACGCCCAGAATGTCGCTTTCTTTGAGGATGACCAGTTCCTCGCCCTCGATTTTTACTTCCGTGCCGGAATATTTCCCGAACAGGACGCGGTCGCCTTTTTTGACGCTAACCGGAATGATCTCGCCCTTTTCGGTGCGCGCACCGGCGCCAACGGCGATCACTTCGCCTTCCTGTGGTTTTTCCTTGGCAGTATCCGGGATAATCAGGCCACCGGCGGTTTTCTCGTCCGCCTCAATGCGCCGCGCCAGCACCCGATCATGCAATGGCCGAAATGTCATAGAGCAACTCCCTCAAGCTGTTGGCGCACATCTGACATGGCGCCAATTCGGTTCTCTGAATATAAATGGGTAGACGCCTAGCACTCGGCATATGTGAGTGCTAAGCCCGCTGGTGATGTAGGCCATTGTTTGCGGCCTTTCAAGGAAAAAGTGTTGATGCGCATCATGGGGCTAACGGATGCAGACATATTAATTTTTAATAATATATTGAATATAAAAGGTTTTTTATGATTGCGGGTCCATTGCGCCGGTCAGGATGCGGGCGAATTGATCTGCATCGAATGGGCGCAGGTCTTCGATGCCTTCGCCAACCCCAATGGCGTGGATGGGCAGGCCAAATTTGCGCGCCACCGCCACCAGAATGCCGCCGCGCGCGGTGCCATCCAGCTTGGTCATGATCAGGCCGCTGACTTTGGCCACCTCGCGGAACACTTCCACCTGCGAAATTGCATTCTGCCCGGTGGTGGCGTCCAGCACCAGCAGCACCGCATGGGGTGCGGTCTCGTCCTGCTTGGCCAGCACCCGGTTGATCTTGCGCAGCTCCTCCATCAGGCCGGTCTTGTTTTGCAGCCGCCCCGCCGTATCGATCAGCAGCACATCCGCCTGCGCTGTGCGGGCCTGGGACAGGGCCTCATAAACCAGACCGGATGCATCCGATCCCTGATTGCCGGCAATGACTTTCGCTCCGGCGCGTTCGCCCCAAATCTGTAATTGTTCGATGGCGGCGGCGCGAAACGTGTCGCCTGCGGCCAGCATGACCGTGTGGCCTTCGCCGCGCAGCAGATGCGCCAGCTTGCCGATGGTGGTGGTTTTGCCGGTTCCATTTACCCCCGTGACCAGAATGACATAGGGCTTTTTGCTGGCGTTTATGGCAAGCGGCACGGCGGCGGGGCGTAAAATACCGGCAATCTGCGCCGCCAGAAAGGCGCGCACCTCTGATGCAGAAATATCCTTGTTCAGACGCTCCTTGCCCAGTGCCTGGGTCACTTCCATCGCGACATCCGCGCCAAGATCGGATTGGATCAGTAAATCTTCCAGTTCCTCCAGGGTGGCGGAATCAAGTCTGGCCCTGGTGAAGATGCCAGTCACACCTTCGGATATGGCGGTTGCCGAACGGCTCAGCCCCTGACGCAACCGGCTGAACCAGCCTTTGCCGGCGGCGGGTTCCGGCGCCGCCTGAATTTCCGCTACGGGATTTTCAGGCGCAATTTCAGGCGCCGCTACCGCCGCATCCGGGGTTTCGCCCTTTTTCTTACCCCATGGCAGGCGCATCAGGAAAACACCGCCGTACCGGCGCCATGGTCACCCGAAACGCCGGTGATCTGTACTGTCTGCAACGCGCCGGGTTCGCACATGTGATCCAGTTCGACCTCTGTGTAACATTCGGTTCGTCCCCGCATGGCTGTTTCCATGAGAATAAGCCTGCGTGAACCAATCAGCCCCTGCAAATGCCGCTGCAACGCCTGTGCGCCGGCATGGCGCAATTTCGCCGCACGTTCCTTGCGCACCGCGCCGGGCAGTTGCGGCATGCGCGCCGCAGGCGTTCCTTCGCGCGCCGAATAGGGAAACACATGCAGCCAGGTCAATCCGCAATCCTCAATCAGACGCAGACTGTTCTCGAACATCTCCTCTGTCTCTGTGGGAAACCCGGCAATCAGATCCGCGCCCAGTACAAGGTCCGGGCGCAGCCTGCGCAGCCGCGCGCACAGCGCGATCGCGTCATTGCGCAAATGGCGCCGTTTCATGCGCTTCAGGATCATGTCATCGCCTGCCTGCAGGGACAGATGCAGATGCGGCATCAGCCGTTTTTCGCTGGCGACCGCCTCAAACAGCGCCTCGTCCAGTTCAACCACATCCAGCGAGGAAAGCCGCAAACGCGCCAGTTCCGGCACATGTTTCAGAATCTGCATCACCAGACGGCCCAGCGTGACCCTTCCTGGCAGATCACCCCCATAGGATGTGATGTCCACGCCGGTCAGCACCACTTCGCGATAGCCATTGGCGGCAAGACGGCGCACCTGATCGACCACTTCGCCCGCAGGCACGCTGCGCGATGGGCCCCGCCCGAAGGGAATGATGCAGAAAGTGCAGCGGTGATCACAGCCATTCTGAATTTGCACAAAGGCGCGCGCGCGGCCCTCAAGCCCTTCTATCAGATGTCCGGCGGTTTCGCGCACCGACATGATATCGTTGACGCGCACCCGCTCACTGTCGCGCGCGCCGAAATCATTGCGTTGCGCCTGTGTGGTGTAACTGGCGCTATCCAGCTTTTCCATATTGCCCAGCACCAGATCAACCTCCGGCATATCGGCAAAGCGTTGTGGTTCAATTTGCGCGGCGCAGCCGGTAACAATGATACGCGCACCGGCATGATCACGGCGCGCCTTGCGCACCGCCTGCCGGGCTTGTCTTGTGGCCTCTGCGGTCACGGCGCAGCTATTGATGATGATGGTGTTTTCAAGGCCCGCGTCACGCGCGCGATTGCGCATCAGTTCGGCCTCATATTGATTGAGGCGGCATCCGAAATTGATGATTTGGGTTTCACTCATGGTGCAGCCAATAGTTCGGGTGCCAGTATGCCGCGATAGCTGTGCGCCGCCGGGCCGGTCATGTAGATGTGATCATCGGCCTCGCGCCAGTCGATTTCCAGAACGCCGCCATCCAGTTCCACACGCGCCTTGCGGTCCGCCAGATTTTTTCCCTTGCGCGCCGCCACCGCAACAACAGCGCAGGCCGCTGTGCCACAGGCCTGTGTCAGGCCGACGCCGCGCTCCCACACCCGCAGGCGAATATCGTTGCGCGCGCGGATTTGCGCAAAGCCGACATTGGTGCGTTCAGGAAACAGCAGATGATTTTCCACCAGCGGCCCGATGCGTTCCGGGTCATGCGCGTTAACATCCGGCACAAAGAAAACACAATGCGGATTGCCGACATTCACCACACCGGGAAAGGCCAGCACCGGATCGTCGATAGGGCCGATTTTGATATCGACGCCGCGCGTATCCATGCGCTCTTCCAGGGGAATGTCCTGCCATTCAAATTTCGGCGCGCCCATATCGACGGTGATCAGCCCGCCATCCGCCGCCCAGCATTGCAACAATCCGGCATTGGTTTCGATAACCGTCTGCTTCTTGCCGGTTTCTTCCATCATTAGCCGCGCGACACAGCGTGTGGCGTTGCCACAGGCGTCCACCTCGCCGCCATCGGCGTTATGGATGCCCATGAAAATCTGCGCACGCGCATTGCGCGGCGTATTCATCGTGATCAGCATGTCGCCACCCACGCCGCGATGCCGGTCCGTGATCCGCCGGACAAGAACCGGATCCAGGGCAAGCTTCTGCTGGCGCAGGTCAATGATGACAAAATCATTGCC
>DAIOWE010000166.1:0-5090 GCA_036758605.1 Pseudomonadota bacterium | reverse complement strand
AGCCGGGTTTTGAATTCATCCAGCCCGCGCCCGCCCACCATATGCACCACCTGTTCAACACCCGCATCTTCATAGCGTTTGAAGCGGTCAGCGTCGCGCGCCGGGGCGTTGGGCATCACATAGATTTTAACATCCTTGCGGCTGCGCCCGGCATTGGCCAGCAATTCGTCCAGCCGCTTCAGTTTTGGCGGCATGTCTTCGGGCATCAGGCCCGCACCGATCCAGCCCTGCCCAATATCGGCGACGCGCTTTAATGCAGGCTCGCTTTCGCCGCCAAAGAAAATCGGCGGATGCGGTTTTTGCACCGGCTTCGGGTTTTGCAAGCTGGGCGGCAGCGTGAACAGTTTGCCCTTATGCTGCGACACTTCATCACACCACAGGGTCTTCATTACCTCGATACATTCGCGGGTGCGTGTGCCACGATCGGCAAAGGGAATGCCCAGCGCATCAAACTCTTCTTTCAGCCAGCCCACGCCGACACCCAGATTAAGCCGTCCGCCAGAAAGATAATCCACATCGGACACAGCCTTGGCGGTATAGATCGGCTGGCGTTGCGGCACCAGCGCGATAGCGGTGCCAATACGAATGCGTTTGGTGTGCGCCGCCAGAAAGGCCAGCGCGATAAACGGGTCCAGCATGCCATGGCGAAAGCCGGAAATCTTGCCATCTTCCGAATAGGGATAGCGCGAGGCATATTCCTCGAAAAACAGCACATGTTCGGGCACCCACAGGGCGGCAAAGCCGCGCTCCTCGATGGCCTGGCCCATGGCTGCTATCTGATCTGGCGGCGTTGCGCCGCTGGTGCTGCAAAAAATTCCGACCTCTACCATGCTGTCCTCCCAGGCTATCGTTGTTTTGCAGAAGTGTACGGCGCTGTGCTAGCCTTACGCAACCATAAGCCACATATCAGGGAGGCGAACATGCAGTACGGCATTTCCATGTTTCCAACGGATTACTCCATTACCCCCGCCGATCTGGCGGTTGCCGCCGAGGCGCGCGGCATAGAATCCATCTGGTTCCCGGAACATTCGCATATTCCCGTGTCGCGCAAATCACCCTGGCCGGGCGGGCCGGAGCTGCCCAAACCCTATTATGATGTGATGGATCCATTTGTGGCGCTGGCCACCGCCGCCGCCGTGACGAAAAAGATCAAGCTGGCGACCGGCATCTGCCTGGTGATCCAGCGCGATCCGATCCAGACGGCCAAGGAAATCTGTACATTGGATACGCTTTCCGGCGGGCGCTTTCTGTTTGGTGTCGGGGCGGGATGGAATGCCGAGGAAATGGCCGATCATGGCACAAAATTCGAAGAGCGTATGGATGTGATGCGCGAACGCATCGCGGCGATCAAGCTGATCTGCTCCAAGAGCAAGCCGGAATATCATGGCAAGCATGTGAATTTCGAGCCGTTCATGACCTGGCCGAAAACCGTGCAGAAACCGCATCCGCCGGTGCTGGTGGGCGGCGGTTACCCACATGGCGCGCGGCGTGCGGCGGAATATGGCGATGGCTGGATGCCGATTACCGGGCGCGGCGACATCATCGCCGCCATTCCGAAATTCCGTCAGATGGTAGCCGAATGCGACCGTGACCCGGATTCGGTTGAAATCACCGTATTTGGCGTTGCGCCGGACGCCGAAAAAATCAAACCCTATGGCGATGCGGGTGTGAAACGGGTGATTTTCGGGCTGCCGTCGGAAGGCGCCGATACAATCATGCCGCTGCTCGATAAGATGGCCGAAGTGATTCAAAAGGCAAAGTGAGGAACACAGCATGCAGTTGGGAAAATTGGGTGTATGGCAGTTTACCGATGGCATGACAGCGGCCGAGGCGGCGGCGTTCGCCCAACGGGTTGAAAAATGGGGCTATAGCGCGCTGTGGATTCCCGAGGCGACCGGGCGCGAGCCCTTCGCCCATGCGGCCTGGCTGCTGGCCAACACCAAAAAACTGATCGTCGCCACCGGCATCGCCAATATTTATGCGCGAGACGCGCGCGCCTCGGTTAGCGGCCAGAATACGCTGGCGGAACAATCGGGCGGGCGTTTCCTGCTGGGGCTGGGCGTGTCGCATGCGCCATTGGTCGAAGGGGTGCGCGGGCACAGCTATGGTGCGCCTGTGGCCACGATGAAGGCCTATCTGGAAGCCATGAAAGGCGGCGCGCCCTATAGCGCCGTACCGCCCGCCGAGGCGCCGCCAACGGTGATTGCGGCGCTTGGCCCGAAAATGCTGGAACTGGCGAAAACCCATGCGGCGGGCGCGCACCCCTATCTGGTGACGCCTGAACATACTGCGCAGGCGCGCAAAATTCTGGGCGCGGGTCCGATGCTGTGCGTGGAACAAATGGCGCTGCGCGAAAGTGATCCGGTCAGGGCGCGCGATGTGGCGCGCAGGACCATCGGTTTTTATCTGGCGCTGCCCAATTACCGGAATAATTTATTGCGGCTGGGTTATAGCGCGCAGGAAATTGATGACAAAAGCGACCGGGTGACGGATGCGATTGTGGCCTGGGGCGACGCCAAAAAAATCCGCGAACGGATTGATGCACATTTTCAGGCTGGCGCAAGCCATGTCTGCATTCAGGCGATCCCGCCCGGCGGTGGCCAGATGGCCGATGATACGCTGCTGGCCGAACTGGCGCCGGGCGGGTAGGGGCCCCACGCGGCTTGCGATGCGCGCCCTGGCCTCTTAACCGATATTTGTCCCCCTCACCCAAACCCTCTCCCACAAGGGGAGAGGGTTTGGGTGAGGGGGTAGCAACGAATGAATGATTCAATCAGATCGGATAGGAGGCTAACGCAGACTGGCGGTTTCCGGGGGTTTTTGCGCCAGCGCCGCACGTTCTTTGCCGACAGCGTCACGCAGTTTTCTGAATTGCATCAGCTCGCTGCCCGATAGCGCCTGTGCGGTTGGCAGTTTCATGCTTTGCGGGTTGACCTGTTTGCCATAGGCCAGCACTTCGTAATGCAGATGGGGGCCGGTGGAACGCCCGGTTGATCCGGTATAGCCGATGATCTGGCCCTGTTTGACGCGCATTCCCTTGCGAATGCCCTTGCCGAAGCCGGACAGATGCCCATATGCGGTGCTGTATCCATCATTATGACGTATACGGATATATTTTCCATAGGCGCCATTCCAGCCTGCCATTTCGACAAAGCCCTGGCCGGCCGCCATGACCGGCGTGCCGGTTGCGGTGGCGAAATCCAGGCCTTTATGCATGCGGGTATAGCCCAAAATCGGATGTTTGCGCATGCCAAAGCGCGATGAAAGTTTTGCGCCGTCCACCGGCGTTTTCATCAGCGCTTTTTGCGCGCCATGACCATTCTGGTCGAAATATTCCGGTTCTGCGTCACCACCGGGCGCAAAGCGGAACAGTTCCTTGCGTTCATTGCCAATCGTCAGCGCTGCATAGCGGATGGCGCCGGTGCGCGCCACGCGGCCATTTTCATCCATGTCGCGATCATACAGAACATCAAAGCTGTCGCCGGGCTGGATGTCGCGCTGAAAGTCGACGTCATAGCTGAACAGACGAATCATCTCGACGATAATTTCGGGACGGATCTTCGCGGCCAGCGCAGATTCAAACAGGCTGGATTCAATCTGTGCACTGACTAAGCGGCTTGTCTGCGTAAGCGGGCGCACAACTTCCTGGCTGGCAAAGCCGCCATTTTCCTTGCGTCTGGCGACGACCATGCGATCTACATCGGCTACAATCGATACGCCGGCCAGTTGTGCGCTCTGCGCCGCATGTACGGTGTCTGCATTTTTTGTCGGCGCCAGAATCACGCTTAGCTGCTGGCCAACATGCAGATCACGCGGATCAAAGAATTTTTTGATGGCTGCCACGGCCTGCGCCGCCTCGTCCCAGGATGCGCCACCTTTGGTCAGGAGGCTTTGCAGTGTGTCGCCCCTGGTGACCGTCATGGTTTGCGCGCCCAGCGGAAAACGCCCGGATGCGACTTTGCCAGGGGCCGTTTTCATTGCAGTCAGGGGGGGCAAAATTTCCGAAACCACGGGGGCGGCTGGATAGGCGGGGCCTTGCGTTTCATACGAAAACAGCGCGGGAAAATGGACCGAAAGACGGTCGAATGAGGCAATCTGTCCGAATGTTGCAAGCGCGATTACAGGTAGTAATACTGCGCCAAAGGGAAGTTTTTGCGCCGGTTTGGCCGTTATGCCGGCCTGTCCCCTGGGAGTGTTGCGATGTGTAACTGACCCTTGCGGGCGCTTTGGATATGCCTTTTCGTCCTGGCTGGATGCCATGGCGACTATTCCCCTCATGTTTTTCCAGTGCGTGACCTTTGCCCTGTTTTGTTGGGCGAATTCACGAATCACGCATCTGACCGCACGAAAACGTAGTTAAAATGCCCGCCAAAGCACGGCGCGTCAATGTGCCATGGCGATTAGCCGCGATTAATTAACCAATCTCTATGGCGATAATGTGGCGTTCTGAACGATCTTGGGAATGGGTTAAGATAAAATGAAGATGATGAATATAACGAGAAATGAAAGATAGTTTGATTTTGGCAAAGGCAAGACACATAGAAAAAGTTCCAATGGGGGGCAGTAATCCGCCAATTCAGACGGCAGGCGCGGCTAAATATATCTAAATTGAAAAAAAAACGTAATGGCTGTTGACTCAGCGGATTGAGCCGATCTATATAGCGGTCATCGCGAGGCTGATTGGCCCCGCTACGGCGCTTTCTTCTCTGGTGTCTGCCTCAAATTCTGAGGCGCCTAAAAACCCGTAAGGGCTTGACGGACCAGATAATAAAGTGCACATAGCGGTCGCTTACCGGTCTCCGGTGCTCTCGGTAAATCTGGCCCAACAGCGCGGCTCAATTGCACGCGATGGGGCTGGTTTCGCTTTGAGGCATGGATTCATCGCAAGATGATAGGCCATGCGCGCTATTTGACATTGTGGTTTAGGAAGGGAAACGTGGGCGGCGGTATGCTCGTTGAAGATATACTGCTAACTACGTTTCTAGATAATATAGGTGCTACTGCTTGATTCATGGCGACTTGTCGCTGTGGGTTGAGATAGTGGAACCTCGTCAAGAAGTACGTTTTAGCAGAGCGATCAAACTTGAGAG
>DAIOWE010000165.1:0-5123 GCA_036758605.1 Pseudomonadota bacterium | reverse complement strand
AGGCGTTTCTGATTCAGAATGCGCGGCAAATGGGCATGGCGGGCAAGCTGCTGTTCCCGATTCCGGACCGGGGTTTGCGCGAGCGGCTCTATCGCATCAAGGCGCGCACCATTCTGATCTGGGGCGATAGCGATAAATTGATCGTGCCGCGTTACGCGCAGGAGTTCAAAAAGCTGATCGCCAATTGCGAACTGGTCAGCATTGCCGAGGCCGGGCATCTGGTACCCATCGAACAAACGGCGCAAACTGTGGCGGCGATCGGAAGACTGGCGTAAACACTTCAAAAACAGGGACAGGCCCGCGCGTTTGTCCCTGTTTTGTTCGCAAACGGGTCTGATTATTTACGCATAAGTAAACTTTCGCGGCTAAGCTCCGTTTGAGGATGGAGCCATGATCGAGAGACTGATAGCACTTGCCAAAGACAAAAGGCCCGCTGCCCGGCGCGCCTTGTCATTGGGTATTGTTGAGCTTTGCCATGGCCCCGGCTTGCAGATGGGCCCGCAGGATAAAGAAATTGCGGGGCAGATTATCGTCCGCCTGATTTTCGAATTTGAATCTGATCTGCGTGCCCAAATCGCGGACAGGCTGGCGGCATCCGTTCAAGCCCCCAAAGCACTCATTCGCGCCCTGGCCGAAGATGAAGTCATTGTTGCTGAAGCGGTCATCACGCAAAGTCCGCTGCTGGATAATGACGATCTTATCGCCATTATAAATACCAAAACGCGCGAACATCGCCTGCTGATTGCTGCGCGCCCGCACATCAGCACCGAGGTTGGCGACGCGCTGCTAAAACCCGGCGAGCCGGAAGTGCTGGCGGCGCTTCTCAATAACCAGACGGCGGCGATTTCCCAGGCGGCGATGGAATATGCCGTGGAAGAAAGTAAATCACGCACAAATCTGCAAGGGCCGCTGGTTAGCCGTGCAGATCTGCCGCCAAAACTTGCTGCGTCGATGGCTGCATTTGTGTCCAGCGAACTGAAGCGCATGCTCGCGGCGAAATTCCCGCACGATCAGGAAATCGTAAGTCAGGCTGTGCAGGAAATTGGTGCGAACAAGTCCGCTGCACCGGCCGGGTCCGAGCAGGGCTTGAGCGCCAAAGCAGCGGCCCTGATTGAACGGCTGCATGCAAATGGTGAGTTGAACATTACCCGCGTGATTTCATTTTTGCGGGAAAAGCGACTGCCCCTGTTTTTTGCGGGCATGGCTGCGCTTACCAAACTTGATGTGCAAAGTCTGATTCATTTCGCCTTTGAGGGCGAAGCGCAGGGGTTGGCGGTTATATGCCGCGCGGCGGGTGCAGATCGCGGCCAGTTTGTGGCTGTTGTATTGCTGCTGGCGCTGGCGCGTAATGGCCATGCAATTCCAGCCAACAAGCTTCAGGCGATCTGCCGCCTGTTTGATTCACTTTCCGAGAAGCGCGCGCTTGAAGTGGTTGAGGACTGGCGTACCGGATTGCATAATCCGGAACGTAAAGCCGCGGCTGGTTAGCAGGCTATCTTTTATCGCCGGTCAGAAAGGGCCGCCAGCGTGCCGCCGCTATAGGGCGCCTTTACGACCGCTACAATCAGATCAATGATATTGCACACAAAACTTTCCGGTGGCGCCGAGATGGTGGCGTAATCATCTTCGGTCAGGCGCACTTCGCCGCGCGTCATCTGTTGCCAGTTGGCCAGCCAGTGAAACACACTTGTCGCAACCAGCCCGACCCGCTGCACCGCCGCATCTCGCGGCATTTGCGGCATCTGTTTCATGGCCATGGTTGCAAGGCGCCGCGCCGACGATGTGTGTTCGCGCCAAACGGCATCGCTGACGCGGATTTTAGGATCACTGTAGAGCAATGCAAAAAACCGGATAAAATCCGTGCCGCCGGGATTGTTCTGCATATGCTCGAAAAATGGCAATACCGCCGCCTGCGCCAGCCTGTAGATATCGGTTTCTTGCATGGGCTGTGAAATGGCGTCCAGCATGGCATGACGCCGCGCGTTAATCCCCGCAAAACGGTCAATGAAAATGGCCTCGACCAGCCCTTCCTTTGATCCAAAATGATAGAGTAAGGACGAGGTGTTGCGCTGGCCCGCAGTGCGATTGATCTGACGAACGGTAACGGCGTCCAGCCCGTGACGGGAGAATAATTGCTCGCCAGCATCCATCAGGCGCGCCTTTGTGTCGCGCCGTTCGGAAATATCTTCCTTTGTCTGGCGAGGCATCCTGCCCCCTGTCTGTTACTGAAAAACCGGCCCGGCGCCGGGAATCAGCGCAGCATCCGACCTGCTTTTAAGTGATTTTGCGGTATTTTCCAATGCATAGGCAGTATTAATTTTACAGGATCACTTGGATTGTGCGCCGCTTCGGGCTAATGAAGGGAACCCGCATTATTTCAGGAATGTCAGATGAGTGCAGATATATATCATGACGCGGAAGACCCGCAAATTACCCAGATTCGTCAATCAGTTATCGCTTTGTGCAGTAATTTTCCCGGCGAATATTGGCGTGAAATGGATCAGAAGCGCGAATATCCGACGGCCTTCGTCAAGGCGCTGACCGAGGCGGGCTTCCTGGCCGTGCTGATTCCCGAAGAATATGGCGGCAGCGGCCTGGGCCTGACGGCGGCGGCGGCGGTGCTGGAGGAAATTCAGCGTTCCGGCTGCAATGGCGCCGCATGTCATGCCCAGATGTATATCATGGGCACGATCTTGCGCCATGGCAGTCCCGCGCAAAAGGCGCAATGGTTGCCGCGCATTGCGTCAGGTGAACTGCGCTTGCAGGCGTTTGGCGTGTCGGAACCCTCCAACGGCACAGATACACTCAGCCTGAAGACCCGCGCGGTGCGTCAGGGGGATCATTATATTGTCAACGGGCAAAAAATCTGGACCTCACGCGCGGAACATTCCGATCTGATGCTGCTGCTGGCGCGCACAACGCCAAAGGAAGAGGCCAAATCCCGCAGCCACGGCCTGTCGGTGTTTGTCGTCGATATGCAAAAGGCGGTGGGCAATGGCATGACCATCAAACCCATCCGCACCATGGTCAATCATTCCACCACCCAGGTATTTTTTGACGATCTGAAAGTGCCAGCCGAAAATCTGCTGGGCGAAGAAGGGCAGGGCTTCAAATATATTCTGACCGGGATGAATGCCGAACGTGTGCTGATCGGGGCCGAAACCATTGGCGATGCGCGCTGGTTCATTAAAAAGGCGGTCGATTACGCCAATGAGCGCAATGTTTTTGGCCGCCCCATTTCAACGAACCAGGGAATCCAGTTTCCTATCGCCAAAGCCTATGCACAGACAGAGGCCGCCAATCTGATGGTGCAAAAAGCCGCACGGCTTTATGAGCAGGGCAAGGATATCGGCGCTGAAGCCAATATGGCGAAGATGCTGGCGGCCGAGGCGTCCTGGGCTGCGGCGGATATGTGCCTGCAAACCCATGGCGGTTACGGCTTTGCCGAGGAATATGATGTGGAGCGCAAATTCCGCGAAACAAGGCTCTATCAAATTGCGCCGATCTCGACCAATCTCATACTTTCCTATCTGGCCGAGCATGTGCTGGGCATGCCGCGTTCCTATTAATGTGAAGCTTTGATTATCTGCGATGCTGTGGTAACGGAATTGAATGAAGGTTCGCGAACTTATTCGGCTGGTTGAAGCCGATGGCTGGTTTTTGGTGCGCACAAAAGGCAGCCATCGTCAATTTCATCACAGGGCAAAGAAGGGAACCGTTACTATAGCAGGCAGTTTGAGTCTGGACATCCCGCCGGGAACGCTAAGTAATGTGCTTAAGCAGGCAGGCCTGAAGAATCAGGAGTGAATTCAGATGAAGTATCTCGTTGTTCTTGAAAAAGGCCCTTCCTCGTTTGGCGCTCATGTTCCTGATCTTCCCGGCTGCATAGCCGTTGGGCAATCTAAATCAGAAGTATTGAAGCTGATTCAGGAAGCCATCGAGTTTCATATTGAGGGGCTGAAGCTTGAAGGGCAGCCCATTCCATCGCCTGCATCGACCAGCGAATTAGTTGAGATAGAAACAATATAATTGGGCACATCATGCGCCGCGCGCTTGAAGATATATTGGTTATATCCCTGGGGCAGGCGGTGGCTGCGCCCTATGCGACGCAGCGGCTGGCGGATGGCGGCGCGCGGGTCATCAAGGTGGAGCGCGCCGAAGGCGATTTCGCGCGGCACTATGATACGGTTGCAAAAGGCGAGTGCAGTTTTTTTGTCTGGCTGAATCGCGGCGCGGAATCTGTTGTGCTGGATTTGAAAAATCCCGATGATCGGGCGCTGGTAAGACGCATGCTGGCAAAGGCCGATGTGTTTATCCAGAATTTTGCGCCAGGCAGCCTGGACCGCCTGGGACTTTCCTCAAGCACATTGCGCGCGGAATTTCCACGGCTCATCACCTGTGACATCAGCGGCTATGGTGATGAAGGCCCGTACCGGAACATGAAGGCCTATGATCTGCTGATCCAGGCGGAAAGCGGGTTGGCGTCACTGACCGGCAGCCCGCAGGAGGCGGGCCGCGTCGGCGTTTCGATCTGCGATCTGACGGCGGGCATGAACGCCCATGCGGCCATTCTGGAAGCCCTGATATTGCGTGGCCGCACCGGGCAGGGCAGCGCCATTCATGTATCGTTATTTGACGGCCTGGCGGACATGATGAATACGGCCTTGATGCAGCAGCGCTATACAGGCAGGGCGCCTGCGCGCATTGGCTTTGGGCATTCCCAGGTGGTGCCGTATGGGTTGTTCAAAACCGCGGATGGTGAAATTGTCATCGCCATACAGAATGCGCGCGAGTGGGAAAATTTCTGCGTTGCAGTTTTGCAGCGCCCCCAAATCGCCGCGCATCCTGATTATGCCAGCAATGAGGCGCGCGCCCATAACCGTGCGGCGCTATATCAAATTATTGACGAAGTTTTCGGCGCGCTTACGCTTGCTGCGCTGTCCATGCGGCTTGAAGCGGCGAATATTGCTTTCGGTCGGCTGAATATGGTTGCCGATCTGCTGAGCCATCCGCAGTTGCGCACCATGTTGCAGGCAACGCCATCGGGGGATGTGGAAGTGATTGCGCCCGCAATCCGCATTGCCGGGCCATCCACGCCGCCGCGCCCCACACCCGCACTGGGG
>DAIOWE010000164.1:0-5163 GCA_036758605.1 Pseudomonadota bacterium | reverse complement strand
CAGCACATAAATCGCCATTTCCAGAAAACCCGCCATCAGCGCGATCGAAATCAGCAGCAGACGTTCAAAGCGTGACGCAAAACCGCTTTTGCCCACAAGGCCCAGCGCCTCGGCGCGCGCGCGGGTATAGCTGACCATGAATGATCCGAGCAACGCCAGGACGGCGACCGCCGCCGTAACCGCATTGCCGCTGGCGGCGAACAGATAGGCGATGGCAGCGAAAATCACGCCTTCCGCGATGCGGTCGAAATTCGAATCGAGAAACGCGCCGAACTCTGTGCCCAGGCCGCCGCGCCGCGCCACCGTGCCGTCAAACAGATCAACAAGTCCGGCAAGCAGATAGATAACCCCGCCCAGGAACAGGCCGCCCAGCAGAATGCTGTAGGCGGCCAGAAAGTTCAGTAAAAGTCCAATAACCGAAAGCCTGTTGGGCGTCAGCCCAAAGCGGATCAGAAAATCCGCTATCGGGATCAGCGCAAAATCAAAACTCGCATATAGTTTTTTGCGGAATTCCTCCATGCCTATGCAACAGCCTTTTCTTTTTGTATCACGCCTTCTTCCACCAGTTTGTCGAAATCCGCCTGTGGCAGGCCTAACAGGCCACCCAGGATTTCGGCATTGTTCTCGCCCAGGAACGGCACATGCTCGCGGATGCGCGATTCGGAATCACACATGCGCAGCGGTGTATTGGCGACCCGGAATGAACCCGCGCCATCCTCGATTTCCACGGCGCTTTTACGCAGCACGGATTGTGGTTGTTGCAGGGCGTCTTCAACACGGCGCAACTGCCCGACCGGGCAACCGCCTTCACGGATGATGTTTTCCACCTCGTCAACTGTGCGGTCTTTGGCCCATTCTTCAACCTCGTTCAGCATGTTGATCCAGTTCTGGACGCGTTCGGCCACCTGTAAAGGATATTTCGTTGGCCATTCCGGGTGGCCGCAGGATCTGCTGAGATCGGCATAATTATTCGGCGACAGCGGATTGACGACAAACATGCCATCCTTGGCTTTCAGTGCGCGGTACACCAGCCGTGCGCCGGCGGTGTTAAAGTTTGCTTCCTGCAATTCATTGGTCAGCGCATTGTAAATCACCTCGGTCATGGCGATGTCGATTTCCTCGCCCTTGCCGGTGCGTTCGCGCCGGAACAGGGCGGCCACGATGGCGGCATTGCCATGTACGCCGGTCATATAGTCGGCGAACGGGACCGAGCCATTGATGGGCTTGTTCTTGTCTTCCTGCCAGGTCATCATGGCCATATCCAGCCCGGCGGAGGCATGAATGATCGGGGCGAACGCCGCCCAGTCGGCGGCGGGGCCCTCCTGGCCAAAGCCGGACATGTTGCAATAGATGATTTTCGGGTTGCGCGCTTTCAAATGTTCATAGCCAAGTCCGAAACCGCGCATCACGCCGGGGCGGAAATTCTGGATGGCGACATCGCTTTTTTCAGCCAGCTTCAACACCAGTTCCACGGCGCGCGGGTCTTTCAGATCCAGACAGACGCTTTTCTTGCCGGCGTTCAATTGTCCGAAATAGGTGCTGCGGCCCTTGCGACGCGGCAGGGTCATGCGCAGCAGATCGCCGATGGGGGGTTCCACCTTGATCACCTCGGCCCCCAGATCGGCCATCAGCCGGGCGCAATATGGCCCTGCTATCACCCCGGTAAAATCAATAACCCGCACACCTTCAAGCGCGCCTGGTGAGTTATGCTGCTGGATCGACATGGTTTCTTCCCTGATATTGTTATGACAATGGATTCATTGCGCCCATGATGCGGCGAATGCGGGAAGAGGTAAACAACTTTTAGTAGCCCACTGGTTTCAGCCGGCGGAATGGATTGGCCGCCGCGCGCAAAAAAGCGACCGGGCCCTTGGCAAGACCCGGTGGCAAGTAATCCGGCGGTGTTGCCTAGTGCAGTTTGTGATCAGATTGACGCACATCCTTCGCATGCCTCTGACCCCCACCCCGGCCCTCCCCCTTTTAGGGGGAGGGAGAAGTTGGCTCTGGCGTCCGCTCCCCTCCAGGCTACGCCGAAGCGAAGCTTCAGCTTCGCCCAGGCGAGTGCAAAGGGGAGGGCCAGGGAGGGGATCGGCCACACACTCAAAAGTCATGTGTGCTTCAATCCGTTCACAGATTGCCCTAGTGCTGGCTCGCCGGGATATTCAGGACCAGACCGTCAAGTTCATCGGTGATTTTGATCTGGCAGGCAAGGCGGCTGGTTTCGCGGAAATCTTCGGCGAACTGAAGCAGTTCGGCTTCCATTTCGCCTGGCGCGGCCCTGCCTACCCTGTCGAGCCATGCGGGGTCTACATAGACATGGCAGGTGGCGCAGGCGCAAACCCCGCCGCAATCGCCGTCGATTCCCGGAATGTCGTTGTCCATCGCGGCGTCGCGGCCGGTGGTGCCGCTAGCCACGTTCACATCATGCTTTGCGCCATTGTGTTCGATAAAAGTTATTTTAGGCATGTCTTATTCCATTTTGTTGTGCGGATTGATCGCCGCCCTTAATGGGCGTGCAACTTTACCGGCATTTTTGTGAATCCGTGAATGACGTGCGACAGGGTTCTGACCGGTTCGCCCACGACCTCGACCTTGCTGAAGCGTTTGACAATCTCTTCCCAGATGATGCGCAACTGTAATTCCGCTACACGGTTGCCGACGCAGCGGTGAATGCCGAAACCGAAGGACAGATGCTGACGCGGGTTTTTGCGGTCGATCAGGAATTCGTCGGCGCGCTCGATCACTTCGCTGTCACGGTTTCCGGACAGATACCACATGACGACCTTGTCGCCTTCGCGGATTTTCTTGCCGCCAATCTCGGCATCGCTCAGGGCTGTGCGCATCATACTGGTGATGGGGCTCTGCCAGCGGATGATTTCCGACACCATGCTGGGGATAAGGCCCGGGTTATTCATCAGCTTGGCGTATTCCGCCGGATTTTCATTCAGCGCCAGGACGCCGCCGCTGATGGAATTGCGCGTTGTGTCGTTGCCGCCGACAATCAGCAGCATCAGATTGCCCAGAAATTCATGGAACGGCATGTTGGCGGTCGCGGGCGAAGCGGCGAGCATGGAAATCAGATCATGTTTCTGTTCGCCGCCCACGCGCTGATCCCACAGATTTTTGAAATACAGGCCGCATTCCGTCAATTCCTGCTGCCACTGTTCCCAGCTATCGACGCCATTGCCCGGTGATGCGGTCAAAACGTCCGACCAGCGGGTCAGCTTGCGCCGTTCCTCCCAGGGAAAATCGAATAAAGTGGCCAATGTCATGGTGGTCAGTTCGATGGAAACCTTGTCAACCCAGTCAATTTCTTCACCAACCGGCAGCGAATCGAGGATGTTAGCGGCGCGCTCGCGAATGATCGGCTCCAGCGTTTCAAGATTATTTGGCCCAACAACCGGGCTTACCACCTTGCGCTGTGCGTCATGCTTGGGCGGGTCCATCGCGATGAACATCTCAAGCCCGCCCATGGCCGACACCTCGGTTGGCACGCCAAGGCCGCCGAGCACGATGCCGCCCTTTGCCGCATCCGAGGAAAAGGTCTTGTGGTCTGTATCTACCCGGACAATGTCGTTGAATTTGGTGACAGACCAGTACGGGCCATTTGGGCTTTTGGCGCAATAATGCACGGGATCTTCCGCGCGCAAGCGCTTGAAATATTCGCCGATCGTATCGTTCTGAAACAGCATTGGATCGCTGACATCAATTTCGTCCAACAAAATTTTGCTCACATCTATTCTGGTGGCCTGATTGGTTGACATGTATTGATCCTCCGCCTTAGCCCCGGCGTTGCAACATGCGCCAGGTGCCTGATTGAACGAGTAATGCATTAGCATCATTCTATTGACAGAGATATCAATACAATAATATGCGATAAGTCAATAAGTTTTTCGGCAAGTGAATGGGGGTATTGGGGGAGGGGGCAATGGAGATCAAAGAGGAGGCGCACACGAGAGGGACGATTGGTCCGCAGCGCCATTAATCGCCCGATCCAACCGGTATTGGCGGACAAATTTCATGTTTCAACAGTATTTGAGACAGTATAAGGCAAAAAAAAGCAAGACTCGGAAGTCTTGCGTATGTTGGGTTGTTCTTGTTTTTGCATCCCCAGTAAAACAGTACCTTTCGGATATTAAACCCTGAAGCCTGTAAAATGGTGAGCCGCTGTCGCGCCCCTGGATGTTTCTCCCCCTAAACTCGGGCCAGCCATACTGTGTGGCAGTGCCTCTTTGTTGGAAGCAACTTATCCAGTCTGTTTGGAAGAGTCACGCAATAAAAAACACTTTTCGATTCTTTTTTTGTAATTTTCTAAGGCTTGTTCAAAAATATGGACATTTACTGTGCTTATGCGTGTATAGGCGTCGCTTTAGTTGTGCAAGCTTGTCATTTTTACAGAAGCTTAACAAAATCGTCTTATCGTTATTATATGATCAATCAAATTATAGTGTTGTTAATCATTATGCAGATCGCCGCGCTTCCGGCGTGGGCGGCGGTGGTTGAGGTTGAGCAGACCACGAAATGCCAGGTGATTGAACGCCATGTGCCAGATGCGGACGTGGCCTATCAGCCTGGCCGCGACGTCGTGGCGGGAAAGCCGGTGGTCCCCGCCGATCTGCACGCCGACCCGGATGGGGCGGCGCAGACAATGGTTCCGCAAAATTTCGATATTGAAATAGACGCCGATCTGGCAGACAGCGTCGCGGGTGCGCAAGACCCGGCCCCCTATCTGCCGCGTGCCAAAATTGGCAAAGTCCAGGTAAAGAATTTGGAAGGGGGGACGGCGCTCGATTTCAATGGGCAGCCTCTATACCGCGGCGCGCCTGGAGCGGCCTCGCCGGAATGCGCGCAATAGGGCCTGCGATTCGCTGCGTCTTATATTGCCTGATGATTGCTATATCCCCTGCCATTGCCTAAAAGTCACCTTCAATCAGCTGTTGGCAAACCCGGTAATGGAAGCAGGCCCATCATGAAGCTATCGCAATTCTTTCTGCCCGTATTGAGGGAAGACCCGTCCGAGGCGCAGATCGTATCGCACCGGCTAATGCTGCGCGCGGGCATGATTCGCCAGATGAGCGCGGGGATTTACGCCTGGCTGCCACTGGGCCTGAAGGTATTGCGCAAGATCGAGCAGATTGTGCGCGAGGAGCAAAACCGCGCCGG
>DAIOWE010000163.1:0-5227 GCA_036758605.1 Pseudomonadota bacterium | reverse complement strand
TTGAAGCGGCCGCCTTTCGCCGCCTGACCCGGCATCTGGCTTCGCGCACGGATGTACAGAATATTGATCTGATGATACTGGCCGGCTTTTGCCGTAATTGTCTGGCAGACTGGTATAAAGAGGCGGCGGATGACAAGGGGCTAAGCATCAGCCGCGATGAAGCGCGCGAAACCGTGTATGGAATGCCCTTTGCACAATGGAAGGCGCAGCACCAGCGCGAAGCGACTCCGGAACAATTGGCCGCAATGGCGGCCGCCAAAAAGCACGATTGATATTCATTCAGGAGAAAGCCCCATGTCCGACGGAGGCGTCATCGCCGCAGACCAGCTAAAAGCCTTCATCGCACGCATTGAACGGCTGGAGGAAGAAAAGGCCACCATTGCGGGCGATATCAAAGAGGTCTATTCCGAGGCCAAGGGCAACGGGTTTGATCCCAAAATCATGCGCCACATTGTGCGTCTGCGCAAAATGGACCGCGATGATTACAGCGAGCAGCAGGCCCTGATCGAACTATATGCGGCGGCCGTCGGGTTGCCGGGCGTATGAGCGCGGCGCAGGCCAGTGATTTAGGCGACCTGCCGGAATGGGATCTGGGCGCACTCTATTCTGGAATTGACGATCCGCAATTTGCGGCCGATTTTGCGCAAGTGGAGAAGTCCGCGAAAGAGTTTGCGCAAACCTGGCAGGGTAAACTTGCCAGTCTTGATGGCGCGGCATTTGGCGCGGCGATCCTTGCCTATGAAGCGATTGAAGAAAAGCTGGGGCGGATTATGTCGTTTGCCTCGCTGGTTTATGTCACACGCATGGATGATTCCGGGCTGGCCCGCTTTCAGGCCGATGCGCAGGCGCGGGCCAGTGAAATTGGATCGATGCTGGTCTTCTTTACGCTGGAAATCAACCGCATAGAAGATGCGCGCATCGCTGAGATGCTGAAGGACCCGGTGGCGGCGCGTTACCGTCCGTGGGTTGAAGATTTGCGCGTCTACCGGCCCCATCAGCTTTCAGACGAACTGGAAAAATTTCTGGTTGAAAAAAGTGTGACGGGACGCGCGGCGTGGAGCCGTCTGTTCGACGAGACGCTGGCGGGATTACGCTTTAGCGTGCGCGGCAGGGAACTGACCGAAGAAGAAACCCTGCATCTGTTGAGCGAGCCGGACGCCGCCCTGCGCGCGGATGCCGCCATTGCCCTGTCGGAAGTTTTCGGACGCAACATCAAATTGTTTGCGCTGATCACCAATACGCTGGCGAAGGATAAAGACATCGAAGACCGCTGGCGGCATTACACGGATCCGGCGTCATCGCGGCATTTATCGAACCAGGTGGAACCGGAAGTGGTGGCGGCGCTGGTCAGCGCGGTGCGTGATTCCTATCCGCAATTGTCGCACCGTTATTATGCGCTGAAGGCACGCTGGATGGGCAAGGAGAAACTGGCGTTCTGGGACCGCAATGCGCCACTGCCGGATCAAAGTGACCGGCGCATCGGCTGGGATGAGGCGCGCACAACCGTGCTTTCGGCCTATGCGGATTTCGCACCGGAAATGGCCCAAATCGGACGAAAGTTTTTCGACGAACGCTGGATTCACGCGCCAACGGTTGCGGGAAAAATCGGTGGCGCCTTTTCGCACCCGACCGTGCCCAGCGCGCATCCGTTTGTGCTGATGAATTACCAGGGCAAGCTGCGCGATGTGATGACGCTGGCGCATGAACTGGGCCATGGGGTGCATCAGGTGCTGGCGGCGGGGCAGGGCGCATTGCTGGCCGATACGCCGCTGACTTTGGCGGAAACAGCCAGCGTGTTTGGTGAAATGCTGACCTTTCAGGCGCTGCTGAAAACCGCAAAGACCCCGGCTGAACGCCACGGCATGCTGGCGTCCAAGGTTGAGGACATGCTGAACACGGTGGTACGGCAAATCGCATTCTATGAATTTGAGCGCCGCGTGCATGATGCGCGCAAGCAGGGCGAACTGACGCCGGAACAATTGGGTGAAATCTGGCTGGGGGTACAGCGCGAAAGCCTGGGGCCATCGATTGAGCTTACCTCCGGCTATGAAAATTACTGGTGTTATATTCCGCATTTCATTCATTCGCCGTTCTATGTGTATGCTTATGCGTTCGGCGACTGCCTGGTGAATTCGCTGTTTGCGGTTTATTCTGGTGCGACGGCGGGTTTTCAGGAAAAATATTTCGCCATGCTTCGCGCCGGCGGCACAAAACGCCACAAGGAATTACTGGCCCCGTTCGGCCTCGACGCCAGCGACCCGGCCTTCTGGCGCGGCGGGCTGTCGATGATCAGCGGCTTTATCGATGAACTGGAAGCCGGCCCGGGATAGTGCGCAAGATGAAGCGTATCCAACATCCCCGCAGTCATTGCGAGGCGTATAGCGCCGTGGCAATCCAGGAGCCGCAAACACAGGTCTTCGCGTGAGACTCTGGACACGCCGCGCAAGCGCTGGCGCTGCGGGTTGCCACGCTACGCTCGCAATGACAAAATCTGGATTACGGATCAATGCGCGCGGTGGCGTTGCCGGCGATCACTTCCTGGCCCTTCTGATTGCGGGTGGAAATCGCCAGATCGACATAATGTTTGCCGTCTTCCTCGCGAATGGCCTCAACCGTTGCGGTGGCGGTCAGATCATCGCCCGGCCATACCTGGGTTGAAAAGCGCACGCCATATTTGGTCAGCCGCCCATCGCCCACAAAATTGGTCAGCATTTTTCCGGTCAGCCCCATGGACAGCATGCCATGGGCGAACACGGACGGATAACCGGCCACCTGGGTGGCGAATATTTCATCCGAATGCAGAGGATTATAATCCCCGGACGTGCCCGAATACATGACCAGTTGCGTGCGGTGCAGATTTTCAACGACCACTTCGCTATGGGTGTCGCCTACTTTCAGTTTTTTTGCGCTTAACGGCATTTTCGCCTCCCTTATTTCTGTTCGACGACGCGTTCGGTCTGAACCCCGACGCTGCGCGCGGTAATCACCAGCTCGCCTTTTTGATCGCGATATTCGCTGATGGTCTCGGAGAATTTCAGCTTGCCGGAACGCTTGCCTTCCTTTTCCCATTTCTTGCCCGGCTTCACGGTAACGCTCAGCACATCGCCGGGGCGCAGATGCCGGTGATATTCGAAATGCTGCTCGGCATGCAGGCCGCCGCCACCGCCGCCTTCTTTCTTTTCGCCCTCGGTTTTAGGCTTGGGCGCAATGCCGGTGGGCGTCTTGCCCGAACCCAGCCAGGGCTTGCCAACCTTCGGGCGCAGGAAAAAATCCGGGTCGAACTGCGCGCTGGCCTGCGCGAATGTCGGTGGCGCAATGATACCGCCGACCCCTGTTTTTTTGGCGTATTCCTCATCATGATAGATCGGATTATCGTCTCCCACGGAACGCGCAAACATCATGATATGGGTTGCCTCCACGGGAAATTTCTTTACCGCCATCTGGTTCTCCTCCCTGTTCTGGTTTTGATTGTGGGCAGTGTAAACGACGGCGGGCTTGCGGCTCAAGCAATGCTTTTCGCCAGCCTATCGAACGCCATCAGGGTGGCGAGCAGATCCGGCATGTCTTTCAGATGCACCATGTTCGGGCCGTCTGAGGGGGCGTGGTCCGGGTCCTGATGGGTTTCCATGAACAGGCCGGCGACGCCCACGGCCACGGCGGCGCGCGCCAGGATGGGGACGAATTCGCGTTGCCCGCCGCTAGTGGCGCCTTGCCCGCCCGGCTGCTGCACCGAATGGGTGGCGTCGAAAATGACCGGGCAGCCGGTTTGTTGCTGCATGATCGGGATCGCGCGCATATCCGACACCAGGGTGTTATAGCCAAAACTGGCGCCGCGTTCGCACAGCAGAACATTCGGATTGCCCGCGCCGATGATTTTATCTGCCACATGGCGCATATCCCATGGGGCCAGGAATTGGCCTTTTTTGACATTGACGGCCTTGCCGGTGGCGGCTGCCGCGAGAAGCAAATCCGTCTGCCTACAGAGGAATGCCGGGATTTGCAGCACATCCACGGCCTGCGCCACACGGGCGCATTGTTCCGGCAGATGCACATCGGTCAGCACCGGGATACCAAATTTCTCGCGCACCTCGGCCAAAATCGGCAATGCGGCATCCAGGCCCAGCCCGCGCGGCGTGGCGGCGCTGGTGCGATTGGCCTTGTCGAATGAGCTTTTGTAGATCAGCCCGACACCGGCTTTGGTGGTGATTTCCTTTAACGCCTGCGCCATTTCCAGAGCATGGTCGCGGCTTTCAATCTGGCATGGCCCCGCAATCAGGATCAGTGGCAGCCTATTACCGATGCTGAGCGGGCCAACCCGCACAATGTGCGGCGCGATCATCACACCAGCCGCGACTGATCAAGCGCCGCCCTGACGAAGGATGCAAACAGCGGGTGCGGCGCGAACGGCTTGGATTTTAATTCGGGATGAAACTGCACACCTATAAACCAGGGGTGCGCAGGGATTTCCACAATCTCGGGCAGCAATCCGTCCGGCGAAATACCGGAAAACAGCATGCCGTTTTTTTCAAGCAGTTCACGATAGGCCATGTTCACTTCATAGCGGTGGCGGTGGCGCTCGGAAATTTGTTGCGTGCCGTAAATTTCCGCCGCCTTTGATCCGGGGGCCAGAATTGCGTCATATTTTCCCAGCCGCATGGTGCCCCCCATATTGCCATTGGCGGCGCGAATTTCGCGTTCATTGTCGCGCATCCATTCGGTCATCAGGCCAACCACGCGGTCCTGACATGGGCCAAACTCGCTGGAGCTTGCGGCTGGCAATCCTGCCAGATTGCGCGCCGCTTCGATCACCGCCATCTGCATGCCAAAGCAAATGCCGAAATAGGGCACGTCATGTTCTCGCGCAAACGTAACGGCTGCAATTTTTCCTTCGGCCCCGCGTTCGCCAAAACCACCGGGCACCAGAATGCCATGCACATCGCTCAGGTGGCTGACGCAATCTTCCTGTTCGAACAGTTCCGAGGCCAGCCATTTCATGCGGACCTTGACACTATTGGCGATGCCGCCATGGGTCAGCGCCTCTGCCAGCGATTTATAGGCGTCCAGCAGGCCGGTATATTTTCCAACGACCGCAATCGTAACCTCGCCATCGGGCTGGCGCACCCGGCGCACAATTTCTGTCCATTGTTCGATGCGGGGCGGGGCCGGATCAACAATGCCAAAGGCGCGCAGCACCTGAATATCAAAGCCTTCGCGGTGATAGGCCAGC
>DAIOWE010000162.1:0-5259 GCA_036758605.1 Pseudomonadota bacterium | reverse complement strand
CCCCGACACGCGGATTATGATTCCGCTGCTCTAACCAGCTGAGCTACTCCGCCATTGGTATATGCCATTGGTATATAAAGATCATATACCACCCCACCCGCGAGGGATGGGGTATCGCCGTTCAGGCTCGCGCATATAGGGGTGTGGGGCGCGTCCTGTCAAGTTAACCGCGCATTATTTCAGGTGTTAACATCCACAATTACCCGGCCGCGGATTTTGCCGTCCAGAATGTCCTGGGCGGCCTCGGGCACTGCGGACAGGGAAATGGTGCGACCGCCTATCAATGCCAGTTTGCTGGGGTCCAGATCGCTCGCCAGGCGCGTCCAGGCCTCCTGGCGAGCGGGCATCGGGGCCATCACGGAATCGATGCCGATCAGCTTTACCCCGCGCAGAATGAAGGGCATGACGCTGACCGGCAGGTCGGCCCCCTGGGCCAGGCCACAGGCGGCGACAGCGCCGTCATATTTGGTCTGGGCGATGGCGTTGGCAAGCGTTGTGCTGCCTACCGCATCCACCACACCGGCCCAGCGTTCCTTGCCCAGCGCCCTGGCGGGACCGGAAAGGGTGGCCCGGTCAATGACCTCGGAGGCGCCCAGATCTTTCAGATAATCCGCCTCGTCCAGCCGTCCGGTGGACGCCACGACCTTAAAGCCCAGTTTGGCCAGCAGTGCGATGGCGACGCTGCCTACGCCGCCCGCTGCGCCCGTGACAAGAATTTCGCCCTGATCCGGGCGGACCCCCTGTTTTTCCAGCGCCAGGACGCACAGCATGGCGGTATAACCGCCGGTGCCGATCGCCATCGCCTGCGCCGTGCTGAAGGCGTTGGGCAGTGGCACCAGAAATTTGCCCGGCACCCGCTGGCGCTGGGCATAACCGCCCCAGTGGTTTTCCCCCAGGCCATAACCATTCACCAGCACCTTGTCGCCGGGTTTGAAGCCCGGATCAGTGGACACCGATACCGTACCGGCCAGATCAATGCCCGGCACCATCGGATAGCTGCGGATGATCGGCGATTTGCCGGTCAGCGCCAGTCCGTCCTTGTAATTGACGGTGGAATATTCGACCGCGACGGTGACATTATCATCGCTGCTGGCCGGAAAATCGGCATCGGTCAGTGTCCTGATTTCCACCGATTGGCCGGTGTCGGTCTTGCTGACATAAATGGCCTTGAAATTGTCGCTCATAGTGTATTTCCTTTGTCAGCGAGTGTTCCCGTTAAGTGTTTGTAAAGAGGGAAGATGGACCATCTGGATCGTGTTTGCCACTGTTTGTGAGGAAGATCATGACCGAGTTAGAACTTTTGTTACAGGGATACCGGCCAACCACTGCCGAGATTCTGTATCATATCCCCGATCATCCCGTTTTGTTGCAAAGCTTTGTCTGGCAGCGGCTTGATCTTGCCCCGCGCTTTCCGGTTTTATGCCATTTTCTGGATTTCTGGCAGTCCAATCTGGACGGCAAACTGCATTCGGTGCGCGTTGCCTGCGCCGAAAAGATTAACGCGGAACCCATCCGTGTGGCGGGTCTGGTCATTGCGCTGGATGGATCGCCGACGCTGCATTAGGCGGGCAGGGACTACAGACATTCCTGAAAGCGGATGGCCGCGCCCTGATGCGTGCTATCCAGCGCGCCTTCCCACATGACGACCTGGCCGCGCACCACTGTGCCCATGGGCCAGCCGGTGACTTTGCGGCCATGGAACGGCGTCCAGTCGCAGCGTCCGGCCATCATCTGATCACTGATCACCCGTTCGGCCTGCAAATCCACCAGCGTGTAATCGGCATCATAGCCAACGGCCAGACGCCCCTTGTTGGCGATGCCGAATATCCGGTTGGGGCCGTGTGAAGTGAGATCGACAAAGCGCTCCAGCGACAACCGTCCCGCCGCCACATGATCCAGCAGCAGCGGTACCAAAGTCTGCACCCCCGGCATGCCGGACGGCGTGTTGGGATAGCGCATATTGCTGTCGCTGGTCAGGCCCTTTTCCTGGCGCGTATGCGGGGCATGATCGGAACCCAGCACATCGGCCACGCCATTGGCCACGCCGCGCCAAAGGGCCGCGCGATGCAGGGCGTCGCGAATGGGCGGGTTCATCTGGGCGCGGGTTCCCATCTCAGTATAGGCTTCGGGCGCTGCAAGGGTCAGATGCTGTGGCGTAATCTCAACCGTTGCAATATCCTTGTGCGCGGCCAGCAGTTCAATTTCTTCCGCTGTTGTCACATGCAGCACATGCACCCTGCGATGTTCCTCACGCGCGATGCGTAATAGACGCTGCGTGGACAGTAACGCGGATTGCGCGTCGCGCCAGATCGGGTGGGTTTCCACCTGTCCCGGCAGCGCCAGATGCTTGCGTTCCACCATGCGCGCCTGATCTTCGGAATGGATCGCCACGCGCCGCCTTCCATGGCGCAGCACCTGGCGTACGCCTTCGTCCTCGGACACCAGCAGATTGCCGGTGGACGCGCCCATGAACAGTTTTACCCCCGCACAACCGGGCAGGCGTTCCAGTTCGCCAAGCTGCGATGCGTTTTCCACCGCAGCACCCATATAGAAGGCGAAATCACAATGCATGCGCCCGCTGGCGCGGCGCACCTTGTCCGCCAAAGCGGCGGCGTCCAGGGTGGGGGGATTGGTGTTCGGCATTTCAAACACGGCGGTGACCCCGCCCATGACGGCCGCCAGACTGCCGGTTTCCAGATCTTCTTTATGTTCGTTGCCCGGTTCGCGGAAATGCACCTGGCTGTCAATCACGCCGGGCAGCAGATGCAGGCCTTTCGCCTGAATGGTGCGCCCCGCGCTGGCCTGGCCAAGATCACCAATAGCGGCGGTGCGCCCATCGCGCACACCCACATCTGCAATACCGCGCCCATCATGGTTGACGAGGGTCGCGCCGGATATGATCAGGTCAAATGTTTCCGGCAAATGGGCCTCCCGTCTATCCGGTCCAGTAATCCGGTCATGATAGCGCATAAGCGGTCTATCTCATACCCTGCTGCTCTTCTATTGCGCAACTTTGCAGGCGGGCATACGATGATGCCAGCCCTTTTGGGAATCAAAAACAAAAAACAATGTGAGGGAGAGCGCGCATGGAATGGGCATCGGGCGTAAGCGCGGCGGTTTTGGGTTTGCTGCTGGGTATGCAGAGCGCGATTGCGGGGGTTTCCCCGGAAGAAGCCAACCGGCTGGGGGCGGACCTGACCCCGATGGGCGCGGAAAAAGCGGGCAATCAGGCGGGCACGATCCCGGCATGGGACGGCGGGCTGACCACTCCGCCAGCGGGCGTTACAATTGATCCGGCAAAACATCTGCCCGATCCGTTTGCCGCCGACCAGCCACTCTATACGATTACCGGGGCGAATATGGCGCAATATGACGCCCAGTTGACAGATGGCCATAAGGAGATGCTCAAGGCTTATCCTGACAGCTATTTCCTGAAGGTTTATCCCACCCGCCGCTCCTGTGCCTATCCGGCGGTGGTTTATGAGGGGATAAAGCGCAACGCCGTAAACGCGCAACTCACCCATGACGGGCATGGCCTCACGGGGGCCACGGTGGCCTCGCCTTTTCCTATTCCGCAATCCGCGCAGGAAATAATCTGGAATCACGAATTGCGGTTTCAGGGCTTCCGGGTAAAGCGTGAATCGGCCGAGGCGACACCGACAAAAGGCGGCGATTATACAATTCAGGTTTCCCAGGATCAGTGGATATACAAATATGCCGATCCGGCGCTGGCCAAAACCGAGGATCTGCAAAATATCATCTTTCATTTCCTGAAACAGGGCGTCAGCCCGTCCAGCCAGGCGGGCTCCCTGATGGTGATGCACAATACGCTGGATCAGGTGGTTGAAGGGCGCCGCGTATGGAACTACCGGCCCGGCGAACGCAAGGTGAAACGCAGCATGGGGCTGGGCTATGACAGCCTGACGCCAACCAGCGAAGGCATGCGCACGAGCGACAATATGCAGGTGTTCAATGGCGCGACCGACCGTTACAATTGGGAACTGCTGGGCAAACAGGAAAAGCTTATTCCCTATAATACGTTTGCGCTGGCTTCGTCTGATCTGAAATACAAGGACATTCTGCACAAGCAGCATCTGAACCCGGAGCCCATCCGCTATGAATTGCACCGGACCTGGGTGGTGGAAGGCAAATTGAAACCCGGCCAGAACCATATCATCGCCGCGCGCCGACGCATGTATATTGATGAGGATAGCTGGAGCGTGCTTGCCACGGCGCTATATGATGCAGGCGATAAAATTGCGCGGGCGCAGGAAGGGCATTTGTACAATTATTATGACCAGCCGCTCTGCGCGATTGGCTCCGACGTGGTGTATGACATCAGCGGCGAGCGCTACCATGTGCTCGGCCTGCGCAATGAGCAAAAGCCGGTCGTGTTCAACCAGGAAGTGGACGAGGCACTGTTCACCCCCGGCGGCATGCGGCGGCTTGGGGTAAGATAGGCGTTTAACGGGGGGGGGCTGGTAACCCGTCCGCCTTCGTTTCTGCGCCAGTCCCACTATGCGCATGCTGCGCATGCGCTTCGGGGGATACTCCGTTTCGCAAGACCGCACCAAAAGGTGCGGGCGAAACGGTGGTGAGCCCGGATGGGTTCGAACCATCGACCCTCTGATTAAAAGTCAGATGCTCTACCACTGAGCTACAGGCCCGGAAAAACGTCTGAAACAGCCATTTACCCGGGTCTTTTACATAACTCCGGGAAAAAAGCACTAGACGCTTTTGGGTGGTGGTGTTTGCATAGTAGGCTAGCCATCAGGATGCAACCAAAAAAACAAAAAATGGGAGGAAGATCATGTCAGGACCGTTAGAAGGATTAAGAATTATCGACGCCACCAGCATCGTTTCGGGTCCGTTCGCGACTACGATTCTGGGTGATCAGGGCGCTGAAATCATCAAGATTGAACAGCCGGGGCTGGGCGATCTGATCCGATATATGGGGGTAATCCGCAATAATATGAGCGCGGTCTTCGCGGTGCTCAATCGTAATAAACGCTCGGTGGCGGTAAATGTGGCCAAGCCGGAAGGCAAAGAGCTGATCTATGATCTGGTGCGCAAGGGCGACGCCTTTGTGCAGAATTACCGCCCCGGCGTCGCCGAGCGCATGGGCATCGGCTACGAACAGCTTAAAAAAGTTAATCCCGATATTGTCTATGTCTCTATCAGCGGTTTTGGCGATAGTGGCCCCTACGCCAACAAACGGGTCTATGATCCGATTGTGCAGGCCATTGCCGGTTATACCGA
>DAIOWE010000161.1:0-5452 GCA_036758605.1 Pseudomonadota bacterium | reverse complement strand
TCAAACTCCTCGCCGGGATAGACGCCCCACAGCGTATCGCGGTGCATCCAGCCTTCGCTGTCCTCGAATCGAATGGCGCACCAGTCGCCATGACATTGGCTGATCTCACCGATGGCGCCCGCTTCCGCCATCAGAACCGGTTTGCCCGCTTCGGCTTTTGCATAGGCGGGCGTCAGTTCCCCGGTTGCGCCGCTGGTAATCACCATTCCCATGCGCTTGCCGCTCAGCATGGTTTTGTGTACCCAGCCCACTTCGCCGGAGCGTTCGCGGATTTTGCGCCAATGCTCAAATTCCTCCACAATTTCTACCGGAAGGTGGCGGCGCTGCAAAATCCATGAAATGGGATACTGCCTTCCCGGTCCCACCCGCAGATTGACGCGCGCGGCGGTAATGCTGACAAAACGCGGTATCGGAAAACCGGATACGCCGACGCCAGACTGTTCCGCAGCAGACTTTGGGGCCGCCGCCGGTTCCGCCAACACAGGGGAAGAAAACAGTAATGCCAATAAAATAAGGACCGGCCTGATCATCAAAAACCGTTCTGGTTGCAAATAAGCAAATCGCATAAGCTGCTTATTGCCCGCAAGAGGCCGGGTGGTCAATGCGGTAGTTTGTCTCATGGGCCGAGTTCTGCTAGACAGACAGGATATGATCATGACCGCGCTAGGCGGTTAACTGCAGGTATCAGGCAAATGACTACAAAACCCCTCGTCATTGTGACACGCAAACTGCCCGATGCGATCGAAACGCGCATGCGCGAACTGTTCGACGCACGGTTGAATCTCGATGATAAACCCATGACGTCGGCAGAACTGGCCGAGGCATTAAAGACCGCAGATGTGCTGGTCCCGACCCTGACCGACCGGCTGGATAGCCGGCTTCTGGCCCAGGCGGGAGAAAAGCTGAAACTGATCGCCAATTTCGGCACCGGCGTCGATCACATAGACGTTGAATCGGCGCGTTCGCGCGGCATCATCGTCACCAATACACCGGGTGTGCTGACCGAGGACACCGCCGATATGACCATGGCGTTGATCCTGTCTGTGCCGCGCCGCATCACTGAAGGGCTTGATCTGCTGCGCGGTGGGGAATGGGGCGGCTGGGCGCCCACCGGGCTGCTGGGGCGGCGCATTTATGGCAAGCGGCTGGGTATTATCGGCATGGGCCGTATCGGCCAGGCGGTGGCGAAACGCGCCCGCGCCTTTGGCCTGCAAATTCATTACCACAACCGCCACAGGGTCAATGCGGCGATAGAAGAAAGCCTGGAGGCGACCTATTGGGAAAGCCTCGATCAGATGCTGGCGCGCATGGATATTATTTCGGTGAATTGCCCGCATACGCCGGCGACATTCCACCTGCTGTCGGCGCGGCGTCTGCAATTGCTGCAACCACATGCCTATATCGTCAACACGGCGCGCGGCGAAATCATCGATGAAAATGCGCTGACCCGCATGCTGATCGGCGGCAAGATTGCGGGCGCGGGGCTTGACGTGTTCGAACATGAACCCGCCGTGAACCCGAAATTGCTGGGGCTGAAAAATGTACTGCTGCTACCGCATATGGGCTCCGCCACCATGGAAGGCCGCGTCGATATGGGCGAAAAGGTCATCATCAACATTAAAACCTTCGTCGATGGCCACGCGCCGCCCGACCGGGTGATCCCCAGCATGCTTTAAGCCGGTTCATATTCCGCTGCGACCAGCGTGGTGATCGCTGGTTGCGGCCCGCACAGGCGGCATTGCGGATCGGGCCGCACCCTGATTTTGCGGAAAGTGGTGTCGAGCGCGTCATAGATCAGCAACTGCCCGGTCATGCTTTCGCCGATGCCGAGAAGTTCCTTGACCACTTCGATGCCCTGTAACGTTCCCATGACGCCAGCGACAAGGCCAAGCGTGCCCACCTCGGCGCAATTGGGCATGCTGTCGGCTGGCGGGGGTTCGGGAAAAATACAGCGGTAGCAGGGCTTTCCCCCCTCATAGGCCCTGTAAGTGGATAGCTGGCCTTCAAAACGCCCAAGGGCGGCGGCGACCAATGGCTTTTGCATCAAAAAACAGGCGTCATTGAGCAAAAATTTGGTGGCGAAATTATCGCAACCGTCGGCCACCAGATCATAGTCCTTAATCAGCTCACGGACATTTACGATATCAAGGCGCACCGCATGGCGCACCACTTTTACATCGGGATTGATATCGGCGATGCTTTCAGCGGCGCTGTCCGTTTTGGGTCTGCCAATGTCACGGGTTTTGTGGGCGATCTGGCGTTGCAGGTTGGAGAGCGACACCACATCGTCATCCACGATGCCGAGTGTGCCTACCCCCGCCGCCGCCAGATACAGCGCCAGCGGCGAGCCCAGCCCGCCCGCACCCACCACCAGCACTTTGGAGGCAAGCAGCCGCGCCTGCCCCGCGCCGCCCACCTCCGGCAGCATGATGTGGCGGGCGTAACGTTCGATCTGTTCGCTCGTTAGTGGCTGTTTCATCGAGGTAATATGTCTGGCGCCCCCCACCCCGGCTCTCCCCACAAGGGGGAGGGAGAAGAAGCGCAGAACCCGGTGGCAAAGCCCCTCCCCCTTGTGGGGAGGGGTTGGGGTGGGGGACCCCAAGCCGATTCGATAATCATGTGACTGATCATGGTTCGCTCACAGCCCCTCGAACAATGCGGTCGATAAATAACGTTCCGCAAAGGATGGAATGATCACCACAATGGTCTTGCCTTTCATCTCGGGCCGCGCGCCTATTTCCAGCGCCGCCGCTACGGCAGCACCCGATGAAATGCCGCCGGGAATGCCTTCCATGCGGGCCAGCCTGCGGGCCATTTCAAACGAATTTTCATTGCCGATGGTGATCACTTCATCGACCAGCGATCGATCGAGATTGTCGGGAACAAAACCAGCGCCGATGCCCTGAATTTTATGCGGGCCGGGTTGGCCGCCCGATAATACCGGGCTGTCTTCAGGTTCCACGGCGATCATTTTCAGGCCGGGCTTGCGCGCCTTCAATACTGAACCCACACCGGTAAAGGTGCCGCCGGTGCCAACACCCGATATGATCACATCAACCATGCCGCCGGTGTCATTCCAGATTTCTTCCGCAGTGGTGCGGCGATGGATTGCCGGGTTGGCGGGATTTTCAAACTGCTGCGGCATTACCGATCCAGGATGCTGCGCCAGTAATTCCTCTGCCCGGGCGATGGCGCCGCGCATGCCTTTTGCGGCGGGCGTCAGGTCCAGTTGCGCCCCCAGCAGCGCAAACATTTTGCGGCGCTCAATCGACATGCTGTCCGGCATCACCAGAATTAATTTATAGCCCTTGGCGGCGCAGACAAAGGCCAGCGCAATGCCGGTATTGCCCGATGTCGGCTCAATGATCACCGTGTCCGGAGCAAGCTTGCCCCTGGCTTCCATATCTTCGATCATGGCAACGCCAATGCGGTCTTTGACGCTGGCCATTGGATTGAAAAACTCCAGCTTCAGCAGAATATCGGCATCAACGCCCGCCTCTTTCGGCAGGCGCTGCAGCCGCACCAGGGGCGTATCACCGATGGTTTCGGTGATGCTGTTATAGACGCGGCCGCGACCGGGTTTTTTTTCGCTCATGCTGTTTGTCTCCGGTTCAAAAATTAAATGTTGAAGTCTGCCTGTTTGCGCTGTTCGGGCGCGACCTGTGCCTTGTCCGCGCTCTTGCACAGATCCTCTACAGTGATACTGTCAAAACGGCGCATCATTTCGGCCTGCATCTCATCCCACAATGGATTGATGACCGTTTGACCCAGCGCAGAGACAGTTCCGGTCTTTTCGGCATCATTGTCATCTGTGTCGCCGATCACCCGGATGATTTCGCCAACGCTGATGCGACGCCGTTCGCGCGCCAGCGTATAGCCCCCGCGCGGGCCGCGTACGCCTTTCAGAATATTGGCATGCACCAGTTGCTGCATAACCTGTTCCAGATAACGTTGCGGAATACCCTGACGCTGGGTAATTTCGCGCGACTGCACCGGCGTCGGCCTGGCATTATAGGCAATATCCACAACGGCCTCCAGCGCATAACGCATTTTTTTTGTCAGCCGAAGCATTGATCCAATAACCTTTTATGAACCCGTAGAACCAAAACCACCCCCACCCCGCCCGGTTTCGGGCAAGTCTGCAACTTCGATGAATTGCGCCTGCGCGACGCTTGCTATCACCATCTGCGCGATACGTTCGCCGCGCGTGATGGTGAACGGCGCCTTGCCGGTATTCAGCAGAATAATTCCGATCTCGCCGCGAAAATCGCAATCGATGGTGCCGGGTGAATTCAGCACCGTGATCCCGTGTTTTAGCGCCAGACCGGAACGCGGCCGCACCTGCGCCTCATATCCCGGCGGCAGCGCCATGGCCAGGCCGGTGGGGATCAGCGCCCTTTCACCCGGCGGCAGAATTAACGGATCACCGGCGGGCACCGCCGCGCACAGATCAAGCCCCGCCGCGCCCGGCGTGGCATAGGCCGGCAGCGGTAAATCCGGATTATGCGGCAACCGGCGGAATGAAACGGTCAGCATCAGCTTTTCACGAAATGTTCGGCGATGCGCCGGGCCAGGCAGCGCGCCACTTCGATCTTGCTCATGGGCTGCCAGTCTTCAACGCCATCTGCGGTCAGCAAATGCACGGTATTGAAATCGCCGCCCATGATGCCGGTCTCCGGCGATACGTCATTGGCGACAATCCAGTCGCAACCCTTGCGCGCGCGTTTTTCTTTGGCATATTTGACCACATCGCTGGTTTCCGCCGCAAAGCCAACCACAAGGCGCGGGCGCATCCCATTTGCGGCACTGAGGGTTTTCAGAATATCCGGGTTTTCGGCCAGCGCCAGCATGGGCGTACTACCGTCATTGCGCTTTTTGATCTTGCCGCTGGCTGGCGTTTCGGCACGCCAGTCGGCGACAGCGGCGGCGCAGACGGCAATATCAAAACGCCCTGCATCCTTGCAGGCGGCCAGCATGTCACAGGCGGTTTCCACCTTGCGCACACTAACGCCAGATGGCGGCGCTTCCTGCACCGGGCCGGAAACCAGCACGGTTTCCGCGCCAAGCGCGCTAAGCGCCGCCGCAATGGCATGGCCCTGCTTGCCAGATGAACGGTTGGCAATATAGCGCACCGGGTCAATCGGTTCATGCGTTGGCCCGGAAGTAACCAGCGCGCGCAATCCGCTCAGCGGCCGGGCGGTGGGCGCAAGCATTGCCGTAACAGCACTCACAATCTCGTCCGGTTCCGCCATGCGCCCCGGTCCATATTCACCACAGGCCATCTCCCCCTCATTGGGGCCAATGACTGTAACGCCGTCCCCGCGCAGGGTGGCCAGATTGCGCCGGGTAGCAGGATGGCCCCACATGCGCACATTCATGGCGGGCGCAATCAGAACCGGCTTGTCGGTTGCCAGCAGCGCCGTGGTGGCCAGATCATCGGCCAGGCCATGCG
>DAIOWE010000160.1:3636-5477 GCA_036758605.1 Pseudomonadota bacterium | reverse complement strand
GTGTCGTTCCGGCGCGAGAAGTTTATCGAGTTCGGCGGTCCCGATGGCGGCGATGGCGGCAATGGCGGGCATATCTATGTCGAATGCGTGGACGGGCTGAACACGCTGATCGATTTTCGCTATCAGCAGCATTTCAAGGCGGGCACCGGCATTCACGGCATGGGCCGCAACCGCACCGGTGCCAATGGCGCGGATGTGGTGCTGAAAGTTCCGGCAGGAACGCAAATCTGGGACGCGGACGAAGAAACCCTGCTGGCCGATATGACCGTACCCGGACAAAAAATCCGGCTACTTAAGGGCGGCAATGGCGGCTGGGGCAATGCCCGTTTCAAGGGGCCGGTTAATCAGGCCCCGCGCCACGCCAATCCTGGCCAGGAAACGCAAGAACTATGGGTCTGGCTGCGCCTGAAACTGATTGCCGATGCGGGGCTTATCGGCCTGCCCAATGCGGGCAAATCGACTTTTCTGGCGGCGGTCAGCCGCGCGCGGCCCAAGATCGCGGATTATCCGTTCACGACATTGCATCCGCAGCTTGGCGTCGTCTATTGCGATGGCGAGGAATTTGTCATGGCCGATATTCCCGGCCTGATTGAAGGCGCGCATGAAGGCGCGGGACTAGGCACCCGCTTTCTGGGTCATGTGGAACGCTGCGGCATCAATCTGCATCTGGTTGACGGCACACAGGAAAAGATCACCCGCGCCTATCGCACCATCCGCCATGAATTGCAGGAATATAGTCCCGAACTGGCGGCCAAGCCAGAACTGCTGGTTCTGAATAAATGCGATGCGCTGACACCGGAACAAATTCGCAGAAAAAAAGCGGCGCTGGAAAAAGCCAGCGGGCAGACGGTGATGACCATTTCAGGCGCAACGGGACAGGGCGTGCAGGAAATATTGCGCGAATTACTTGCCGCCATTAAACGCGCCCGTGCGGTGGCGGCGGTTGAGAACAATCCCGAACCCATGGCGCAGTGGAGCCCATGAGCCTGGTTGCCGCGAAGCGGCTGGCCAGGGCCAAGCGCATCGTCGTCAAGATTGGTTCGGCGCTGTTGACCGATTCTGAAAGCGGCGCATTGCGTGATCAATGGCTGCGCGCGCTGATAGACGATGTGGCGGATTTACGTAGCAATGGCACGCAGGTGGCGCTGGTGTCATCGGGCGCGATTGCGCTGGGACGCGGCATTCTGGGCCTGCGCGGCAAAACATTGCGGCTGGAAGAAAGCCAGGCGGCGGCGGCGGCGGGACAGGTGCATCTGGCGCATGCCTATCAGGCGGCGCTGGCCGCAAGAAACCTGCCCTGTGCGCAGATATTGCTGACGCTGGAAGACACCGAACAAAGACGGCGCTATCTGAATGCGCGCAATACTTTCAACACGCTGCTGAAACTTGGCGCAGTACCGGTGGTGAATGAAAATGACACCGTGGCGACCAGTGAAATCCGCTATGGCGACAATGACCGGCTGGCGGCGCGCGTCGCGCAGATGATCAGCGCCGACTGCATGGTGCTGCTGTCCGACATAGATGGTCTGTACACGGCCGATCCCGGCCTTGATCCGGCGGCGCGGCATTTTGCCGAGGTGGCCAGCATCACGCCCGAGATCGAGGCGATGGCGGGCGGTTCCGGGTCTACAGTTGGAACCGGTGGCATGATTACCAAGCTGGCAGCGGCAAAGATTGCAACAGGTGCCGGGTGTGCCATGGCCATCGCCAATGGCCGCATATTGCATCCGCTGCGCGCGCTACAGGAAGACGCGCGCTGCACCTGGTTTCTGGCGCATGGCTCGCCTGCCGCTGCGCGCAAACAATGGATTGCAGGTGTGCTGGAGCCTGCGGGACGCCTG
>DAIOWE010000160.1:1601-3536 GCA_036758605.1 Pseudomonadota bacterium | reverse complement strand
TGCCGCTGCGCGCAAACAATGGATTGCAGGTGTGCTGGAGCCTGCGGGACGCCTGGCGCTGGATGCAGGCGCGGTAGAGGCGCTGCTGGCCGGAAAAAGCCTGCTGCCTGCCGGGGTGCGCGAAGTCATCGGCGAATTTAGCCGGGGCGACGCCGTAATTGTGCTGGCGCCGAACGGCGCCGAAATCGCCCGTGGTCTGTGTGCCTATGCGGCCAATGACGCGCGCCAGATTGCCGGGCATAAAAGCGGTGAAATCGAACGCCTGCTGGGCTATCGTGGGCGCACGGAAATGATCCACCGGGATGATCTGGTTATTACGGGCGGAGGCAAGCAGGCATGACCATCACCGATCTTAACGATGCGCGGCGCGAAAAACAGCCGCAAAGCACGCTGTCGGCCATTGAAATTGCAACCATCATGGACGAAATCGGCCGCCGCGCGCGCGAAGCAGCCGCGCATCTGGCCAATCGTGATGGCAAGGCGATGGAATCCGCGCTTTATTGCGCGGCCGCCTCGATGCGCGCCAATGTCGATCTGATCCTGAAAGCCAATGCAAAGGATATGGCGGGCGCACAGGCGGCGGGGCTTCCTGCATCCATGCTGGACCGGCTGAAGCTGGATGATGCGCGCATCGCCGCCATGGTGCGCAGCCTGGATGAAATTGCCGCCATGCCCAATCCGGTGGGTCAGGTGCTGACCGGCTGGGACAGGCCCAATGGTTTGCATATTGAACGGGTCAGCGTGCCGCTGGGTGTTATCGGCATCATTTATGAAAGCCGTCCCAATGTGACAGCGGATGCGGCGGCCCTATGCCTGCGCGCGGGCAATGCGGTGATTTTGCGCGGTGGATCGGAAAGCTATTATTCCAGCCGCGCTATCCATGATTGTATTCTGGAAGGGCTTAACGCCGCCAAAATTCCCGAAGGCGCGGTGCAGCGCGTGCCGACCATAGATCGTGCGGCGGTGGGTTATATGCTGGGCAATATGGTGCAATATATCGATGTCATCGTGCCGCGTGGCGGGCGCAGCCTGACCGAGCGCGTGACGCGCGATGCGCGCGTGCCGGTGATGGGGCATCTGGATGGGCTGGTGCATGTCTATGTGGATGGCAGGGCCGATCTGGAAATGGCGCGCAAAATTGTGCTCAACGCCAAAATGCGCCGCACCGGAATTTGCGGCGCGGCGGAAACCTTGCTGATTGACCGCAGGTGCGCGCCAACGCATCTGCCGGTGCTGGTGGCCGATCTGATCGGGGCTGGCTGCGAAGTGCGCGGTGCAGACGATGTGCAGGCGTTCGATGCGCGCGTCAAACCGGTGGCCGAGGCCGACTGGACGACAGAATATCTCGACGCCATCATTTCTGTGCGTATCGTGGACGGGGTGGACGAAGCCATCGCGCATATTCAGCGCTATGGATCGCAGCATACCGAATCCATCATCACCGATGATACGCCCACGGCGGAGCGTTTCCTGTCGCAGATCGACAGCGCCATTGTCATGCACAATGCCTCGACCCAGTTTGCCGATGGCGGCGAGTTTGGCATGGGGGCCGAAATCGGCATTTCCACCAGCAAGCTGCATGCGCGCGGTCCGGTGGGCGCGGCGCAATTGACCAGCTACAAATATGTCGTGCGCGGCAATGGCCAGACGCGGGCGTAATGGGTGATGGAGATTGATGAAATCGCGCCCTCTCCTGCGTCATTGCGAGGCGCATAGCGCCGTGGCAATCCAGAGTCACACGGTAAGGACCGAGTTTGGCGCTCTGGATCGCCACGCTTCGCTCGCGATGACATTGTGGGTGGATTGGCACCGTCACCAGGCTGCACGATGCTTTAATCCCCATGAACCGTGAACTTCTCTATCCCGGTATGCGCGTCGGCCTGCTGGGCGGATCGTTCAACCCGGCCCATGCGGGGCACCGCCATATCAGCCTGA
>DAIOWE010000160.1:0-1501 GCA_036758605.1 Pseudomonadota bacterium | reverse complement strand
CTGCTGGGCGGATCGTTCAACCCGGCCCATGCGGGGCACCGCCATATCAGCCTGATCGCGCTGAAGCGGTTGCAGCTTGACCGGGTCTGGTGGCTGGTCAGCTCGCAAAACCCGCTAAAACCGGTAGAGGGCATGGCCCCTCTCGCGGATCGTCTGAAATCCGCCAACGCCACAGCCGCGCATCCGCGCATCCTGGTCAGCACCATCGAACGGCGCCTGCGCACCACTTATACCAGGGACACGCTGGCCGCCCTGCAACGCCGCTGGCCGGGGGTGCAGTTTGTCTGGCTGATGGGGGCCGATAATCTGGCGCAACTGCCCCGCTGGCGCGACTGGAACCAGATCATGCGCCTGATGCCCATGGCGGTGCTGGACCGCCCAGGCAGCGGCATCAAGGCCTTGCACGGCAAGGCGGCGCAGCGCTACGCCGCCGCCCGGTTGCCGCTGGCCTACGCCACCCGTTTGGCTGGCAAGCCTGCCCCGGCCTGGATTTTCATCCCCTGCCGCCTGCACCCGGCCAGCTCCACCGCGATCCGGGCGGGGCGAAAATAAATTTACCATGTAATTATTTTGCAAAACCCCCCCGCTATCCTTATTCTATAAGGAATCCTTAACCAGGCCGAGAGGAACCCACTGACCCAAGATAGAGCCGTCGCGCACCGTACAGCCCATCCCGATCCGGAGGAGCTTAAGCGGCTTGTGCTGAATTCACTGGACGACGACAAGGCTGTGGATGTCGTTACCATTGCGCTGGAAGGAAAATCCAGCATTGCCGATTATCTGGTAATCGCCAGCGGCACGTCCTCGCGCCATGTCGGATCGATTGCGGGACATGTGGCAGAGAAAATCAAACAGGTCTATGGCGACAATTGCCGCGTGGAAGGTCTGCGCCAGGGCGACTGGGTCGTGGTCGATGCGGTGGATGTGATCATTCACATCTTCCGGCCGGAAGTGCGGGAATTTTACAATCTCGAAAAATTATGGTCGGTGACCATGCCGTCGCACATTGAGCCGGCAAATGGGTTCGGCCTGCGCGCCGTCTAGAATCATTCATGCGCATCACAATTGCTGCTGTTGGCCGCGGTCAAAAGACCGCTGCCGATGAAACGGCGGCTGCCAACACCTATCTGAAAAACGCGGAATTGATGGGCGCACGCCTGGGACTTGGCCCAATGGCGCTGCGCGAGGTTGAAGATCGCAGCAAACGCAGCGGTCAGGCCGATGCCGCCCAGCGCAAGGAGCGTGAAGGCGAACTGCTGTTGGCCCAGGCGCCGGAGGGGGCGACCCTGGTGGCGCTGGACAGCCGGGGGCGTGCGCTATCCAGCGAGAAATTTGCCGGATGGCTGGGACAACACAGGGATCAGGGCTGCCGCAACCTGGTCTTCGTCATTGGCGGCGCGGACGGCTTAAGCGATCAGGTGATCGCCCGCGCGCACCTGCAAATCTCGCTGGGGGCCATGACCTGGCCGCATATGCTGGTGCGCATGATGCTGGCGGAACA